>NZ_QKSK01000013.1:0-86004 GCF_003234145.1 Curtobacterium sp. MCPF17_011
ATGTGTATAAGAGACAGCGGCGGGCGGCGCAGGTGGGCGGCGGCCGAGGTCGCACGAACTGCCGCCCGCCGGGTGCCGAGGCGGCACTTCGTGCGACCTCGGCGAGTAGTCCGTGGCGTGTTGTGCGACTTGAAGGCTGCGCCGCCGGCCGGGGCGCCGGCGGGCCGGCGGGCCGGCGTCCGATCGTCGAGGTCGCTCGAACTGCCGGCAGGCCGAGCGGCGTGCGGCACATATCGCGACCTGGGCGCTCGGGCTGCGGCGCGTCTCGCGACCTCGGGAACGCTCGATCGCGCGGCTCGCGAGTGCGCGACTTGCAGGCTCCTGCACTGGAGGCTCGCGTCACGTCGTTCTCCACAGGGAACGGGAGTCGTCGGCTCGGTCCGCCGCCGCGTTCCCGAGACTGTCGAGATGGTGCAGCCACGACCCCTTCCGAGCCCGTTCGACGCGCAGCCCTTCCGGGTTGGCGACGCGCTGTCGTCGGGCCTCGACCCAGGACGACTTCGCCGCCGCGATCTGCAACGACCCGTCCACGGGGTCCGCGTCGGGCGCGGGTACGAGGGGACGCTGGTGGAGGCGCTCTCACTCGTCCTGGGAACCGACCAGTTCTTCAGCCACACCACGGCGGCGTGCCTCTGGGGAGCACCGCTGCCCGGGCGGGAACAGGATCGGAACCACGTCTCCACGGCTGGCCGCGGTCCGCTGATGCGCCGCCCGGGCGTGACCGGCCACCGGGCCCGAGCGGACGCCCCGATGACCACGGTCCGAGGAGTCCGGTGCAGCACCCCGGAACAGGCCTGGTGGGAGTGCGCTTCCGTGCTCGGGCTCCGTGATCTGGTCGCGGTCGGTGACCACCTCGTCGGGAGGAGCGCTCTGACCACCATCGACGGGCTCGCCGCATCGATCCGTCCGGGGCACCGTCACGTCCGCGTGGCCCGAGCCGCCATCGAACTCGTCCGCGTCGGGTCGGAGTCAGCGATGGAGACGTGGTTCCGGCTCGCCTTGGTCGACGCCGGATTCCCGGAGCCGGTGCTCAACATCGACGTCGAGGACCCTTCTGGGACGTTCCTCGGTCGTGTGGACATGGCTTGGCCCGAGTACCGGATCGCCTTCGAGTACGACGGTGACCACCATCGTGACCGCGAAGTGTTCCAGCACGATCAACGGCGAGACAACGGTTTCGTCGTCAACGGATGGCTCGTCGTGCATGCCACTGCCCTCGACGCGTCTCGTCCGGCGCTGGTCTTCGAGCGACTCCGCCAGGCGTTCGCGATCCGGCGAAGCAGTCCCGCGCGCAGCTCTGCGTCGGCTCAGTGAGTCGACTTCCCTGCGACGCGGGGGAGGTCCGGCTCGCCGAGGTCGCACGACGTGCTGACCGAGACGGGCGCCGGCGGCAGTTCCGGCGACCTGGACGGCGGGCGCAGGGAGAGCCTCCCGGCCGGGGAGCAGTCGCGCTCCCCGCGAGGTCGCTCGACATGCCGTCAGACCGACGTCGGGGTCGCACGAAGTGCTGCCCGGGACGGGGTCGGGCGGCAGTTCGTGCGACCTCGGGCCGCGCGCCGCCTCAGGTCAGGAGAGCGTGGCGGGAGCGCCCTCGCGCGGCAGCAGCGGCAACCACACGCGGAAGGTGGCGCCGCCGCCCGGGGTGTCGAACACCTCGACGGACCCGTGGTGCGCGTGCACGATGCCCGACACGATCGCGAGCCCGAGGCCCGATCCGCCGGTGTCCCGTGCGCGGCTGGTGTCGGCTCGCCAGAAGCGCTGGAAGATCTTCTCCCGCAGCTGCGGCGGGATGCCCTCGCCGTGGTCGATCACGTCGATGTGCGCCATCTCGCGCTCGTCGTCCACGCCGATGCCGATCTCGATCGGGTCGTCGTGCTCGGTGAACCGCATGGCGTTGCCCATCAGGTTCGTCACGATCTGCCTGACCTTGTTCTCCTCCGCCAGGACGATCGGCGGCCGCTTGGGGAGCACGATCGTCGGCAGTGGCGTCGTCTCGTCGGTCGGGTTCTTCGTGTCGAGGCTCATCGCCCGGGTGCGACGAGCGCGGAGACGCGCGATCGTCTGCCGCGAGAACGCGATCGGCCCGGTGGTGTTGAGCGACGGGGACGCGGGGGCGGCCGGGCTGCCGGAACCGTCGGCCGCGGCACCGAAGGAACTCATCGGCCGCACGGCCTGCGGCACGTTCTCCCCGGTCAGGGCGTCCTCGACCAGGACCTGGATCTCGCGGTCCGGGTTGGAGGCCATCGTGTCGAGCGCGGAGTCGCGGGCGATGGTGACGAGGTCGACCGGTCCGAGTTCGAGCGGCTTCGACTCGTCGATGCGGGCCAGCTGCAGCAGGTCCTGCACCAGGAGGCCCATGCGCTTGGCCTCTTTCTCGATGCGGTCCATCGCCTGCGCGACGTCCTCTTCCTTGCGCAGCGCACCCATGCGGTAGAGCTCGGCGTACCCGCGGAGGGACACCAGCGGCGTCCGGAGCTCGTGCGAGGCGTCGCCGACGAACCGGCGCATCTGGTCGATCGTGCGCTCACGGTCCTCGAACGCGTCGTCGATCCGCTCGAGCATCGCGTTGAGGGACCGGTTGAGTCGGCCGACCTCGGTGTTCGGGGTGTCTGCGTCGAGGCGCTGGTTGAAGTCGCCGGCTGCGAAGCGAGCCGCGGTGTCCTCGACGTTGCGCAGCGGGTCGAAGGTGGCGGTGACGAGGAGGCGTGTGAGCATCGCCCCGAGCAGGATCACCGAGATGCCGAACAGCAGGAAGATGACCGTGAACTGCGCGATGGTCTGGTCGGTGCCGGCGCTGGAGACCGCGACGAGGACGTAGCCGGTCTCGGTCGCTCCGGTGGAGAGGTTCTGCAGGTTCGCGGGGATGACCTGGGCACGCCACTCGTGGTTGTGCTGCTTGTCGTAGAGGCTGAAGGGGGCCGCCGTGGAGGCCGCCGACGAGAAGCGGACGTGTGAGACGTCCGGCTGCGACGGCGACTGCGTGTCGCAGATCTGTTCGCCGCCGCCGTCGTACGCGGCGACGTAAGAGCTCTTCTCGAGGACCATCGACAGCTTGCAGTACTGCTCACCGTCGCTGACGTTCTGACCTTCGAGCTGCGAGCTGGTGGTCGTCACCTGGGTGTCGAGTTGCCGCATCAGGTACGTGCTCAGCACCGTCATCGTGCCGAGCCCGGCGACGAGCAGGCCGAGCGCGACCAGGAGGACGGTGATCCCGGTGATCTTGGTGCGGAGGGAGATCGCGTCCCACCAGTGAGTCATTCGCGCGTGCATGCTTCCCCAACACTAAGCGGCGGCCGCCGGGGAGAACCCGACGACCGCCGACAGTCAGCTGTGACTCAGGAGGCCTTGGACGCCTTGAGCATGTAGCCGAAGCCACGCTTGGTCTGGATGATCGGCTCGGCCGAGTACTGGTCGAGCTTCCGACGGAGGTAGGAGATGTAGGACTCCACGATGCCGGCGTCGCCGTTGAAGTCGTACTCCCACACGTGGTCGAGGATCTGCGCCTTCGACAGCACGCGGTTCGGGTTCAGCATGAGGTAGCGCAGCAGCTTGAACTCGGTGGGGGAGAGTTCGATCTGCGCCTCGCCGATGGTGACCTCGTGCGTGTCCTGGTCCATCGTGAGCTCGCCGGCGCGGATGATCGCGTCTTCCTCGTCGTTCATCGTGCGACGCAGGATCGCCTTGATACGGGCGACGATCTCGTCGAGGGAGAACGGCTTCGTCACGTAGTCGTCGCCGCCGACCGTGAGGCCGGTGATCTTGTCCTCGGTGTCGTCCTTCGCCGTGAGGAAGAGGATCGGCGAGGTGTAGCCCGAGGAACGGAGGCGCTTGGTCACGCCGAAGCCGTTCATGTCGGGGAGCATGACGTCGAGGATGATGAGGTCCGGCTCCTCTTCGAGCACGGCGGAGATCGCCTGTGCCCCGTTCCCGACCGCCCGCACCGCGAAACCGGCGAAGCGAAGCGAGGTCGTGAGGAGATCGCGGATGTTCGGCTCGTCGTCGACGATGAGGATCTTGGGTCCGTCGGTCATGTGACCATCATCTGGCTGTTCCCTGGCCGATTCCTGGGAGCCGTTCGTGTGTCGGCTAGGCGTCGTCAGGCGACGGGTGCCGCCACCTGGTCGGCGTCGAGGATCGTGTACGAGTACCCCTGCTCGGCGAGGAACCGCTGTCGGTTCTGCGCGAAGTCCTGGTCCACCGTGTCGCGGGTGACGAGCGTGTAGAACGACGCCGGGACGCCGTCCTTGTTCGGCCGGAGCAGTCGCCCGAGTCGCTGGGCCTCTTCCTGGCGGGACCCGAACGAGCCCGACACCTGGATCGCCACCGTCGCGTCGGGCAGGTCGACCGAGAAGTTCGCGACCTTCGAGACGACGAGCACGTCGATGCTGCCTTCGCGGAACGCCTGGTAGAGCCGTTCACGCTCGTCGACCGGCGTCGCGCCGGTGATCTCGGCAGCGTCGAGCGACGCCGCGAGCTCATCGAGCTGGTCGATGTACTGCCCGATCACCAGGATCTGCTCACCGCGGTGCTTCTCGATGAGGTCGCGGACGACGGGGGTCTTCGCCGGCGAGGTGGCCGCCAGCCGGTACCGCTCGTCATCGCTCGATGCCGCGTACTCCAGACGGTCCTCGTGCGACAGGTCGATCCGGACCTCGTAGCACTCCGCGGGGGAGATGTAGCCCTGCGCCTCGATCTCCTTCCACGGAGCGTCGTAGCGCTTCGGCCCGATCAGCGAGAACACGTCGCCTTCGCGCCCGTCCTCGCGTACGAGCGTCGCCGTCAGTCCGAGACGACGTCGGGCCTGGAGGTCCGCGGTCAGCTTGAAGACCGGCGCGGGCAGCAGGTGGACCTCGTCGTAGACCACGAGCCCCCAGTCGAGCGCATCGAGGAGCGAGAGGTGGGTGTAGACGCCCTTCCGGCGGGCCGTGAGGATCTGGTAGGTCGCGATCGTGACGGGCCGGATCTCCTTGACGCTGCCGGAGTACTCGCCGATCTCGTCCTCGGTGAGGGTCGTGCGGCGGAGGAGCTCGGTCCGCCACTGCCGTGCCGACACGGTGTTCGTGACGAGGATGAGCGTGGTCGCCTTGACGGTCGCCATCGCCCCGGCGCCGACGAGCGTCTTGCCGGCGCCACAGGGCAGCACGACGACGCCGGAGCCCTGCTGGAAGAAGCTGTCCACCGCTTCGTGCTGGTACGGCCGGAGGTCCCACTCGGTGGTGTCGAGGTCGATCTGGTGCGGCTGCCCGGGCGTGTACCCGGCGAGGTCCTCGGCCGGCCACCCGATCTTCACGAGCTCCTGCTTCACCTGGCCGCGGGCCCACGCCTGCAACTCGACGGCGTTCTCGGAGCGTCGTTCGCCGAGGAGGGGCTGGATCCGCTTGGACCGCACGACCTCGGCGAGGACCGCCGGGTCGGATGCGGTGAGCACGAGCGCAGGCTGCTGCTCGAGTTCCTCGGTCGGGGAGTTCGCGATCACGGGAGCGTCTTCGCGCTCTTCCCGCCGGATGACGAGCCGCCCGTAGCGCGAGACGGTGTCCTCGATGTCGACCGTCACGCTCTGCGGCACCGGGAACTTCGCGAACCGTTCGAGCGTGTCGATCATCGACGCTGCGTCGTGACCGGCAGCGCGCGCGTTCCACAACCCGAGCCGCGTGATGCGGTAGGTGTGCACGTGTTCCGGCGCCCGTTCGAGCTCGGCGAACACCGCCAGCGCGTGTCGGGCGTCCTCTGCCTGAGGGTGCGCGACCTCGAGCAGCACGGTGCGGTCACTCTGCACGATCAGCGGTCCGTTCATGACGGATCAGCCTAGGCGGCGCAGCTGGTGCGTGACCCGGTTGTCCACAGCACGACCGTCAGGCGTCGCTCTCGATGCTGACGACGAGCGACAGCGGCAGGGTCCGTTCGACATCGACCGCGGTGTCCTTCCCGCGGACCCGACCGGCCGCGACCGAGGTCGGCACGATCGAGAACGGCCGCTCCGATCCGTCCGGCATCCGCACGGTGATGCGGATCGGCGTCCGACCACGCACCGCCATGTCGATCTGCCGAGCCATCCACTCCTGCTCCGGCTCCGCGTCGCCGCGTTCCGTCGTCAGTCGCAGGCGCTCCACGAGCGCACGTGCCGCCTGCTCCGGAGACCGGCTCGGTGCGCGTCGCCGGACGGGAGGCGCGGATCGCGTCTCCGGGCGCGCCCCCGCTGCGAGCACGGCCGGGTACCGCTGGTCCTCGAGCGCGCTGGCCACGACGTGCGGCGGGTACTTCGTGACGAGGGTGGTCAGGTCGGGCCGCTCCCACGCCAGCTGGCGGAGCTCGGCGTCGACCCCGATGAGGTCGAGCTGCTCCGGTGTGCCGTGCAGCACGGACCCGAGGTCGCCTTCGCCGCGGTCCACCACGACGCTGCCGTCACGGGTCGCCACCTGGTCGATCAGGTAGGTGAGGGGCTGGGGGACCTCGGTCGCACCGATGCGGGTGAACAGCGCCACCACGTCGTCGCGGGTGCGTCCGTCGCGGAGTGCCCGGCGGATCGAGTCCTCGGAGACGCGGTACCGCGCCGCCAGGCCCGGGGCCTCGAGATCGGCGACGGCCCGGAGGTCGTCGTCGTCGGCCGGTGTGAGGGGCCCCGGTGCGATGACCGTGAGGTCCGGCTGCAGGTACACCCCGTCGACGGTGCCGGGCAGGTCGGCCGCGGCGGCGGTGCGTGCTGCCTCCGGGTCGTCCCCGAGCAGTACCCGGCCGGTGGAGGTCAGGCGACCGTCGACCGCGAGCCCGAGGATCCGTGCCGTGCCGGCCGCGTCGAGCAGTGCGGCGTCGAGCCAGCGTGAACCGGCTGGGTAGGCCCACCGCCCGAGCGACACCAGGTCACCGAGGTCGTCGTCGGCGAGGTCCAGGACCTCGGCGACGGCGGGGTCGAGCGCAGCATGCCAGTCGTGCACGACCGTCGCCCAGCGGTCCGGCCACGAGGACCGGAGCCAGGCGTGTCCGGCGTCCGAGACCTTCCACGACCCGTCCTCGGGATGCGCGGCTCCGACACGGTCGAGCAGTGCGAGTCGGTCCGACACCACCGCGGCGTCCGCCCCGGTCCGCTCACCGAGCTGTCGGGCGAGGGGGGCACCGATGCCGCCCTTCGCGAGTTCCCGCACGGACCCGGCATCGGCGGCGCGGAGGAGCTCGGCCAGCACCGTGAGGGTCTCGAAGGCGTGCTCGGCACCGGCAGCGCGGGACCGGTCGTCGTCGGCGACCGACTGGCGGTCCGAGGTGTCGGGGCGGGCGGGGGTCGGGCCTCCCGGAGCGTCCGTGACGAGTTCCGGGCGCGCGGCGAGTCGTGCGGCGACCGCATCGTCGACCGCGCCCGTTCCGTCGGCCAGGCCGAGTGCGACCGCCGGTGCGAGGTCGTCCGGCGAGCCGCCGTCGCGGAGGGCGACGAGGGCCCGGCGAGGGAGCCGCTCGATCGCGGCGTCCACCGCGTCGTCGGTCCGGAGTGCTTCGGCCAGGTCGAAGAAGTCCGCGATGTGCTGCGGACCGGACTCGCCGAGTGCGGCGGTCGGGAGGGCGCGTGCCAGAACGAGTCGTTCGAGCGCGTCGTCCGGGAGCTCGCGCAGTCGTGCGGCGAGGTCCGTCGTGGTCGTCATCGTCCTTCGCCGGCGTCCGGGGCGGACGTCAGCGCGCCTCTGCGAGGTGCTGCCGGGCCTTGCGCGTCCAGGTGACGACCAGGAGCGTGAGCATGAGCACGAACGCGATCGGCGGACCGAAGTAGACGACCCCGAGCGCGACCGGCCAGATGCCGTCGCCGGGGATCTGCTGCATCGTCAACCACCCGACGATCATGACGATGAAGCACGCCAGGATGAGGCAGACGATCCCACCGACCATGAACGCGAGCGTGCGTTCGGTACGATTGAACGTCGCCGGGGGTTCCGCAGCAGTGCGGGGGTCCCCGGTGGATCGGGTCGGCTTGGCCATCGGCCCAGGATATCCGACGCACCGCGGCCGTCCATGTAACGAGGAGTCCCAGCATGCCCACCGGCAAGGTCAAGTTCTACGACGACCAGAAGGGCTTCGGCTTCATCTCCGGAGACGACGGCGACCAGGTCTTCCTGCACGCCTCCTCCCTGCCCGACGGTGTGACCACGGTGAAGGCCGGCACCAAGCTCGAGTACGGGGTCGTGCAGGGCAAGAAGGGGACCCAGGCGCTGACCGTCCGGATCCTCGAAGCCCCGCAGTCCCTCGCCAAGATGACCCGGCGATCCGCGGACGACATGGCCGTGATCGTCGAGGACCTCGTGAAGGAACTCGACCGGATCAGCGGCGACCTGAAGCGCGGCCGCTACCCGAAGAACGGTGAGCGCATCGCCACCATCCTGCGACACGTCGCCGACCAGTTGGACGCGTGAACATGACCACCGACCTCACCGAGCTCGCCCGCGGCGCACTGCTCGAGATCACCCCCGAAGCGACCGTCGGCAGCGCCGTCGGCACCGTGGACGAGGGGGACGGCGTCGTCTCCGTCCTCTTCGCGAACCGCATGCCCGGCTACCCGGGGTGGCGCTGGACCGTCAGCATCGCCCAGGTCGACGGTGACGAGCCCACCGTCCTCGAGGTCGAGCTGATGCCCGGCGACGGGTCGCTCCTCGCGCCGGAGTGGGTGCCGTGGTCCGAGCGGCTGGCGGACTACCGCGCGGCGCAGGACGACGAGGAGTCGGACGAGGACGAAGACGAGGACGAGTCGGACGAGGACGACGACTTCGACGACGAGTCGGACGAGGACGAGTCCGACGACGACGAGGACAATGACGACGAGGACGAGGACGAGGACGAGGACGAGGACGAGGACGAGGACGAAGACGACGTCCCGCCGCCGCCCGCTCGTGGCCGCCGTCGGACCCGACGCGTCCGCCCGGTCGACCCCGACGACGACCTGGACCTCGAGCAGCTCGACGTCGGCGAGGTCGACCCCGGCTTCCACCGGTCCTGACCCCTCCGCACAACGCAACGTGGGCGGCATCGCGCAACGGAGTACCGCTGCGAGATGCCGCCCACGTTGCGTGTTGCGGGAGGGCGTGGACTAGGCCGCCAGGGCCGCCACCACGTGGTCGATCGCCCGCGTCAGCTGCCGCACGTCGTCGGGGTCGATGGCGGTGAAGGTCGCGACGCGGAGCTGGTTGCGGCCGAGCTTCCGGTACGGCTCGGTGTCGACGATGCCGTTCTGGCGGAGCGTCGCGGCCACCGCCTTGGCGTCGATCGAGTCGTCGAGGTCGATCGTCACGACGACCTGCGACCGGTGCGCCGGGTCGGAGACGAACGGCGTTGCGTACTCGGACGCCTCGGCCCAGTCGTAGAGCGTCGCGGACGAGGTCTTCGTGCGCTGGTCGGCCCACGCGAGACCGCCGGACTGGTTCATCCACCGCACCTGGTCGTCGAGGAGCAGCAGGGTGGTGATCGCCGGGGTGTTCAGCGTCTGGTCCAACCGGCTGTTGTCCACGGCGTTCTGGAGCGACAGGAACTCCGGGATGTACCGGCCCGAGGCGGCGATCCGCTCGACGCGCTCGATCGCTGCGGGGGAGAACAGCGCGAGCCACAGTCCGCCGTCCGAGGCGAAGTTCTTCTGCGGGGCGAAGTAGTAGACGTCGGTCTGGTCCACGTCGAACGCGGCACCGCCGGCAGCGCTCGTGGCGTCGACGACGGTCAGCGCGCCCGAGTCCCCGGCGGCGCGGACGACCGGGGCCATGACGCCCGTCGAGGTCTCGTTGTGCGGGTAGGCGTAGACGTCCACGCCCTCGACGATCTCGAGCTCGGCGCGGGAGCCGCCCGGCGCCTCGACGACGTGCGGGGCCTCGAGCCAGGGGGCGGCAGCGGCCTTGGCGAACTTCGACCCGAACTCGCCGAAGGACAGGTTCTCGGCGCGGCGCTCGATGAGGCCGAACGCGGCGGCGTCCCAGAACGCGGTCGAACCGCCGTTGCCGAGGACGACCTCGTAGCCGTCCGGCACCTGGAACAGGTCGGCGAGACCCTGTCGGACGGATCCGACCAGGTCCTTGACGGGCTTCTGGCGGTGCGAGGTCCCGAGGACCGTGGCGCCGCGGGTGACGAGGGTCTCGAGCTGTGCTCCGCGGATCTTCGACGGACCACATCCGAAGCGGCCGTCGGTGGGGAGGAGGTCGGCTGGGATGACGATGTCTGCCATGGACCGATCCTAGCGACGGCGGGGGTGCTGCCCGGCGTGGACCGACCGGACGGGACGGCGCCAGTGGCGGCTGCGTGTCGGGGTCGGGGCGCGCCTGGCGTCCGGCGTCCGGCGTCCGCGCACAGCGCACGGTGTCGGTGCCGGCCGGGCGGTCCCAGCAAGTAGTGTTGGTCGGGCTGGGCCAGGACCATGAGAGGCGGACCGTGACCGATCTCGTCGACACCACGGAGATGTACCTCCGCACCATCCTCGACCTCGAAGAAGAGGGGATCGTGCCGCTGCGTGCACGGATCTCGGAGCGCCTCGGCCACTCCGGTCCGACGGTGTCGCAGACGATCGCCCGGATGGAGCGCGACGGTCTCGTCGTCGTCTCGGGGGACCGGCACCTCGAACTCACCGACACCGGTCGTTCCCGTGCCACCCACGTGATGCGCAAGCACCGGCTCGCCGAGCGCCTGCTGGCCGACGTCATCGGGCTCGACTGGGCCTTCGTCCACGACGAGGCCTGCCGTTGGGAGCACGTGATGAGCGAGCAGGTGGAAGTGCGCCTGCTGGAGATGCTCGGCAACCCGACGGAGTCGCCCTACGGCAACCCGATCCCGGGGCTCGCCGAGATCGGCGGTCCGACGGCGGCCGGGTTCCTCGACGGCGTGCGCAACATCGTCGCCGCGACCGACGACACCGACGCCGTGGCGACCGGGGTCATCCGTCGCCTGGGTGAGCCGGTGCAGTTCGAGCCGGAGTTGCTGCACCAGCTGCGGTCGGCCGGCGTGATGCCGGGGCGGACGGCGAGTGTGCAGCGCGCCGGAGCGTACGTGTCGGTCCGCGTCGAGGGCGAGGACTCGGGCATCGAGTTGCCGACCGAGGTCGCGCAGCACGTCTACATCAGCGTCGACTGATCGACCAGGGCGAACCATAAGGGGTACGCGCCGGGGGTACAATACCCTTTGCGGACCCACAGGCTCGCCGGCGAACACGGCAGGGCAGGCTGTTCGGCTCTGATCAGGGGTTCTTCACCGGATCGTTACCGGATCACGGTTTCATCTCGACATGGTGACGACGCACCCGTACACTCGACGAGTCCCCGGGAGCAGCGATCGCGGGGGCCCGTGGCAGGACGTCTCGAAACCCGTCTCCTGCCTGAGTCGGAAACGATGACGAACGGATGGGGTTGCGCACGCCGGGCTCACGCCTGGCGGGTGATGACGAGGCGCCGGAGACTCCCCCTTGACCCACACCGGAACCGCCGCGGACGACTCGACGACCGCGAACCCGACGAACACCGGTGACGCCACCGCGGCTCCCCTGACCCGCAGGGCAGCACGCGAAGCAGCGGAGCGCGCGACCCGCCGCCCCCTCGCACGCACGGCGTCCACCCCGGCCCGCACGCAGGCCACCCGCACGGGGGCCAGCCGTACCCCGGCCACCCGCACGCACGTCACCCCCGTCCGTGCCGGCAGCGCCCTCGGCGTCGCCCGCACCGCCACGACGACGACTCCGAAGCCGACCGCCGCCTCGCGCAAGCGCCGGTTCATGGCCCCCGTGGTCCTGGCCGTCGCCGCCGGGATGTTCGGCACCATGGCCGTCCCCGCCGCGTTCGCGAGCACACAGCCGAGCACGACTGCCGAGACCGCCCGGCAGTCGCTCGTCGCCGCCCAGTCGCAGGAGTTCGACGTGTCGGCAGCCGCCGGCGCGGCCGACACCTCGCGTGACGGTTTCGGTGCCACCTCGACCGCGACGCTCACCGCCGAGAAGACCGCCGAGCACGCCAAGGAGGTCGAGGCCGCCCGCGCCGCGGCCGCCGCCCAGTACGCCTACGACGGCAAGACGGCGGAGGACTACCTCGCCACCGCGAAGACCGGCACCGCGAACGCCGCCCCCACGGCGACCTCGGCTGCGGCGACGGCTGCCACGCCGGTCGCCGCCGGTACCCCGTTCTCGCTGCCGGCGGTCGTCGCCACGGCGAAGCAGTACATCGGTACGCCCTACGTCTTCGGCGGTGCCACCCCGGCCGGCTTCGACTGCTCCGGGTACGTCATGTACGTGTACGCCCAGTACGGCATCAACCTGGCGCACTCGGTCCCGCTGCAGGACCAGGCCGGCACGACGATCCCCGAGTCCGAAGCGCAGCCCGGCGACGTCGTCATCTTCAACAACGAAGCGCACGACGGTTTCTACATGGGCAACGGCATGATCATGGACGCCCCCAAGCCCGGGGGAGCCGTGTCGATCCGCCCGATCTGGACGAGCGACTACCACATCGTCCGCTTCGGCATCTGACGATCCGACACCGCTCCGGTGCCCCGGCCTGACGCTCGGACGTCGACCGTGTGAACACCATCAGAACCGGCCCCGCACCTCTCGTGCGGGGCCGGTTTCTGGGTTAGCCTGCACCCATCGGTTCGACTCGACCCGAACGGGAGACCACATGTCGACGTCACGCACGACCCGCACCATGGGTCGGCGCGCGCATGTCGACATACGGACGACCACAGCCTGCATGCCTCGGCACGCGCGCGACTGACCAGAGCACTGCCCTGACGGGTGGTGCTCTTCGTGTTTGCGGACCTCACCGCCTCCGGGCGGAGCGGTCCGGCCGACGCCCAGCCACGGGAGTCGGTGGCCGTGATGACCTGTTCGACGCCGAATGACCCGGTACCCGTACCGCCTGGAAGCCGTCCAGGCACGTCGGAAGGGAACCCATGCGCACTCTCGTCCTCAACGCCGGTTACGAGCCCCTCGCGGTGATCTCGTTCCGTCGAGCCCTGGTCCTCGTCATGAACCAGAAGGCCTCCGTCGTGGCCGCCGACACCCTGCACCCCGTCACGGGCTCAGCCGTCAGCTTCGACCGTCCGTCCGTGATCATCCTCACCCGGTACGTGCGGATCCCGCAGTCCCGGCTCATCCCGGTGTCCCGACGCGGGGTCCTCCGTCGCGACGCCAACCGGTGCGCCTACTGCGGCCGGAACGCCACCACGATCGACCACGTGCAGCCCAAGTCTCGCGGTGGCCGGGACTCGTGGGAGAACCTGGTCGCCTGCTGCCTGGCGTGCAACAACGTCAAGGGGGACCGCACCCCGCGGGAGATGGGGTGGACGCTGCGCTTCCCGCCGAAGGCGCCGCACGGGTCGGCGTGGGTGGTGCGCGGCATCGAGCGTCCGCAGCCGGACTGGGACGAGTACCTGGTGGCCGCGTAGGCAGCGGCGTCGCCGACCGTCGGACGGGAGGCCCGTGGTCACCGCACCACGGGCCTCCCGTCCGACGCGTCAGCCGTCGGCGGTAGCGTGCCGGCATGAGCGAGAGCGCGCGGTTCGACGACGCCACCATCGACGACCTCCGAGCCCGCCTCCGGGCGACCCGGTGGCCGGACGCGCCCGTCGGCGCCGGCTGGTCCCTCGGCGTCGACGTCGACGAACTGCGGGTCCTCGTCACCTCGTGGGCCGAGGACTTCGACTTCGCCGCGCACCGTGCGGTGATCGACGCGCTGCCGAGCCGGCGGGCGACGGTCGGCGGCATCGACGTGCACCTGCTGCACCAGCGTGCGGACCGCGACGACGCCCTGCCGATCCTGCTGGCACACGGCTGGCCGGACTCCGGGTGGCGGTACCGGCGCGTGCTGCCGTCCCTGGTCGACGCGGGGCTCCACGTCGTCGTGCCGGACATGCCCGGGTACGGGTTCTCGGCGATGCCCCCGCAGCCCCTGAGCTCGCGGGACGTCGCCGGGCTGTGGGCCGAGCTCATGACGCAGCTCGGGTACGACCGGTTCGCCGTCGCCGGCGGTGACATCGGCAGCGGTGTCGCTCGGTGGCTCGCGATCGACCACGCTGACCGTGTCATCGCGGTGCACCGGGTCGACGCCGGCATGCCGGTGTTCGAGGGCGACCCGGCGGAGCTCTCGGCCGCCGAGCGGACGTTCCTGACCACTGCCGGGGAGTGGCGGGACGCCGAGGGCGCCTACGGGGCGATGCACCGGACGAAGCCGCAGACCGTCGCTGTGGGTCTGACCGACTCACCGGCCGGACTCGCCGCCTGGATCGTCGAGAAGCTGCGCTCGTGGAGCGACTGCGACGGCGACCTGTGGTCGGTGTACTCCCGGGACGACGTGCTCGGGCTCCTCACCGAGTACTGGGTCACCGGCACCATCGGCTCGTCGGTGCGGATGTACCACGCGAACGCCGCGGTGCCGCCGAGCGAGCAGGCCCGGCGGGTGGAGGTGCCGTCGGGCTTCACACTGTTCCCGGTCGACCTGGTGCGACCACCGCGAGAGTGGCTGGAGCGAACGACGAACCTCGTCTGGTACTCGGAAGCGCCACGCGGTGGGCACTTCGCCCCGGTCGAGCAGCCGGGTCTGTTCGTGTCGGAGTTGCTCCGGTTCCTCGAGTCCTTCCGGGGGCCCGCCCCGGCCTGACCGACAGCGTCACGGCGCACGACGCAGGCCGAGACGGACGGGAGGCCCGTGGCGGAGTCGCCACGGGCCTCCCGTCCGTCAAGGGTGACGGTGCCGGTCAGGGCAGGTAGTACGTCGGGTTCGGCAGCTTCACGGACCGGTCGGCGGAGCCGCCGATGAGGTCGCTGTACTGGTCACCGACGTTCGCGACGACGTCGTAGCCGCCACCGCTCCGCGACTCGATGTGTGCGCGGGTCTGCGACTTGTACTCGATGGTCGTGCACTTGGCGGTCGCGCACTGCACGTACGACGGCTGCTGGGACGTCCCGGTGCCGGTCCACTTCGTGTAGTAGGTGCGGTTGCCGTCCTGCTCGGCCGCGAACTGCGGGAAGCCGACCCGGTGCAGGTTGTCGATCGTGGCGGCCTGCTGCGCCTCGTTGCGGCCGGTGAGGCCGATGACGGTGCAACCGGAGTGCTCGGCGACGGACACCAGGTTCGTCATCGACGGCGTGGCCGGGAAACGCTCGTCCTGCACCCAGACGTCCTGTTCGGTCGGGTCGAAGACGAAGTGCATGTCCGCGACCTCCATGTCGTACGTCCACAGGGTGGTGTCGTCGGCGTCGAGCACGATCGCGGGGTTGCGGTGCCGTCGGTCGGCGGCGGCGCACTGTGCCGCGATGACGGGGACCTGCCGAGCGACGAGCGCCCGCATCTCGCGGATGTACGGGCTGTCGGTCTTGTCCGCGACGCCGGTCCCGGGGTCGCCGTAGTACGTGGCGATGGTCGCCTTGACCGAGTCGATGTTCGGGATGCCCTCGCCGCCCTGCGTCAGGCCGGACGAACCGTCGGCCGCCATGCGGAAGCGCGTCTGGGGGGCGAGCTTCGGCTCACGGACGCCGGGGAGGTCCGCCGAGGGGAGGTAGTACGTCGGATTCGGCAGCTTCAGGGTCTCGTCGGCGAAGCCACCCTGCAGGTCGGACCACTGGTCGCCGACGTTGAGGGTGATGTCGTAACCGAGGTCCTGCTCGATGTGCTTGCGGGTGAGGGCCTTGTACTCGACCGTCGTGCACTTCGCCGTGGCGCAGGTGACGTAGCTCGGCTGCTGCGAGGCACCCTTGCCGGTCCACTTCGTGAAGAACCGGTCGTCGGTGAAGCCCGAGTACCCGACCTTCGCCAGGTTGGCGAGCGTCGCGGCCTTCTGGTCGTCGTTCCGACCGGTCAGTCCGAAGACGGTGAAGCCGACCTTCTGTGCGGCGGCCACGAAGCCCACCATCGACGGCGTCGCGGGGAAGCGCTGCCCCTGGACCCAGACGTCCTGCTCGGACGGGTCGAAGACGAAGTGCATGTCCGCGACCTCCATGTCGTAGGTCTCGAGCGTGGTGTCGTCGGCGTCGAAGACGATCGCCGGCTTCTCGCCGTGCCGGACCGCCTTGTCGTAGGTGCGCTGCAGGCTCCGGGTCTGCTTCTCGATGATCGAGCGCATCTCGCGGATGTACGGGCTGTCGACCTTGTCGGCGATGCCGGTGCCCGGGTCGCCGTAGTACGTCGCGATCGTCTTCTTGACGGAGTCGATGTTCGGGATGCCCTCGCCGCCCTCGGTCTTCCCGGAGGAGCCGTCCGGCGCCATCGTGAAGTGGGTCCGAGGGGTGAGGTGACGGTCGGCGCGGCTGGTGGCGCTGCTGCTGGCCGCCGTGCTCGACGTGCCGGTCGTCGTCGTGCTGGTCGTCGTCGGGGCGGTCGTGGTGGCGTTCGCCGCCGTGCCGCTGAGCAGTGCGCAGGCGAGTGCAGCCGCGGTGACGGCGGCGACCGCGGCGGAACGGCGCGCGGTGGAGGGGAGGGTCATGCTGGTCCTTCGGTCCGGGACTGCCCCCGACCGGGGGCCACGGCTGACGCTAGCTGGGAGCTTGTCGTGCGTCCAGGGTCTGTTGCAGACGGCACCACGGATGAGCGTTCTGCGGCTCCCGCTAGAGTGGTGTTGCCGGCCTCTGTAGCTCAATGGAAGAGCAGTTCCGTCCTAAGGAAAGGGTTGGGGGTTCGAGTCCCTCCAGGGGCACCACGGTGGTCCGCCCGGTTCTGTCGAGCCGCAAGGCTTGTTGCCAGTGATCCACGCATCGTGTCAGTGGATCGAGAGCCGCTTGCACCCGGAACTTGCAGGGGCGCGATCGCTGGGATCTGCACGGACCGTCGCCTCTTGCTCGTTCAAGAAGCGTCCGACGTCGGCTCGTCGAGGCACGAGCGGGTGCCCCGCTGAGACTGACCGGCGCTGCGCTATGACGAGCTCTTGCGGATGAACACCATCGTGGTGGCGTTCCACGGGATGTCCTCGCGTTCGTCGATGCCAGCAGGGCAGCCCCTCTTGTCGCCGCGCACGCAACCTGTCTCCTCCGCGTTCTACTTGTCGCCGAACGGTTTGGGGGTAGGACGTCCGGTCCACGACGCGACGCGAGGGTCGGTCCGCTCCCGCAAGGCGTCCGCATGACGCGCCTTCACTGCGATGGGCGTACGATTTCTCGATGTCGAGACGTCTTGTCTCGACAAGCCAGGCGTCCGTCACCTAGCTCGCCCTCGTCACCGTCGACAGGAGACCCCATGTCCGATTCCACCGCCCCCGACACCCACACGAACGTGGTTCCGCAGTCCACGCAGGCTTCGACCTGGGAT
Source organism: Curtobacterium sp. MCPF17_011 (assembly GCF_003234145.1). Lineage (NCBI taxonomy): Bacteria > Bacillati > Actinomycetota > Actinomycetes > Micrococcales > Microbacteriaceae > Curtobacterium > Curtobacterium sp. MCPF17_011. The sequence goes on from NZ_QKSK01000013.1 coordinate 17,229, forward strand.
GAGCAGATCACCCCGGGTCGCTTCTCCGGTCAGACCGTCATCGTCACCGGAGCCGCATCCGGAATCGGACGCGCCACCGCGTCGCGCGTCGCACGAGAAGGCGGCCGGGTCGTGGCGGTCGACATCACTGTTGACCGTCTCTCCGGCCTGCTCGAGGAACTCCCAGAGGCCGACATCGCGCCGGTGGGTGGCGACATCACCTCGCAGGCTGACGTGGACGCGGTTGTCACAGCCGCCGGTGGGCGGATCGACGCTCTCGCCAACGTCGCCGGCATCGCCGACGACTTCTCCCCGCTCGATGAGACCAGCGACGCCGTGTGGGAGCGCGTGATGGGCGTGAACGTGAACGGCACCTTCAAGCTCACCCGTGCCGTGCTGCCGGTCATGCTCGAAGCCGGTCACGGTTCCGTCGTCAACGTCGTCAGCGGAGCGGCTCTCCTCGGCAGCGCGTCCGGTGCGGCGTACACCGCGTCCAAGCACGCCGTCCTCGGCCTGACCCGGTCCTCGGCGTTCATGTACGCGCAGCGTGGTCTGCGCGTCAACGCGGTTGCCCCGGGTGCGGTCGCGACGAACATCGGCTCGTCCTCGAAGCTCTCGGAGACGGGCCAGGCGCGGTTGGCACCGTTCTTCGCACTGCTGCCCAGCGTCGCCGCTCCCGCCGAACTTGCTGCGTCGATCACGTTCCTGCTCAGCGATGACGGCGTGAACATCAACGGCGCCGTGCTCTCCAGCGACGGCGGCGTTTCGGTTCAGTAGCGCCACGCTACGGCTGGCCGCATCGGTCAGTGTCGAAATACCACGAGGATGGCTGTATGGCCAAGAGCACAGGACGACTTCGCAATGAAGAGACGCGCCTTGCGATCCTCGATGCGACACGGTCCGAGCTGGCCAGCCGTGGATGGGACACGCTGTCCTTCGAGCGGATCGCCGCGGTAGCTGGTGTCGGCAAGCAGACCCTGTACCGATGGTGGCCAACGAAAGCGGCGCTGGTTTCGGAGATGGTCACCGCAGGTGGCATCCTCCCGGTCGGTCCCATCGCCGTCACCGACGACGTCCGTGCCGACGTCACGGACTGGATGCTGGCCGTCGGCGGTGTGCACGACGACCCCGACGCGGCCGCGGTACTCCAAGCCATCGTCGCAGCCGTCGCAGAAGATGCTGACCTCTCCGCGAACTACGACGACCGGATCACGACCGTCGCCCGCACGCGACTTGCGGAACGGCTGCAACAGGCCATCGAGGCTGGCGCGCTTCCTTCCGACCTCAAGGTCGACACGGTGACGCAGGTATTCCTCGCGATGGTCCTGTGGTGCCTCGTCACGCGTCGCCCGCTCGCTGAGAACTTGGTCGCGGATCTCGTCGAGACGGTACTGCCCGCACCGCCCCGCTGACCAGCTACTCGTCGCCCGGGGATACTCCGCCCGGGCAGCGCGAACGCTGCCGTCCCTCCCCATCGATCGGCTATCGAGACCGCCGTAGCGCCGTGAAACGGCGACAAGATGTTCGGTCAGATCCAGGGACACGTGGGCCGTCGCCGAGACTCGTGAGCGGAGTTGGCGACGAGTAGTGAGTCCGTCGACAGCGGAGTGTCGCCGCGCGAACAACTTGTCTCCTTCGCGCACAACTTGTCGCCGGAGCGGCGTTCCTCGGTGCTGCCTCAGTCAGCGAACGTCTCCCGGCGAGTCAGGAGCAGCGTGCCGTGCGCGCTTGCTTGTTGTCGGGGTGGAGACGGCGTTCGGCAGGGACGTGTTCGAGCGGGACGCGTGCAACGATCTGGACCCCGCGCTGGCGTCGCCCGACGGAAAGTGCCGCACCCTTGCTCGGGTACGTGGACGGTGTTGCGTTCAGCGCCCCCCAGATTCACCGGGCCTTTTGGCGGGACAGTCATGCGGGAATCCCCAGGTCAAGCAGGATGCGGGCAAGTTGTCGTGGTTGTCGCCGCCGCCGTGTATCGGTGGACGACCGGCTGACGGGCGGCCGTACATGGCTACATGCGTACGATCTCCAGATCGTGGAGCTGCGCCGACGCGGCAGTGCTGTCTGTCTGCGACAGCCACTTTCACACCGGCTGCAGGCTCAGGAGAACACGAGAATGAAGCCGAGGATCGCGGCGGCGAGGGGCAGCGCGGTCAGGACGATTGCCGCAATGGGAGATTCCTTGCGGCGGACGTGAACGGCGATCGCTCCGGCCATGATCACGGTCAGGGCGACGCCGGCGACGGGGCTGAGGGCAGGGGCGATCCGGGTCGCGATGGGGAGGACGAGGCCGATTGCTCCGACGACTTCTGCGAGGGCGATGAGCTTGACGGTGGTGTTGGAGTAGTCCTCGATCCAGCCCATGCCGGCTTCCTTGAGGGCCGGTACCGGGCGGATCAGTTTCATCAGGCCTGCGCCGAAGAAGGCGACTGCGGCGAGACCGGCAACGATCCAAAAAGTGATGGCCATGCGTTGTAGCTCCAGGTGGGGTGATGGTGTCGAACGGGGTACTCGATCGAGGAGCGTCGACGCGGCGCGGGTGAACCCCGCAGGTCAGTCGATGGTGATGACGAGTTTTCCGCCGCCGGAGGTGGGGGCGGTTTCCAGCTCCGCGAGGGCGGGGATGGCGTCGTCGAGGGCGACGGCACGAGCGATGCGGGTGACGATCTCGCCTCGTCCGGCGGCGTCGGCGACGCGCTGGAGGTCCTCGCTGTCGGGGCGGGCCATGAACGCCTTGAAGGGGCCGGGTAGGACGCTGCGGGCGAACTTCGATGCCGCGGGGACGATGTCGATGATGCATCCGTGGAGGGTGAGCATCTGGCGTGCGACGCCGTAGGGCAGGGTCCCTGCCGTGTCGAAGACCACGTCGAACCGGCCGGTGCGCGGAACAGGATCTGTGTCGAACGTGACGACGGGGTCGACGCCGAGGTGACGAGCTTCGGCTTCCGTTCCCGACCGGCAGCTACCGGCCACGGTCGCGCCTGCCGTGAGTGCGACCTGGACGGCGATTCGTCCGACTCCGCCGAGGCAGCCGTTGATGAAGATGCGCTGTCCAGGTCGGAGCTTGCCGGCCGCCGTGACCGCCTGGTAGGCGGTGAGGCCGGCCACCGGCAGGGTCGCGGCATGTTCGAAGGAGAGGTCGTCGGGCTTGGAAGCGACGGATCGTTCGTTGGCGATCACGAACTCCGCGAACGCTCCTGCATGCTGCAAGCGCGCCGCGCCGAGGACCGCGTCGCCTACCCGAAAGCGGGTGACGCCCTCTCCGACATGTTCGACGACACCGGCGAAATCGTGACCGACACCGCGTGGGAACCTCCTGCCGGTCATGACCCGCATCTCGCCGTTGCGGATCTTCCAGTCCATGGCGTTCGCCGATGCTGCACGCACGCGAACAAGGATCTGGCGTCGACCTGGTTGCGGGATGGCCGCGTCTTCCAACACCAGGACGTCCGGACCGCCGTAGCGGTGGTACTGCAGGCGCCTCATCGCTGCCGGGTCCCAGCGAGCCCGCGGCGTGCGAGGAACCAGCCGACGCCGATCACGGTCAGCATGGGGATGGTGAACTTGAGCTGCGGCCAATTGTCCTCACCGGGCGGGTCCACGCTTGCCGTTCCCGGGTAGAAGAACGCCGAGAGCTGACTGAGCCAGTAGGTGCTTGCCGCGAACGCGGCAGCGTCCACGCCCACACGGCCGGAGCCCGGCCGCCACAAGTTCGCCAGGGTCGCTATCGACAACGCGACGCCGGAACTCATGGTCTGCGCGTTGTGGAACTTCGCGTGCGGAGGCCAGGAGTCGTTGTAGATGTGCGTCTCGTTGAAGTCGAACACGTACGGGCCGACCATCTGCGCCACCGCGGTCGCGGTGACCAGTGCCTTGCCCAGCGTCGCCATGCGCATCAGTGCTCGTCGCTGGATGTCGTACGGAGGGGCAGGATGACGCGGCTCGCTATCAGCCAGCGGCCTTCGTGCAGGACGACCGTGTCGTCGTAGACGACGCCGTGCACGCCGCCGTGAGCCATGATCATCAGTCCCTTGGACCGCACCGACGCCGTCGACTCGCCCGTCTCCGCGATGACGATGTTCGTCACGAAGTGCGACAGCGGTGCGTGCCCGGAGGCGAACAGCTGCCCCGCCGCGGTTCGCAGGGCCTCCAGACCCTCGAAAGCGCCCATCCCGGAACTGGTCATGTCGTACGTGGCGTCGGGGGTGAACACCTCACCGAGTTGATCCAGGGCGTTCTCGTCGACCACGAACGCCTGGCGCGAGAGAGTCTCGGAGATTTGGAAGCGATCGTGTGCAGAGAGCATTGCTCCTCCTTGGTTGGTACTCAGTACCGTAACACACCCCGTCCAAGTTGGGACCCGGTCCGGCACATGTTGGTACACTGAAGCCATGACCGAGCCAACCGCCGAAGCGGACACGACCCCGCTGACCCTGGTCGAACGGAAGCAGCGTGCCGCGCGGAGTCGGATCATCGACGCCGCAGATGAGTTGTTCGCCGAGCGAGGCTTCGACGCGGTCTCGGTCACGGACATCGCCGAACGGGCCGAGGTCGGCCGGACGACGTTCTTCCGACACTTCGGCGACAAGACGGAAGTCGTCTTCGCCAAAGAGCAGGCCATGTTCGACGCGATCACTACCGTTGCATCCGCTCTTTGGGACCCCGCGCCACCCGTGCAAACCCTCGGAGACGCCCTGAGCGCGCTCGAACCGCTTGTCCTCCAACTCTGCGCACAAGCGATCTCGGACCTTGCCACGTACCGGCGGCACACAATGCTTCTCGACGCGCACGAGGAGCTGCGGGCGCGCGAAGCGGTCAAGCACCAGTACATCGCGAACGAGTTCACGAAGGCGCTCATCATGCAGAACGCCCCCGTTGACGTTGCCACCATTGCAGGGCAACTGGCGGTCGCCTGCTACTACAGCGGTCGGATCCTGGCCAGCGACCCCGCCGACCTGGTGGAAGGGACCGCGGATGCCTTCCGGAAAACACTTGCGATGCAATCTGCAGCCTCGAACTAGTCGAGCTCGCGATCGTCTACTGGGCGATCCTCGTCTGGACGAGTAGGGAGAGGCCGAACACGAGCACTCCCAGGCCGAGCGGGGCAAGGACGACCAGGAACGGCGTCGTCGCTCCTTGAGCAGCGAGCATCATCGCGATCCAGAAGAACGCGATGATGCCTGTTCCCACGCTCACCGCCCCGAAAGCGATCGCTGCGCCCCATCGCGAAGCGTCCGAAGACAGCGGGACGACCAGCAGACTGCAGACAAGTGCTCCGACGATGCCTGGCACGATGCACGACCGGAAGGCAGCGTCCGCCGAAGCTCACTGATCTGGGCCTGCTCCCGTCCGATGCACGGGCACTGAGAGGGAGGATCCGTCCATGCCAGGCGGAGAGCGACCACCGAAGCTGGAGCAGGTTCGGTTGACTCCTGACGGGTAGGGGGCATTGGCTCCGCCTTTTCATGACGGGCAGTTCCATGACGGAATGCGATGGCCGTTCGGGTCTGCCCGCTGAGCTTCCCAGCGACATCAGCGGAACCTCGTCTGCTACTGCGCGGCGAGTTCTGGTGCCAGCGGGCCCATCTCTGGCGCGGCCGCGGTTCCCGACGATGGCCATGCCGAGGTGGAGCGTGGAGCTGGCGACGGGAGCCGCCCCTCGCAGCGGTGTTCGACGCCACCCGCAACGAGCAATGCGACGGGCCCGACAGAGGACGGGGCTGCACGGCCCGTCAAGAACTGACAGTTGTGATTGCTCCTTCTTCCTCACCTGAACTGCTCGAGTCGGCCGATCAGCGCTGACAAGTTCGCTCAGAAGCTGACACGAAGGCTGACCGCTCGACCGGTTCCGTCATGTGCACGGATGAGTGCAGGTGCGGTCGTCAGTGGTCGTGGTGGAGTGGCCATGCCGGGAACGGGTCGCCGTACCGCCTCCAGATGGTCGGGCCGGCGAGGAGTTCGTCGTCCGTGAGCAGGCATGCGTGCAGGGCGGCGATGATCTCCTCGCGGTCGAGGTGCTCGCCGAAGAAGACCATCTCCTGGCCGACCGGCGCATCCGGATCCCAACTCGCGATGCCCGTGGGGTCGAGGGACACCGTGTCGCCGGCGCTGCGCCAGGAGCCGTGGTGGTCCGGGCGGGTGGCGAGCTGGACCAACCCGCGCGATCGCGCGACACGGCCGACCTGGTCGGGGACGAGTCGATGCCGCACCGCGTCGAACAGGCGGTCCGGGTGGAACGGTCGGGGGTCCCGGAACACGAGGACGTCGACCCCGTTCCAGGACGCTGCCGGGAGGTCGGGCTCGGCGAGGGCTCGAGTCCACCCCATCCGCCGCCCGATGCGGCGGGCGCATCCCCGGCCTCCAGGCCATCCTGTCGACTGCCGCGCCGTCGCGACGGACGTGACCACGGCGGCGTCCGGGTTGAGGCGCTGCACCAGGCCGACGGTGCTGTGGAGCTGCTCCGGGGACACGTCCGCTGCGTCGGCGAGCACGACGACCGTGGCGAACTCGATCTGTGACGCCAGGGACTCGGCGGTGACGAAGTCGACGGCGGGGGCCGGCGCCGCCGACAGCAACCAGCGGTGGACGTCTCGGACCCGCGCCACGGTCACGAGGTCGTGTAGTTCTGCCGGCGGGCCCTCGTTGCGTCGGCCCTCGAGTTCGGCCTCGAGCACGAAGCCCACTTCCATCACGTCCGCCTCCGCATCGAGCTCGATGACGGTTCGGCCGGTGGCGCCGGCATGAGCGGCTGCGAGCACACGCTCCGCGAGGACGAGGGCGAACTCCCCGCTGTCCTCGGTCTCGTCCGTGATGTCGCTGGTCGGGGTGTCCTCGGCCGGCACTCCCGCGATCATCCGGGAGACCCGGGCGCGTTCCGTCGGGTCCAGTCCGCTGACGAGGGCGACCCGGAGGGCCGGGGCTGGTGGGCGGGCGGTGTCTCGGGCTTCCGTGGAACGGTCCATGGCGACTATTCTAGTGAGAACCATTATCAAAAGGAGTCGTCATGAAGGTCCGGAACTCACTCAAGTCCCTGAAGAAGCTGCCCGGTGCGCAGGTCGTCCGCCGCCGCGGTCGCACCTTCGTCATCAACAAGCTGAACCCGCGCGGCAAGGGGCGCCAAGGCTGAGACCGGCCGTCGCGCTCGGGGCGATTTGGCGGACCGATCCGTCTCCCTCTAGCGTCACGATCATGAAAACCATTATCACTACAACGGTGGTCGTCGCGGCGCTCGCCCTCACCGGGTGTGCGAACTCCTCCGCGTCCGGTCGGTCGTCCACGACCCCGTCGGCCGGTTCCACGCTGACGAGCTGTGGCATGCAGCTGACCGTTCCCGCGCCTCCCGAACGGGCGGTGACCCTGGAGCAGGGCGCGACCGAGGTCATGCTGGCGCTCGGCCTGCAGGACCGGATGGTGGGGACCAGCTACCTCACCGACGCCGTGGCCCCAGAGTGGCGATCGGCCTACGACGACGTGCCGGTGCTCGCCGAGCAGTACCCGAGCACCGAGCAGCTCCGCGAGGCGAACCCCGACTTCGTCTACTCGATGCGCGCCTCTGCGTTCGCGTCCGACGCTGCCGGGAGTCGTCAGGAACTCATCGACCTCGGCGTCCCGGCCTACCTGTCCGCGAACGACTGCGAGGACCCGGCGCTCGTCCCCGACGAGGTCGGCTTCGACGCGATCCTCGACGAGGTCACCGACATCGCTCGGGTCTTCGACGTCGAGCAGCGGGGCCGCGACCTCGTCGCCGAGCAGCGGGACACCCTCGAGCGGGTGACGGCAGCAGCCTCGGACACGGGGGCACCGTCCGTCGTCTGGCTCTACTCCTCGGTCAACGGGGCGCCGGTGGTGGCCGGTGCGAACGGGCTCGCCGACACCATGGGCCGTGTGGCGGGCGCGATCAACGCCTTCGACGACCTGGATGCGCAGTGGAGCGAGACCAGCTGGGACGAGATCGCGCAGCGCGACCCGGACGTCATCGTCGTCGCCGACCTGTCCCGCGGTCTGCCCGGCGACAGCGCCGACGACAAGATCGACCAGCTCCGGTCCGACGCCGTCACGAAGGACCTCAGCGCCGTCCGTGACGACCACCTGATCGCCGTCCCGGCGACGGAACTCGACCCCTCGGTGCGGAGCATCGACGCCCTGGAGACCGTCTCCACCGCCCTGACCGAGTACTCGGAGGACCGACGATGACCACGACCACCACGCCCACCCCTGCCGAGACCGAGCAGGCGCTCGGCCTCCTCGCGGCCTGGGATGCCCAGCAGGCCGCCTACATCACCAACCGCGAGCAACGCTTCGCGATCATGCTCGACGTCGTCGACCACGTCGTGCCGCAGGGTGGCATCGTCCTCGACCTGGCGAGTGGACCCGGCTCGATCAGCCAGCGGGTCGTCGCCCGGCGGCCGGACATCACCTGCATCGCGCTCGACCACGACCCGGTGCTCCTCGAACTCGGGCGGACGGCGCTCGCCGGGCAGCCGGTGCGCTTCGTCGACGCCGACCTCTGGGACCGCGACTGGACGGCGGGCCTGGACGGCGCGACCCCCGACGCGGTCCTCAGCTCGACTGCCCTGCACTGGTTGCCGTCGGACGTCCTCAGCCGTGTCTACAACGACCTCGGGTCGATCGTGCCGCCGGGTGGTGTGGTGCTGAACGCCGACCACCTCCGTCACCTCGACGGCCGCACGCTGTTCGCCGAGCTCAGCGCACTCGACGACGAGCGCACCCAGCAGGCCGACCGGGCGGCGGGCGCGCTCGACTGGGACCAGTGGTTCGCGGAGGTCACCGCGGTCGACCGGTACGGCCGGCTCGCCGCCGAGCGGGAGCGCCGGTTCGAGCACCGACCGCCGAACCCCGAACTCAGCCTCGGCTTCCACGTCGCGGCACTCGAGGTCGCCGGCTTCACCGAGGTCGGTCCGGTGTGGCAGTACCTCGACGACTTCGTCGTGCTCGCCCGCCGGTGAGCCCGACCGCGCTCCGCGGTGCCGTGGTCGTGCCGGTGCTCATGGCCGTGCTCGTCGTGGTCGTCGTCGCGGGCGTGGCACTGGCCGGAGGCTCGATCACCTGGGTGGACACGGTGCGGTCGATCGGCACCCACCTCGGTCTGCCGGTCACCCCGCTGCCCCGGCTCGCGGACTCCGTGGTGTGGCAACTGCGACTACCGAGGGTCCTGCTCGCGGCCTCAGCGGGTGCGGGACTCGCGGTGTGCGGCTGCGTGTTGCAGGCCGTGACCCGTAACGTGCTCGCGGAGCCCTACCTGCTCGGGATCTCGTCCGGTGCGTCGACGGGGGCGGTCCTCGTCCTGGTGCTCGGTCTCGGTGCGGGATCCGTCACCTTGGCCGGCGGCGCGCTGGTCGGTGGGCTCGTCTCGTTCGCGCTGGTGTTCGCGTTGATGGGACGGGACACCGCGAGCACCAGCCGGGTCGTGTTGACCGGCGTCGTCGTCGGGCAGTTGTTCGCCGCCGTGACCTCCCTCGTCGTCACGGCCTGGGGTGACGCGGACGCGACGCGCGGCATCACGTACTGGCTGCTCGGGTCCCTCGCGGCGGCGCGGTGGTCCTCGGTGGTGGTCTGCGCCGTGGTGGTCGCGGTCGCGACCGCCGTGTTCGTCGCCGTCGCGCCGGCGCTGGACGCGTTCGTCTTCGGGCACGACGCCGCCGTGGCCCTCGGCATCGACGTCCGGCTCCTGCGGGTCGTCGTGCTCGTCGGCGCAGCGGCGACGACCGCCGCGGTCGTCGCCGCCGTCGGGGCGATCGGTTTCGTCGGACTCGTGGTCCCGCACGCCGCCCGCATGCTCGTCGGACCCGGCCACCGCCTCCTGCTGCCGGTGTCCGCCCTCGCCGGCGGAGTGTTCCTCGTCGTCGCGGACCTGGCCGGGCGACTCGCGTTCGCACCGCACCAGATCCCGGTCGGTGTCGTCACAGCGCTCATCGGCGTGCCGACGTTCCTGGTGGTCCTCCGCCGAGGGCAGCGCGCATGACCGCGGTTGGGTCCGAGCCCGGCCAGCGCGCGGCCGGGTCCGAACCCGGTGTGCTCGTGGCGCGACGAGTGGGGCGCTCCGTCCACGGCGTGCGACTCCTGGCGGAGGTCGACCTGGTCGCGCCGCGCGGGTCGATCACCGGGATCGTGGGCCCGAACGGGTCGGGCAAGTCGACGCTCGCCCGGTGCCTGGCCGGGGTCACGCCTCCGGACAGCGGGGCCGTCCTGCTCGACGGGGCGGACCTGCACGCGCTGCCGCGCCGGTCGGTGGCCCGCCGTCTCGCCTTCGTCGAACAGCAGGGGCACACCGAGATCGACCACCGGGTGCTCGACGTGGTGCGCCTCGGTCGGTTGCCGTACCGCTCACGCCTGGGCGGTCCTGACACGGACTCCGACCGGATCTGCCGGGAGGCACTGGCAGCGGTGGGCATGGCGGGGACCGAGCAACGCCGCTGGAACGGACTGTCGGGCGGCGAACGACAGCGGGTCCAGATCGCACGGGCCTTCGCGCAGGAACCTGAGGTGCTCGTCCTCGACGAACCCCTCAACCACCTCGACGTGCACCACCAGTTCGAGCTCCTGGACCTGCTCCGAGACGGGTCCCGCACCGTCGTGGTCGTCCTCCACGACCTGGACATGGCGGCTCGCTACTGCGACCACGTGGTGGTGCTGTCGGAGGGACGTGTGGCGGCGGCAGGGGCACCGCGGACCGTGCTCACACCGGACCTGCTGGAGCGCGTGTTCCGGGTGCGCGGCCGAACGCGTGAGACCCCGGAGGGCCTCCGGGTGGATCTCCGCGGCACCGCCTCCGGAGGGGCGCGCTGACCGTGCTCCGTCGGGTCAGCCGGTTCTCGGGCTGTCCGCTGTCCGATGTCGCTGTCGCGGTCGTGCTCGGCGTTCCGTGCCGTCGAGCAGTCGCACGCCTCGGCTGGTGCGGTCGGACCGTCGTCGGTGCACACTTGCTGCACCCGAACGAGGAGGCCCCGTGTTCCGACCCACCAGCGCCTACAGCGGCTTCAGCGTCGACGACGTCGACGCTGCCGTGGCCTTCTACGCCGGAGTCCTCGGCGTGGACGTCCGCGTCCTCGTCCCCGGCCGGATGATGCAGCTCCTGTTGCCAGGCTCGGACGTCCCGGTGCTGCTGTACGGCAAGCCCGACCACGCCCCGGCGACCTTCACGGTGCTCAACTTCGTGGTGGACGACATCGACACGGCGCTCGACGACCTGGCAGCGCTCGGCGTCCGGCCGATCGACGGCGGACAGTGGGCGGACGATCGCCAGGTCCTCCGCGGGCGTTCCCGCGACATGGGGCCGGACATCGCCTGGTTCACGGACCCGGCCGGCAACGTCTTCTCGGTGCAGCACTGATCGCACGGGGCGAGACCCGGGCAGCCGGGTCGCGCGGAACGAGACCAGGGCAGCGGGTCAGGACCGATCGACCGGCGGCCACCCTGTGTCGACGGGCGGCCGCCCTGGGTCGCCCGCGTCGCCCGACTCGTTCGTCGGGGCGACCGCCAGCACCACGAGCACGACCGCGATGACCCCGAGCCCGACCCAGCCGACCGCCGTCAGCCGTTCGCCGACCACCAGGACGGCGAGCACCGCGGCGACGGCCGGTTCGGTGAGCGTGACCGTCGTCGCCGTGCTCGCGGAGACCGTCGTCAGGCCGTGGCCGAACAGCAGGTAGCCGAGGAACATCGGCACGAGGGCCATGTACACCCCGACGGCGAGGTCCTGCGGGGTCGCCAGCAGCGGCGCCCCGGTGACGGCGAGGACCGGCATGAGGAGGAGCCCGCCACCGCCGAACACCGCCCCCATCGCCGCTGCCCGCGGGACGCCCTCGTCCATCAGGCGGTGTGCGACCCAGGAGTACACGGCGTACGCGGCACCGGCCACGAGCCCGAGCAGGACCCCGAGGAGCGTCTCCCCGGCCGGACGCGCGGCGTCGTCGAGTCCGGAGAGGCCGAGCAGCACGCTGCCCAGGACGCCGAGCAGGGCGGCGAGGACCCACCAGCGACTGAGCGGGCGTCGGTCGACGACGCGTTCCAGCACCCCGGAGGCCAAGGGCGCGGACGCGAGCGACACGACCGACCCGACAGCCACCCCGGCCGTGTGCATCGAGCTGTAGAACGCGAGCGGGTAGACGGCGACCGCGAGGGCACCGACGATGACGAGGCCGCGGCGGTGCCGGAGCTGCGTGCGCGCACCATGCAGCACCCGGGCGCCGACCACGGCCTGCAGCAGACCGCCGACCCCGAGTGCCGCGGCCCCGATCGCCAACGGGCCGACGTCCGGGGCGAAGGTCGCCGCGGTCCCGGTGGTGCCCCAGAGCAGCGACGTGACCGTGATCGCGAGCAGGCCGGTGCGGCGTCCGTCCGTCACAGTCGCACCTCCGTCGTCACGGCCACCGTAGTGGCCGGATGCCGTTCACGAGCAGGTGCCGAGAACCCGTGCGGATCACGGTGGCGTGGGCGGATACTGGGGGAGTGCGAGAACTCCAAGCCGCCATCGCCGCGGACCTCAACGTCCAGCCGACCATCGACCCCGAGCAGGAGGTCACCCGGCGCGTGGGCTTCCTGCGCGACTACTTGCTGACCACCGGCGCGAAGGGCTACGTCCTCGCCGTCAGTGGCGGGCAGGACTCCACCCTGGCCGGACGTCTGACGCAGCTCGCCATCGAGTCGCTCCGGGCCGAGGGACACGCTGCCGAGTTCACCACCGTCCGGATGCCGTACCGCGTCCAGGCCGACGAGGACGACGCCCAGCTCGCGCTGCAGTTCATCGCCGCCGACCCGGGCATCGTCGTCAACATCGAGCACGGAGTCGACGGGGTCGTCCAGGACACCGCGGACGCCGGTGTCGCCCTGAGTGACTTCGTCAAGGGCAACGTGAAGGCCCGGATGCGGATGGTCGCGCAGTACGCCGTGGCCGGGCAGCGCGGCTACCTGGTCGTCGGCACCGACCACGCCGCCGAGGCCGTCACCGGCTTCTTCACGAAGTACGGCGACGGTGGTGTCGACCTGACCCCGCTGACCGGCCTGACGAAGAGCCAGGGTCGCCAGCTGCTGGAGCACCTCGGCGCACCGGCCCGCCTGTACGAGAAGGCCCCGACCGCCGACCTGCTCGACGACCTGCCGGGCCAGACGGACGAGGCGAACCTCGGCCTCACCTACGCCGAGCTCGACGCCTACCTGCAGGGCCACGACGTCCCCGTCGAGGTCGCCGAGGCGATCGAGGCCCGTTACCGCGCCACGGAGCACAAGCGTCAGGTGCCGGCGACACCGTTCGATGAGTGGTGGCGCCGCTGACCTCGCGCCGCGGTCGCGGAGACGACCGGGGAAACACGGGAGGCCCGTCACCAGCTGGTGACGGGCCTCCCGTCCGTCCATCGGCGGTCCGGGCGTCAGGCGGACGGGTGGTCGTCCTGGTCGTCGCGACCGGTGTCCTGTCGGCCGATGTCCTGCGGGCCGGCGTCCTCGCGCTCCTCGGCGAGGCGCTCCTGCCGGAGGATGCTCCGGGCAGCGCCCTCGAGGACGTCGTCGACGCTGTTGCCGGTCCGGGCGGCGAGTGCGCCGCTGAGTCCGGCCGTCAGTGTGCCACCGGCCTGTGCGAGCCGCTCGATGACCTCCTCCTGACGGTCGGTCAGGGGCACGTCGACGAGCTCGTCGATGGTCTCCCGGATGTTCGCCTCGCTCGCGTCCATCGCGGCTCCGTCACCGGACTGGAGCGCGGCGGCTTCACCGACCACGACGAGGCCGAGCTGTGCGGCGTCCTGCTCCGGGCGACGGGTGTCGTTCGCGTCAGTCATGTGGTGGACCGTACGCTCGGCGCCTGCGCGCGTTCCGGACTACCGGTGCACATGACGACGGGAGGCCCGGTACCAGTTGGTACCGGGCCTCCCGTCGTGTGGTCAGCGCGTCAGCGCCGGCGTGCCGCTGGTCAGCGCCGGTTGCCGCGACCTGCGACGCGCGTGTAGATGAGCACCACGATGATCGCGCCGATGATCGACCCGATGAGGCCGGACGGCTGGAAGAAGCCGTCCGCCAGGTCATGGCGGAAGATCAGGAAGCCGAGCAAGCCGCCGACGAACGAACCGACGATGCCGAGGATGATGGTCATCAGGATCGACATGTGCTGCCGACCCGGGATGACCAGCCGTGCGATGGCGCCGGCGATGAGGCCGACGACGATGAGGCCGATGATGGTGCCGAGTACACCCATGTTGTTCTCCTTGTTCTGCGGCCGGTCCGATGCTGCGACAGTTCGCCGAGCTCAGGGCCGAGGCCCGAGTCAACACGGGCTCGGCTCGGCGGCCTCCCAGGGAAGCCGCCGGCCGGGTCAGAGCGCGCCGGACGCCTCGAGTTCGCCCTGCAACTCCGCGTCCGACGGCTCGACGAAGTGCTTGCCGTTCGGCAGGACCACGACGGGGATGTTCTTGCGGCCGCTGATCGCCTCGGCACGGTCGGCCGCCGAGAGGTCGGCCTCGACGTCGACGTACTCGTAGTCCACGCCCAGGCGGTCGAGCAGCGCCTTCGAACGACGGCAGTCGCGGCACCAGTCCGCGCCGAACATGGTCACCTTGTCGAACGTCTCGTCAGTCATGTCGGTCACTACGTCCACCGCGCCTTCCGTATTCCCGGTGACCGGCTCCGTGTGCGCGGGAGCACGATGGGGTCCATGACGCTCGAGACCGATGTGCACGTCGTCGCACACCCGCACCACCGGCACGGCTGGTGGTGGAAGACCCTTCTCGGCGGGTTCCTGCTGTGGGTGGTGACGATCATCGTCACCATCGCCACCCAGAACACGAACCTGGTGCCGACGATCATCCTGATCGGCAGCTTCCTGGTGCCGTTCACGGTGGTGCTGTTCGTCATCGAACGGGTCACCGGCACGGTCAGCACCATGCAGTTGATCACCGCGTTCTTCGTCGGCGGGGTCCTCGGGGTGCTCGGGGCGTCGCTGCTGGAGTCCGACCTGCGACCGGGGGCCGGGCTGTACCTGCTCGTCGGCTTCGTCGAAGAACTGGTCAAGGGCGTGCTGCTCGTCATCGTCGGGTGGCGGGTCCGCCCGAAGACCGCTCGGCAGGGGGCGCTCCTCGGTGCGACCGTCGGGGCCGGGTTCTCGGCGTTCGAGTCCGCCGGCTACGCCTTCAACGCCGCGATCACCACCCGCGGCATCGACCTGTCGTCCCTGTTGCAGACCGAGGTCGCCCGCGCCGTGCTGTCCCCGGTCGGCCACGTCCTCTGGACCGCGATCCTCGGGGCCGTCCTGTTCGGGGTGGCGCACGGGCGGCCGAAGTTCCGGTGGACGTGGTCGGTGCTCGTCGCGTACGTGGTCGTGTCGGTGCTGCACGGGCTGTGGGACTCGAACTCGACGATCTCGACCCTGCTGGCGTTCGTGTTCACCGGGACGCCGTTCTCGGCGGCGCAGAACGGGTACGTGCCGTCGTCGCTCGCCGGCGTCGTGACGACGCTGTACATCGCCGGGCTCGCCGTCGTGTCCGTCATCGGCGTCGGCGTGCTCGTCGGCGTGCTGCTGCACTACCGGCGGCAGGCTCGGCGCCTCGACGCCCGGCAGTACGCGGAGCTGGGTGCCTGGGCCGGGTCGCCGCCGCCGCACCCGCTCCGCTGAGGGGCCCGCAGCGCCCTACGATGGGCGCATGCCGCGCGCCGACCCGACAGCCCGCGTCGACCCGGCCGTGCTGGCCTGGGCCTCCGCTGCCGTCAGGCACACCGCCCGGGTGACGAACATGCTCCTCGCGGCCCGGCGCTTCCGCATCGTCGGCGGTGACCCGCGGGACGTGGCCGTCCTGCACGACCTGCTGACGGGGCTCGGCGCCCGTCCTGCTGACGACGCGACGGGCGTGGACCAGCTCTGGTGCCTCGGCACCCCGGAAGAGTCGGTCACGGCCGTTGAGCAGGCCATCGCTGACCGCCCGCGCCGTTCGACGCTGCTCGTCATCGACGCCGGCCGCCACGTGCCCGCCGTCGACGAGGACGCCTTCGGCCCGACCGCGCTCGCCCGACCCGGCGTGCTCGGCGTGCCGACGACCTCGGACGACGTGTTCCTCGTCTCCACCGGCCGGGACCCCGAGGACGACCCCGCCGCCGAGGCCCGAATCCGCTGGGCCCGCCGCTCCATGCCCGTCTCGCGTGCGGTCGCCGACGACCTCCGGCAGGGCGGCGTGCTCCGCGGCACCCGCATCGGTGTCAGCCTGTTCCTCGAGCCGAAGACCGCGGTGCTCGCCCTGCTGCTGCAGGACGCGGGCGCCGAGGTCGTCGCCTACGCCCACGCGGACGAGACCGACGACGCCGTCGCGGACGTCCTCCGCCGCACCGGCATCCCGGTGCACGCGAGCAGCACGGCGTCCGTGTCGGAACAGCGGGACCTGGCGCTCGCGATGCTCGACACCCGCCCACACGTGCTCCTCGACGACGGGTCGCACGTCATCCGGCTGGTGCGCCAGGAACGACCGGAGCTGCTGCCGACGATGCTCGGGGCCGCCGAGGAGACCACGAGCGGCCTCCGTCCGCTGCGCGTCATGGCGTCGGGTGGCGAACTCGGGATCCCCGTCGTCGCCGTGAACGACGCCCGCACCAAGACGTTCTTCGACAACCGGTACGGCACCGGACAATCGACGGTGTTCGCCGCGCTCGACCTGCTCGACGGCCTCGACACGACGGTGCGGCCGGCCGTGCCGGTGGGGAGAGGCTCGGCCGTCGTCGCCGGGTACGGCCACGTCGGTGAGGGGGTCGCCCTGGTGCTCCGCGCACTCGGGTTCCGGGTCACCGTCGCGGACCCCGACCCGGTCCGGGCGTTGCAGGCCCTGTTCGCCGGGTACGCCGTGGCCCCGCTCACCGAGGCCGTGCGCGACGCCGACCTGGTGATGAGCGCCTCCGGGGTGCCGGACACGATCAGCCTCGCCGTGTTGCGAGCGTGCGCTCCCGGAACGGTCGTCGCGGTCGCCGGCGGGGTGGACCAGGAGGTCGCCATCGGCGACGCCGTCGCCGCGGGAGCCGTCCGGACGCAGATCGGGCGGAAGGTCGAGCGGGTCAGCCTGCCGGACGGCGCGCACGTGCTGCTGCTCGACGGCGGAGGCTGCATCAACATCACCGCTGCCGAGGGCAACCCGATCGAGATCATGGACCTGTCCTTCGCGGCACAGCTCGGGGCGGTGCGGATGCTCGTCGAACGCGGGGACGAACTCGAGCGGGCCGTCGTGCCGATCGACCCCGAGGTGGACGCGGTGACCGCCCGCGCGGCGCTCGCCGCGTTCGGGACGGTGGTCGAGCCTCCCGGCAGTCCGGTCGGCACGACCTGGCCCACGGCGCAGCCCGTGGACCGTGCGCCGGACGTCCGGACCCGACGGTTCGGGGACCCGGCGTGACCGACCAGCGGGTGGGCACGCCGGTCGTGGCCGACTCGACGACGACCGTGCACTCGGCGCGGATCGTCGTGCCGATGACCGCACCGCCGATCGCCGACGGGGCGGTGGCCGTGCGCGACGGGCGGATCCTGCACGTCGGTGAACGGTCCTGGGTGGTCGACCAGCTCGACGGCACCCCGTTCACCGAGCGGCGCTGGCGTGGGGCGCTGCTGCCCGGACTCGTCAACGCGCACGCACACCTGCAGTACACCGGCATGGCCAGTGTTGGGCGAGCCCAGTACGACGGATTCGAGGACTGGGCGTCCGCGTTCAACACCGTCTACGCCGAGCCGCACGACTGGCGGGCCGAAGCCGCGGCCGGTGCCGTGCAGTCCATCGCCGCCGGTGTGACGAGCATCGCCGACGTCGTCACCGACCTCGAAGCGGCGAGCGCCCTCCAGGACGCCGGCCTCGGCGGCATCGCCTACTGGGAGGTGATGGACTGGGAGAACGCGGCCTGGCAGCAGCACGGCCGCGACCAGGTGCTCGGCGAACTCGCACGCATGCCGACCACCCCCGGCGCCGGGCTGTCCCCGCACGCGCCCTACTCGCTCGACGTGGCGCCGCTCCTGGAACTGCCCGACATCGTCCGGCAGCGGGGACTCCGTCTGCACCTGCACCTCGGTGAAGCAGCGTTCGAGGGGGAGCGCGCCGCCGTCGAGCCGGTCCCCGGGTTCGAGGGCGTCGCCGGGGTCGGCCACGGCGCGGACTGGCACCTGGCGAACGTGCCGTCCTTCCGGGCGATGCGGGCCCTCGGGTTCGGGGCGAGTGCGACCTCGTTCGTCGACCGGCTCGGCGTGCTCGGCCCCGACTGCCACATCGCGCACGGCGTCTACATGACCGCGGTCGACCGGGCGCTGCTCCGGGCCCGCGGCACCGCGGTCGCACTCTGCCCACGGTCGAACGCCGTCATCGGACTCGACCCGCCGCCCGTCGCGGACTACCTGCGGGAGGGCAGCCCGATCGCCGTCGGTACCGACTCCCTGTCGTCGTCGCCGTCCCTCGACCCGATGGCCGACGTCACCGCCCTGCACCGCATCGCCCGCGCCCAGGGGTACTCCGGGCGGGACCTGCACGAGCGACTGCTCGCGGCGGCGACGCTCGGCGGGGCGCACGCGATGGGCCTGGCGGTCGGACCGGACCGGACCGGACACCTGGCGGTCGGTGCCCGTGCCGACCTGGCCGTGTTCGACGTCGACTCCCGCACGGTGCCCGACGCGCTCGCCGAACTCGTCGAGGACGGGGCCGGTCGTGCCGCCGCGACCGTCATCCGCGGGGTCGTCCGGGCAGCCGACTCTGCCCGGGTCACCCCGGGCCCCTCCACCACCCCCAGCAAGGAGTCCCGATGACCGACACCGCACCCCGCCCCGGCATGGTCGCCCGCCGCACCGTCTCGGGGGAGCTCATCGAGTGGCTCGACGTCCCGCAGCGGGCGCGCGCGCTCGGCATGGAGCCGCACCCCGAGGGCGGCTGGTACGTCCGGACGTGGACCTCGCCCGCGACCGTGCAGACCGCGGCGGGTGAGCGACCCGCGGCGACGCTCATCCACTTCCTCCTGCCCCCGGGCGAGGCCTCTGCCTGGCACCGGGTCACGAGCGACGAGATCTGGATGTGGCACGGGCCGGACTCGGTCGAGCTCGAACTCGGCGGGTCGGGGGACCAGCCGGAGCCGGGCGCGCGGATCACCCTCGGGCCGGATGCCGGGCGCGACCGGGTGAACGACGCACAGGCGTTCGCCCGCGGCGGTGTCTGGCAGCGGACGATCCCGCACGAGGGCGAGGTGCTCCTCAGCTGCCTGGTGTCGCCCGGGTTCTCGTTCGACGACTTCACCCTCGCCGACTGATACATCATGCTTGCCATGCGGAGGTCTTGAGTTCTCCGTTCGTCGGGCCGGTGGTCGAGCCGGCTCTGACGGAAGGACCTGACCATGATGCGATCCCGACGAGCCACGGTGATCCTGGCCACCGGGGTGACCTTCGCGGTCGCGACCAACGGAGTCCGACGTGGGAGCAAGTCGCTGCGTGTCTACCCGTTCAACGGGTCACGGGCACCCCGCTGTGTCTGAGCGTCGTGGACACCGCGTGTCCATCCCGTTCCTGCTCCGGCTGCCGGTCGCGATCCCGGTCAGTGCGTCGTTGGTGGCTTGCAGTGTGTTCGCCATGAACGTGCCGACGACATCCGGTGGCTGGGTGACCGGGTTGTCCGCCGGTGTGGCGCTGTTCCTGGCCAACATCTACACGGGTGCTGCCATCAACGCGCGGCGGCGCCGCTGAGGCCGGAGCGTCACGTTCGGGGCAGGAACCGCGTCGAGCGGCCGTTGGTATCCCACGGCCAGTACACTCGGTTCCTGCCCTGTTCCCCTCTGACGAAGGCCAGACCGTGACCCGACCCCTCCGCCTGACCATCGCCCTCGCCACGGCCCTCGTCGCCGCGACCGCCCTCGCCGGCTGCTCGTCCGGCGGTGGTGACAACGCTGCCGGCACCGTCACCGACGGCAAGCTCACGATCGCCACCGGCCAGCCCGCGTACTCGCCCTGGGTCGAGGACGACGAGCCGCAGTCCGGCAAGGGCTTCGAGGCCGCCCTGGCGTACGCCGTCGCGAAGGAGATGGGCTACAGCAAGGGCGACGTGGTCTGGAAGCGCAGCACCTTCGACAGCGCCATCGCACCGGGTGCGAAGGACTGGGACCTGAACCTGCAGCAGTTCTCGATCGACGCAAAGCGCAAGAAGGCCGTCGACATGTCCTCCGCGTACTACACGACCACGCAGGCGGTCGTGACGAAGAAGTCGTCCGCCGCCGCCGGGGACACCACCGTCGCCGCCCTGAAGAAGGACACCATCGGCGTGGCCGCCGGGTCGACGAGCATCCAGAGCGTCAAGGACGTCCTCGGCGTGACGCCGCAGGTCTTCAACTCCAACGACGACGCCGTCCTCGCCCTCAAGTCCGGTCAGATCGACGCCATCGTCACCGACCTGCCGACGGCCTTCTACATCGCCGCCTCGCAGGTCGACGGCGGCACCGTGTCGGCACAGTTCCCCGCCGACGGCGAGGGCGACCAGTTCGGCATCGTGCTGCCGAAGGGCTCGAAGCTCACCAGCAAGGTCGACGAGGCGCTCGACTCGCTCGACGACGCCGGCACGCTGCAGGACCTGCAGACGAAGTGGCTGTCCTCCGAGACGAACACCCCGGTCCTGAAGTGACGCGGGCATGACCTCTTCCGCAGGGGCCGGCACACCGCTGGTCATGCCGGCGCCGAGCCAGGTCGAGCGCGAACGCCAGCTCTACCGTCGGCAGCGTGGTCGCCGATCGGTCACCGTCTCCGTCGTCTCGACGCTGGTCGTCGTCGCGCTGGTCTGGTTCGGCGTCGTCAACACCCCTGGGTGGGCGGCGGTGCAGCAGTCCTTCTTCGACCCGCAGGTGGCGTGGGAGACCCTGCCGGAGGTCCTGCTCGGGCTCTGGCTGAACGTCCGGATCCTGTTCTTCGCGAGCATCGGCGTCGCCGTCCTCGGCACCCTGCTCGCGGTCGTCCGTGGTCTGCGGAACCCGGTGTTCTTCCCGCTGCGGATGCTCGCCACCGGCTACACGGACCTGTTCCGCGGACTGCCGCTCATCATCGTGCTCTACCTGGTCGGCTTCGGCCTGCCCGGGCTCGGGGTCTTCCCGCGCCTGGCACCGGAGTTCTGGGGCACGATCGCGATCGTGCTGACCTACTCGTCGTACGTCGCCGAGGTGCTCCGTGCCGGCATGGAGGCGGTGCACCCGTCCCAGCGCCTGGCCGCCCGGTCGCTCGGCTTGTCCCACGCCCAGACGCTGCGGTTGGTCGTGCTGCCGCAGGCGATCCGCAAGGTCACGCCCGCGCTGATGAACGACTTCGTGTCGATGCAGAAGGACGTCGGGCTCGTCTCGATCCTCGGTGCCGTGGACGCGGTCCGCAGCGCGCAGATCGCCCAGGCGGAGCAGACGAACTTCACGCCCTACCTGGTCGCCGGCCTGCTCTTCGTCCTCATCAGCCTGCCGCTCATCCGGGTCACCGATGCGATCGCCCGGAAGCAGCAGCAGCGCGAACAGATCGGAGGCGCGGTGTGACCGACGAGACCGCTCCCGTCCTCGAACTGCGGGGCCTCCGCAAGTCCTTCGGCGGCCAGGAGGTCCTGCGCGGGATCGACCTGTCCGTGCACCGCCACGAGGTGATCTGCGTCATCGGGGCATCAGGCTCGGGCAAGTCGACGCTGCTGAAGACCGTGAACCTGCTCGAGGGGATCGACGACGGCCAGGTGCTCCTGCAGGGCGAGGACGTCTCCGACCCCCGCGTCGACGTGGACGCCACACGTGCCCGGATCGGCGTCGTCTTCCAGCAGTTCAACCTGTTCCCGCACATGAGCGTCCTCGACAACGTGACCCTGGCCTCGCGGAAGGTGCACCGGGCCTCCCGTCCGGAGGCCGAGGCGAACGCGCGCCGCCTGCTCGACCGGATCGGACTCGGTGACTTCGCCGGCGCGTTCCCCGACCGGTTGTCCGGCGGGCAGCAGCAGCGCGTGGCGATCGTCCGCGCCATCGCGTCGGACCCGGAGCTGCTCCTGCTCGACGAGGTCACGAGTGCGCTCGACCCGCAGCTCGTGGGCGAGGTGCTCGACCTCGTCACCGAACTCAAGCAGCAGGGCTCGACGATCCTCATGACGACGCACGAGATGCACTTCGCCCGGGACGTCGCCGACCGGATCGTGTTCCTGCACCGTGGCGAGGTCGTCGAGCAGGGCGCTCCCGCGGCGGTCCTCGACGACCCGCAGCACCCGGCGCTCCGCACGTTCCTGGCGCGGGTCCGGGCGTAGCGGGGCGCGGCCTCGCCGACCTCCCCGACCCCGACCCCGACCCCGACCCCGCTACAGCGCGAGCAGCAGCTTGCCGATGACGTCGCCGGACGCCAGTCGGCGGTGCGCCTCGGCCGCGTCGCCGATCGGCAGCACCGCGTCGACGACCGGTCGCACCCGACCGTCCGCCACGAACGGCCACACGTCCCGACGGACGGCGGCGACGATCTCCGCCTTCTCGGCAGCGGGACGTGCCCGGAGCGTCGTGCCGCTGACGGTCGCGCGCTTCCGCATCAGCGGCCCGATCGGCAGCGTCGCGTCCGGTCCGGCACCCGCGGCGATGATCGCCAGGTGGCCGTTCGGCGCGAGGACCTCGAGGTTCCGGTGCAGGTAGGACGGGCCGACGACATCGAGGACGACGTCCACGCCGACACCGTCCGTGAAGGCCAGCGCCCGCTCGACGAAGTCCTCCTCCCGGTGGTCGACGACGAGGTCCGCGCCGAGCTCGCGGGAGGCCCGGACCTTCCGCTCGCCACCGGAGGTCGCGACCACCCGGGCGCCGAGGGCCTTCGCCCAGAGCACCGCGTGTGACCCCATCCCACCGGTCCCGCCGTGCACCAGCAGGGTCTGACCCGGCCGAAGTCCGGCGAGCATCCCGATGTTCGAGTAGACGGTGCAGGCCGCCTCGGGCAGCCCGGCCGCGGACACCAGGTCCAGGTCGTCCGGCACCGGCAGCAGCTGCGCCTGCGGGACGACGGCGAGCGAGGCGTACCCGCCGCCGCTGAGGAGCGCGCAGACCCGGTCGCCGACCGCCCACTCGGTGACGCCCACGCCGAGGGCACGGACGGTGCCGGACACCTCGAGCCCGAGCACGTCCGAGGCTCCGGGCGGCGGCGGGTAGTTCCCCTGTCGCTGCTGCAGGTCGGCGTTGTTGACGCCGGCGGCGGCGACCTCGACGAGGACCTCGCCGTCACCGGGGACCGGGTCGGGCAGTTCGCCGAGGGTCAGGACGTCGACGTCGCCGGGCTGGGTGATCGTGATCGCACGCATCCCTCGACCGTACGCGCCCGCCCGTCCGGCTCCCGTCCCGCGACCGGCCGCCCGGAGGGAGCCGTCGGTACTGTCGGTCGCGAACCTGTCCGATCAGGGACACGTCGCGAACCCAGGGGGATCCCATGTCCACGAAGCACCTCACCGTCCTCGCGACCGCCGCACTCGCCGCGGTCCTGCTCACCGGCTGTTCCGGTGGCGGCAGCACGACGGGGACGGGTTCGTCGTCGCAGGGGGCGACGACCGGTGCGAGCTCGGGCGGGTCGTCGAGCGCCCCGACGAAGGCCGCCGGTGCCTCGGGCGGTCAGTCCAAGGCGGACGCGTGCCAGGCCTTCGAGAGCAAGGTCCGGTCCGCCGCCGAGGGGCTGCAGTCCCAGGCCGCGAAGCTGCAGTCCGACCCGGCAGCCGCGGTCGCGAAGCTCAAGGAGCTCGACTCGAGCATCGACGACGGTGTCGACGCGGTGACGAACACCGAGGTGAAGGGCAAGGCCGAGGCGTTCCAGAGCGCCTACGGCGACATGGTGACCCGTCTCGAGGTGATCACGAAGGACCCGAAGTCCGCCGACCTGTCGGCGTTCCAGGACTCCGCGACCGCGGTCCAGACCGCCGGTACCGACTTCGACTCGACCTGCGCGTCCTGAGCCGCGACGCACGTCGGTGACGCACCACGGGCCTCCAGGCCGAGCAGCCTGGAGGCCCGTGGTGCGTCCGGTGGACCGGCCGACTACGCCGCCTGGTCCGGTCGCGACGCGTCGAGACGGGCGACGTCCTCCGGCCGCAGCTTGACGGTGGCCGCCGTGACGGAGTTGAGGATCGACTGCGGACGCGACGCTCCCGGGATCGGGACGACGACGTCGCTCTTCGCCAGCTCCCACGCCAGGGCGATCACCTGCGGGGTGACGTCGCGTTCGCGGGCGAGGACGGCGAACTCCTCCGCCGTCGTGCCGAGGTCCGCCGCGCCGCCGATGCCGCCGAGGGGGCTCCACGGCAGGAACGCGATGCCGAGCTCGTCGCAGAGCTCGAGTTCCGGCTCGCTCGAGCGGAACACGGGGGAGAACCGGTTCTGGACCGAGGCGAGCCGACCGCCGAGGACCTCGTTCGCCTCCCGGATCTGGTCGACGGTGGCGTTCGAGATGCCCGCCATGCGGATGACGCCCTCGTCGAGCAACTCGGCGAGCGCCCCGACCGAGTCCGCGTACGGCACGGCGGGGTCCGGGCGGTGGAACTGGTAGAGGCCGATCGCGTCGACGCCGAGGCGCTTCGCGGAGGCCTTCGCCGCCTCCTTGAGGTACGCCGGGTCGCCGTTCTGGGCCCAGGCGCCCGCCTCGGGTCGGAGGTGCCCGCCCTTGGTCGCGATGAGGACCGCGGAGGTGTCGCCCGAGTACTCCCGGACGGCCTTCGCGATGAGCTCCTCGTTGTGCCCGACCTCGTCGTGGGCGGCCAGGTGGTAGGCGTCCGCGGTGTCGATGAGGGTGACGCCGGCCTCGAGGGCGGCGTGGATGGTGGCGACGGAGCGCCGTTCGTCCGGCCGCCCCTCGATGGACATCGGCATGCCGCCGAGTCCGATGGCGCTGACGGACGTGTCTCCGATGACTCGTTGCTTCATCCGCCCAGCATGCGCCGGCCGGCGGATCCGGCGTCCAGCGGGCTCACCGCTCGAGGTCAGGAGGTCCGCAGTTCCGCAGTCCCGGCGCCTCCGTCACGGCCGGAGCCCTGCTGGTCGAGGGCCTGTGCGAACAGCACCGTGCCCCAGGTGACGACGGCGACGGTGAGGACGAACCCGATGCCGGCGATCCACCAGGACGTGCGACGACGGATCCAGGCCCGGATCGCGAACACCAGGGTGACCACGCCGACGACGAAGGCCCCGCCGACGGCCAGGACGGCACCGCCGATGAACCCGCCGGGCGCACAGGAGACTCCGGACGAGCCGCAGGAGGTCGCCGCGGACGCGACCGCGATGACGCCGGCGACGGCCGCGACCACGGTGAGGACCGCACCGGCGGCCAGCAGGAGGACGGTCGACACGCGGTCGGCGATCCTGCCCGGCGGGAACAGCGACGTGGCACCCTGCTCCCACGCCACACGCTCTGCCTCAGAGTGCCGCTGCGGTCCGGTTCCGGGGACGTTCGACCAGGTCATGTGTCCGTCCTACCGGGGCTCCACCCCGAACGCCTGGGCGAGGCGCTGGATCTTCTGCGCGCGACCGAGGCGCGGCAGGTCGGATCCGTCACGGATGACCCGCCCACGGGCCTCGAAGTCGTCGAGGAAGTCCTGCGCCCACGCGACGTCGGTCGGCGTCGGGGAGATGACCTCGTTGATGACGGGCAGCTGCTCGGTGTCCAGGCAGAGCTTGCCGGTCAGGCCGAGCGACACCGCGACTTGCGACTGCTCGCGGAGGATCGGGTGCGACGACCCGACCGTGGGGCCGTCGATCGGGCCGGGCAGGTCACCGACGCGGGACGCCACGACCAGACGCGAGCGGGGGTACGCCATCGCCAGGGTGTCCGCGCTGGTGCCGGTGTCGCGGCGGTAGTCCCCGCTGCCGAACGCCAGGCGGAAGGCGCCCTGCGCCTTGGCGATGCTCGTGGCCTCCTCGATCCCCACCGCGGACTCGACCAGGGCGATCACCGGCGTGTGGCCGCCGAGGCGGTGCCAGGTGTCGGTGACCTGGGCAGGGCTCTCGGTCTTCGCGAGCATCACACCCTGCAGGCCAGGCAGGCCGCGGAGCGCCTCGAGGTCGTCCTCCCAGAAGTCGGTCGTGACGTCGTTCACGCGCACCCAGGCCTCCCCGGAGCCCGCCAGCCACGCGGCGACCGTGGCGCGGGCAGCGGGCTTCACCGCAGGGTCGACGGCGTCCTCGATGTCCAGGATCACCTGGTCGGCGCGGGAGCGGGTGGCACCGTCGAACCGGTCCTCGGCGGTGCCGGCGACGAGCAGCCACGAACGCGAGATCTCGGCGGGGACCGATCGACGCCGGGAGACGGCAGGGGTGGACGGAGCGGGGCGGTCGTCGGTGGCCATGCACCGTTGGTACCACACGCTGGCGTCCGGGCTCGGTGTGGCCGACGGTGTGACCGGGCGAAAACCCGGAACCGCGGGCTCATTGCCGGAGTGCCACTGCGCTTCCGCCTACAGTGGGCGTGTGTGGCGAGTGGACAGGACGACCGGCGATGAGGACGACGTGACGAACGACGACGCCTCGGTCGACGGCGGAGCGGCGGAGGGCACGGACCTGCCCGACGAACGGTCCGCACTGCGCCCCGAACTCCAGGTCACCAGCCCGCACGCGATCAGCCTCGGCGACCCGCGCCTGACCGCGGGCAACGCGGCCGAGCCCGCGTGGGACGCCTGGCGCGAGCAGCTCGCCGGCGTCGGTGGCACCAGCCCGCTCGTGCACTTCGCCGACCACCCGCGCGGGCGCATCGAGCTCTCGACGACCCATCCCGGCGGTCTGGCGCAGTTCATCACCGGCAAGACGACCCTGCTGTCGAGCCTGATCCGCGACGAGGTGGCACTCCGAGCCGCTCGCGTCGCCGCCGGGCACGTCGAGGCGAAGGGCACCGAGCTCGCCACGGTCCGTGGGATCGACGCGGTGAAGCTCGGCATCGGCATCGCCGACTGGCAGCACGGGGACGAGCACTTCCGCGGACCCGTGTTGCTCCGCCCGCTGGCGATCCGCCGCCACGGCCGGGACTTCGAGGTCCGCCTGCTCGGTGAACCCGTGCTCAACCCCGGGCTGTCCGACGCGCTCCGCGAGCAGTTCGGTGTGACACTCGACGCGCAGTCCTTCGTCGCCCTCGCGCAGCAGGACGGCTCGTTCACCCCCAACCCGGTGATCGACCGCCTCCGCGGCCTCACCGCACACATCCCCGGTTTCACCGTGCACGCCCGGCTCGTCGTGTCGACGTTCGCCGAGGTCGCCACCGGACTCGTCGAGGACACCGACGACCTGGCCCACCCCGTGCTCGACGCCCTCGCCGGCAACCCCAGCGCCAAGTGGCAGGTCGAGCAGTCGTACCACCCGGTCGAGCAGACCCCGTCGGACGAGCGCTCGCCGGAGACCGACACCCTGCTGCTCGACGCCGACGACGAGCAGGAGAACGTGATCGCACAGATCACGGCCGGCAACTCCATCGTCGTGAAGACGCTGCCCGGGACCGGTGGCACGCAGACGATCGTGAACGCCCTCGGTGGCCTGGTCGCCGCGAACAAGCGCGTCCTGGTGGTCAGCCCCCGTCGCGCCACGCTCCGTGGCATCGCCGCCCGCTTCGGCGAGGTGCACCTGCCGGGCGTCGCCGTCACGCCGGGCACCCTGCGCCGAGACGTCGTCCGGGCCATCGCCCGCAACGAGAAGTCGAGCCGTCCGAACCTCCGCGAGGTCGACGACGCCCTGGTCCGGCTCCGCAAGGTCCTCACCGACTACCGCGGCGCCCTCACCCGCACCGACCCGGACTTCGGCGTCAGCGTGCTCGACTGCCTGGTCGAGCTCTCGCGGCTGTCCCTGCTGCCCGTCGCCCCCTCCACCACGGCCCGGCTCTCGAAGCAGTCCGTCGTGTCGATGGTGTCCGGCCGTGCCCGCGTCGCCGAGACCATGGTCAGCGCCGCCAACCTGGGCGAGTTCCGCTACGGGCCGGACGACTCGCCCTGGTACGGCGCGAAGTTCAGCTCGAGCGACGGCGCCCAGCGCGCCCACGCGACGGCGCAGGAGCTCGACGGCGGATCACTGCCGGCCCTCCTGCAGCGTGCGCACGACCTGGTCGCCTCGACGCACATGCGGCAGTTCACGACGATCAACGAGCTCGGCATCTACTTGCGCCTGCTCACCGAGATCCGCGACACCCTCGACCGCTTCCTGCCGATCGTCTTCGACCGGTCGGTGTCCGAGCTCGTCGCCGCCACCGCACCCCGGGGCGAGGGCGCGCCGATGTCCAGCACCAACCGACGCCGCCTGAAGAAGCTCGCGCGGGAGTACGTCCGTCCGGGTGTCCACGTGTCCGACCTGCACGAAGCGCTCACCCGCGTCCAGCAGCAGCGCGTCCTCTGGCAGCGCTACGTCGCCGCCGGTGTGAACCCCGAGGTGCCCACCGGCATCGCGGACGTCCAGGTGCTGTTCTCGAACGTGGTGGAGGACCTCGCGCGCCTCGACGAACCGCTCGGCCGCACCAGCCGTGACCAGCAGCTCGCGAACCTGCCGATCGAGCGGCTCGTACCGACGATCGCCGAGCTGGCCGCCGAGTCCGACGTCCTGCACAACCTGCAGGAGCGCACCGAGCTCATGCAGACGCTCCGCGACCTGCAGCTCGAGCCGCTCCTCACCGACCTGGCGAACCGGCACGTCCCCGACGTGCAGGTGCCCGCCGAGCTCGAGCTCGCCTGGTGGCAGTCCGCGCTCGAGACCATGCTCGAGTCCGACCGTGCGCTCCTCGGCGCGAACACCGACATGCTCGACCGGGTCGAGGCCGACTTCCGACTCGTCGACGACGCGCACGCGGCCGGGGTCTCCCAGGGCCTGGCGTGGCAGCTCGCCGAGAACTGGAAGGTCGGGCTCGTGGACTGGCCGGAGGAGTCCGCCGCGCTGAAGAGCCAGCTCCGGGACGGCGCGATCACCTCGCGCCTGCTCCACGACTCCGCACCGCACCTGTCCCGCGCCATCGCACCGGTCTGGCTTGCCTCGCCGTACGAGGTCGCACAGATCGCGGACACCATGCCGTTCGACACGGTGATCCTCGTCGACGCCGGAGCCGTCACCATCGCCGAGACCGTCGGCGCCGTCCGCCGGGCCCGCCAGACGGTCGTGTTCGGCGACCCGGTCACCCAGACGCCGTCGCCGTTCCGCATCGCCGTCGACCCGGAGCACCGCGCCCTGCAGGTCGACGAGGAGACCCTCGACGCCCTGCACGCCGACTCCGCCCTGGCGAAGCTGTCCACGCTGTTGCCGACCCTGTCGCTCACCCGCTCGTACCGGGCCGGCGGTGAGGACCTGGCCGAACTGGTCAACCGTCGTTTCTACGGCGGCCGGATCGAGTCCCTGCCGTGGGCCGGGTCGTTCCTCGGTCACGGGTCGATCGCGCTCGACTACGTCAGCGAGGGCAAGGCCGTGCCGGACCCCGAGTCCGGTGCCGTCGAGAGCGTCGACGCCGAGGTGGACCGTGTCGTCCGCCACGTCATCGAACACGCCCGTACCCGACCGACCGAGTCGCTCATGGTCATCACGGCCTCGGCGAAGCACGCGGTCCGGGTCGAGCAGGCCGTCCTCGCCGCAGCACAGGGTCACAAGGACCTCACCGAGTTCGTCATCGGTGACCGTCCCGAGCCGTTCATCGTCGCCACGCTCGAGCAGTCCGTGGCGCAGAGCCGCGACCGCGTCGTGTTCTCGATCGGCTACGGGCGCACCCCGCACGGCCGCGTTCTCCGCGACTTCGGTCCGCTCGGCAAGCCCGGCGGGGAGCGCCTGCTCGCCGTCGCGATGACCCGCGCTCGTCGCTCGATGGTCATCGTCACCTGCTTCCAGCCGTCCGACATCGAAGCGGAGCGGATGGGCCACGGCACCGTCGCCCTCGCCGAGATCCTGGCCGAGGTCCGCGCCCGCACCACCGCCGAGTACGTGCCGGACGACTCCGACCCGCTGCTCGTCGACCTGGCCCGTCGGCTCGAGATGCGCGGCATCCCGGTCGCGCTCGGGCACCGCGGCAAGCTCGGCCTGGTCGCCGCGCACGGCGGCGTCTGCGTGACGATCGAGACGGACGCGTCCCTGGTGAAGGGGTCGCTCCGCGAGTCGCTGCGCCTCCGCCCCGAGGTGCTCCGCCGACTCGGCTGGCACTACGTCCGCGTGCACGCGTTCCAGCTGTTCTCCGACCCGGACCGGGTCGCGAACACGGTCGCGCAGGTGCTCGGCGTCGACCGCGGCGCCACGCAGGAGATCTCGATCCCCCCGGTGCCCGCACGCCGATGACCGATCGGCGATCGCGGCCCGCACGTCGGGCCGCCCGGCCCGCTGGTCCGGTCACGCCGACCACGGAACAGCTGACCGGCGCGTGGACGCCCGAGGCGACCAGTTCGCGGACGGGAGGCACGCAGCCGACCGCAGCCGAGCCTCCCGTCCCGCGGGTGGCGGTCGACACCGCATCGGCACCGACCCGTGGTCTCGTCCGGTCCGGCCGTCGCGTCACCACGACGCCCGTCCCGGGCAGTGACCCGACGCCGTCACCCGAGCCCCCGCGGCACGGGACGGGGGAGAACGACGACCGTCTCCTCCGCGACCGACCGCCGCACTGGGGCTGACCGGTACGCTGAGGGTCAGCGAACCCCGAACGGAAGCGTGTGATGACGGAGCCCTCCCGGCGGACCCGGCCCGACTGGCAGACGTGGCCGAACCTCATCACGATGGTGCGGTTCGTCCTCATCCCGGTCTACGTGGCGCTCGTCGTCGCCGGCCACCCCGGATGGGCGCTGACCTCGCTCGTCGTCCTCGGCGTCAGCGACTGGGCGGACGGGTTCCTGGCCCGCCGGCTGCACCAGGAGTCGGCGCTCGGCAAGGCCCTCGACCCGATCGCCGACCGGCTGGCGATCGTCGCGATCGTGCTCTCGCTCGTGCTCGTCGGGCTGCTGCCGTGGATCGTCGTCGCGATCGTGGTGGCCGTCGACCTGGCGCTCCTCGCCCTGTCGAGCGCGTGGTTCCGCGGCAACCCGGACCTGCGCGTGACGTGGACCGGCAAGATCCGGTCGGCGCTGCTGTTCGTCGGGCTGCCGGTGCTGCTGTTCTCGTCGACGTCGGTCGCGGTGGACCACCACTGGATCCGGAACGTGGCGCTCGTGTTCGTCTGGCTCGGGACGATCGGCCACGTCCTGGCCGGGCTGCAGTACGCGGCCGAGATGTCCCGGAAGCACCGGACCCAGCGCGCTCCGGCGTAGGCGCTGGCCGTCGGCCCGGCTTCCCGGCGCGCCCGGCGTCCCTCCACCAAGCGGTCACGACGCCCCGTTCATCTTCCGGCTCGGCGGGCTGTCGCGACCGCTCGGCGCAACGCTGGCGGGGCGTCGTGACCGCTCGGCGGGGGTGGCTACGGCCTGTCGTGTGACCCACGGGAGGTCCGGCTGACGCCCGCCACACCGCGCGCCCACCCTCGAGTGGTCACAACACCCTGTTCACCTTCCGGCGGAACGGGGTGTCGTGACCGGTCGGCGACGGGCCCGCGGGGTGTCGTGACCGCTCGGCGGGAGCGGCTGAGTCCTACAGCTTCGTCGAGCCGGCGATGCCGGCACCCTCGGAGGTGTCGGACGGTGCGACGTGTGCGCCGCCGCCGGTCGGGACCGCTGCGTCGTCGCCACCCTGACGGCGGAGCAGGTCGCGGATCTCGAGCAGCACCTCGACGTCGGTCGGCGGGACGTCCTGCGGCGTCTGCTCCTCGTTGTTCTTCACCCGGTCGAAGGCCACCTTCTTCAGGTGGTTCACCGGGACCACGAGTGCGAAGTACACGACGGCGGCGACGATGACGAAGTTCAGGACCGCGCCGATGATCGCGCCGAACAGGATCGGCGCGCTACCCCCGGAGACGGTCGGGATCTCCCAGATCAACGCCTTGTCGAGACTCGACGCGTTGAACACGGCACCGATGAGCGGGTTGATGAGCGAGTTCACGATCGTCGTGACGATCGCGGTGAACGCGGCGCCGATGACCACCGCGACCGCGAGGTCGATGACGTTCCCGCGGAGCAGGAACTCCCTGAAGCCCTTCACGCGGGCCCCCTTCTGTCGTGGACGACCACCGTGCAGCGGCCCGCTCCAACCTATCCAGGAGGCGCGGCGTCGGTCAGGATCCGGAGGTCGACGACCCCGAGGAGCCGGAGCTCGACGTGCTCGTGGACGAGCCGGAGCCCGACGAGCCGGAGCCGGACGAGCCGGAGCCGGAGGAGCCGGAGCCCGACGAGCCCGCGCCTGACCCGGACCCGGACGAACTCGACCCGGACCCGCCCTCGCTCTTCGGCGTCGGCCGCGAGTCCGTCCGGTAGAAGCCGCCCCCGTTGAAGGTCACGCCGACCGGCGAGAAGACCTTGCGCAGGACTCCGCCGCAGACCGGGCACTCGGTCAGGGTGTCGTCGGAGAACGACTGCTTGATGTCGAACGCGTTGCCGCACTCGGTGCAGCGGTACGAGTAGGTGGGCACGTCAGCTCCGGAACGTGATGATGCGTGACGGCGTGATGATGCCGTCCACGGGTTCGTCGTGGGCTTCGCGCGGGACCTCGTCGAGGTACTCCGCATCGAACACCACAGCATAGACGGGCGGGCGCTTCGCCATGGACCCGAGGGTCTTGTCGTAGTAGCCGCGACCCCATCCCATCCGGACCCCGTCGTGGCCGACCGCCGCCGCGGGGGTGAGGATCGCGTCGACGTCGTTGATCGCCAGGGGGGAGAGCACCTCGCCGACGACCTCGGGCATGCCGAACAGCCCTTCGCGCTCGGAGGAGCCGTCGCCGACCGCCCAGTCGAGCAGCCCGTCCTCGCGGGTGACCGGGAGCAGCACGCGGAGGCCCCGGTCGAACGCCCAGTTGAGGAAGGGGCGCACGTCGGGTTCGTCGGGCGCGGAGAGGTACACGGCGACCGAGGTGATCTGGCGCTCCTCGACGAACCGCTGCAACGTCGCGGTCAGGGACAGCGAGTCGGCGTCCCGTTCGGTCGAGGTCCGGCTGCGCCGCCGCTGCCGGAGGTCGGCTCGCAGGGCACGCTTCTCGTTCCCGAGATCGGCGGTCATGGCGACGATTGTAGCGATCGCGGGCGATGCGGTTTCCCGCCGATCTCGCTGTCCCCCTATCCGTTGACATGCCCTGGAAATGGGGATCGGATACGGTCGCTGCATGGGCTTCCAGATTTCGAAGGCCGTGATCCCCGCTGCAGGGCTGGGCACGCGCTTCCTCCCCGCGACCAAGGCGATGCCGAAGGAGATGCTCCCCGTCGTCGACAAGCCGGCCATCCAGTACGTCGTGGAAGAGGCCGTCGATGCGGGTCTCACCGACGTCCTGATGATCACCGGGCGCAACAAGAACGCGCTCGAGAACCACTTCGACCACGTGTCGGAGCTCGAGGAGACCCTCCGCAAGAAGGGCGACCACGAGAAGCTGCAGAAGGTCAACCAGTCGACCGACCTCGCGGACATGCACTACGTCCGCCAGGGCGACCCGCTCGGCCTCGGCCACGCGGTGCTCCGCGCGAAGATGCACGTCGGCCGCGAACCGTTCGCCGTGCTCCTCGGCGACGACATCATCGACGCCCGTGACCCGCTCCTCAAGCGCATGATCGAGGTCCAGGGTGAGAAGAACGCGACGATCGTGGCGCTCCTCGAGGTCCCGGAGTCGCAGACCCACCTCTACGGCATCGCCACGGTCGAGCCGACCGACACCGACGACGTCGTGAAGATCACCGGCCTGGTCGAGAAGCCGGCGCAGGGTGAGGCCCCGTCGAACCTGGCCATCATCGGCCGCTACGTCATCCGCCCCGAGGTCTTCGACGTCCTCGAGAAGCAGGAGCCCGGCAAGGGCGGCGAGATCCAGCTCACCGACGCGCTCATGAAGATGGCGAGCGCCGAGGAATGGACAGGTGGCGTGTACGGCGTCGTGTTCCGTGGACGCCGCTACGACACCGGTGACAAACTCGACTACATCAAGGCGATCGTGCAGCTCGCCTCGGACCGCGAGGACCTCGGGCCGGACCTCAAGTCCTGGCTCAAGGAGTTCAACGCGGGCGAATGAGTCGACCCATCCCGTACGGGGCCGGTGCACCCGGACCCGTACGGGACACCCGTCCCGACCAGATCGGGACCCCGGAGGAACCAGAAGCGATGACGACGATCCCGACCCTCACCCACGGGCGGGTCACCATCCGCCCCCTCCGGGTCCGTGACTCCCGCGACCTCGACCTCGCGCTCGCCGGCAACCGCTCCTGGCTCCGCACCTGGGAGGCTACGAACCCCTCCGGCATGGCGTCCTCCGACGTCCGGGGGAGCATCCGCGCACTGCAGGCGAACGCCCGGGCCGGGTTGGGCCTCCCGTTCGCCATGGAGTTGGACGGTCGCTTCGTCGGCCAGCTCAACGTGTCCGGGATCACGTACGGCTCGCTCGCGAGCGCGTCGATCGGGTACTGGGTCGTGCAGGACGCGGCCGGTCACAACGTGACCCCGACCGCGGTCGCCCTCGCGACCGACCACTGCTTCCGCGTCGTCGGCATCCACCGCCTCGAGATCTGCATCCGGCCGGAGAACGCCCCGAGCCTCCGGGTCGTCGAGAAGCTCGGCTTCCGTTACGAGGGCCTGCGCCGCCGGTACATCCACATCAACGGCGACTGGCGTGACCACTTCTGTTTCGGCCTGGTCGCCGAAGAGGTCCGCGACGGCGTCCTGGACCGCTGGGTCCGTGGGCAGGTCCCGCTCGGCGCGGGCCGTGTGCCGGACGAGGCCTGGGACGAAGCGGCCGTGCCGCTGCCCATCTCCCCGCGCGGCTGACCGGGCCTGCGGCCGACGGTCCGCGTCGCGCCGCTGCCGGGCAGGAGGCCCGTCCCCCGTTCGACGGATCCGTCGCGACTCGCTCGACACGCTCCCGGCAATGGGCGTCCCGGCGGTGCGCTCCCCCTACCGTTGCCCCATGGGATTCGGGACCTGGGGCGGCGGCGTCGTGCTGCTCGTGGCGGCAGTGCTCTGGGTCGTGTACCTGATGCCCGCATGGGCTGCGCGACGTCAGTACCTGGCGACCGAGCGGAACGCGATCCGCCTGCAGCAGACCCTCCGCATCCTGGCGCAGACCGCCGAACTGCCCGACGAGGTCCGCGTGGAGATGAACGCGAAGTCCCTCGCCGAGGCGCAGCGCGTCGCCCGGTCGGAAGAGGCCAAGCGCGCCGCCATCGTCCGCGCCCACGAAGCCGCACGACAGCGGGAGATCACCCGTCGTCTGGCCGCGCAGGCGCCCGTGCTCGAGCAGGTGTCGTCCGTGCCCGCACTCACCGCGATGCGGATGCGTCGCTCGCGCCTCGGCGCCACGACCCTCGGCGCGCTCGGACTCCTCACGGCGATCGTCGTCCTCGTCGCCGCACCCGGTGCCTGGATCCTCGCCGTCGCCGGACTCGTCGCGGTCGGCGGCTCCGCCGCGGTGCTCGCGCAGCTGCACCAGGTCGCCACCGCGCGGCGCCGTCGGGCCGCAGCCGGCGAGCCGGAGCAGCGCCGGGCCTCCCGTCCGGCCACCACCTGGACGGACCCCGCGCCGCCGCTGTCGGCAGAGCAGCCCGAGGCAGCGCCGGCCGAGCGCACCTGGACGCCCGGGGCGGTCCCCAAGCCGCTGTACGTGCAGGCGCCCACGGCGCCCGAGCCGTCGCCGGAGTCGTCAGCCGTGCTCGCCGCGCGGCTGCGGGAGCGTGTCGCGCAGGCGAAGGCCGAAGCGGACGCGGAGGCGGCCGCGATCCGGGCGGCCGGGTCCGACCCGTCGCTGGCGCGGGTGTCGCGGATGCGTGCGGACGTCGAGGACGCCGCGGCGGCACTGTCCTCGCACGACCAGGGGCGGCTCGCGGAGCGGCTCGGGCTCCGCGCGGCGCCCGCGTCTGTGTCCCGGTCTGGGTCCTCGTCGTCGCCCGCGGAAGCGTCCGGGTCGGACCCGTCCGCTCCTCGTGACGTCCCGGCTGCACCCCCCGGCCCGCCCAGCCGCTGGGCCGGCATGGGTGTCCTCGGCGACGACGCGTACGGGCAGACCGACCTCGATGCGATCATGCGTCGGCGTCGCGCGGTCTGACCGGTTGCGGCACGCCCGACCGCTGCGACCCGATTTCGGGTTCGCTGCACCGCGGTGCTATCGTGGTCGAGCACTTGGGGCTATGGCGCAGTTGGTAGCGCGTCTCGTTCGCAATGAGAAGGTCAGGGGTTCGAATCCCCTTAGCTCCACCAGGTAGCAACACACAGGCTCGGAACCGTCCGGTTCCGGGCCTGACGTGTTCCCGCCGTCGCATCCGGCTCTCCACAGGTCTCGTCCTGGGGCTGTCGGCGCGCCACACCCGGCCCCTAGACTCCTGCTGCGCCCGGCCCGGGCGGACACCAGGGGAGTGCCATGCACCGCTTCACACGAGCGCTCGCGACCATCGCGGCAGCAGTCGTCGTCTCGACGGGGTTCGTCGTCGGCCCGGTCGCGTCAGCCTCCGCCGCGGCCCCCACCGCCGGGACGACGGGCGCGACGACCGCATCGGCGACGACTGCACCGGGCTTCGGGCGTTACACGCCGCTCGCGGCACCGACCGTCTGGCGGGGCACCGTGCGGACGACGCCGACGACGGTCACACTCCCCGGGATCCCGGCGACGGCGACCGCCGCGACGCTCGTCGTGCAGGTCGCCGACCCCACGGCAGCCGGCGTCGTCTCGGTCGTGCCGGTCGGCAGCGCAGACCGTCCGCCCCTGCAGGACTACGTCCGCGGCCGTGCGGTCGCCGGCGCGACCACCGTGGCGGTCTCCGGCGGTCGGGTCCAGGTGGTGCTCTCGGCGGGGACGGCGACGGTCTCGCTCATCGTCGCCGGGTCGTACGGCAGCAGCGGGTCCACCTACGCACCGGTGACCCCCGCGTCGCTCTTCTCCGGGACCGTCGCGGCGACCAGACCCACCACCGTCCGCGTCACCGGTCGGGCCGGCGTGCCGGTCGGGGCGACCGCCGCGGTCCTCGACGTCCGGGTCAGCAGCCCGGCGGGGGCCGGCAGCGTGAGCGTCACCGCGCAGGGCGTGTCGAACCGTGCCGCCGTCACCCAGGCGTTCTCGTCGAAGGGCCTGTCGATCGCGAACACCGCGACCGTGCGACTGCCCGCGAGCGGCGCGGTCGACGTCCGCACCTCCGGCGTCGCCTCGGGTGTCACGGTCACCGTCGTCGGCTACTGGTCGGCGAAGGCCTCCGGTCTGGTGTTCGTGCCCGCCGACGGCGCACGGGTCGCCTCGACCACCGTCAGTTCGACGGTGCAGCGGGTGCGTGTCGTCGGCGCCGGCGGCATCCCGACGACCGCACGAGCCGCCGTGTTGACCGCCCGGACGAAGGGGCTCAGCGCCAGCGGTTGGTTCCACGTCGGCGCAGTCGGTGCCGCCGTGGCCACGACCCAGGTGGTCGCGAAGTCGCAGTCCCTCGCCGCGATGGTGACCGTACCGATCGCCCCGACCGGCACCGTGCAGACGCGGGCCAAGGCAGGCAGCGGGGCGCTCAACCTGGACGCGGTCGGCTACTTCGTCGACGGGTCCTCCGGCGTCGGCACCGGCGCGGACGTGTCGTACCCGCAGTGCGGCTCGTCGTTGCCGACCGATCAGGCGTTCGGTGTCGTGGGGGTGAACGCCGCCCTGGCGAACACCACGAACCCGTGCTTCAGCAGCCAGCTCGCCTGGGCAGGTCTCTCGGCCGGCGGGACCGCTCAGCCGAAGGCCCAGCTCTACGTGCTCTTCGCGAACCCCGCCGCCGCGGCCGCCTCGACCTGGCCGACGTCGAACGTGTTCAAGGGGTACGCACCGAAGAACCCCTACGGTTCGTGCTCGACCCGCGCCGGCGGGAAGCCGCAGAACAGCCCGGCGTGCTCCTTCCTCTACGGGTACGCCCTCGGCGGTGACGACACGACGAAGCGCGGTGTCGCGAACCCCGGCTCCCACCGCTGGTGGATCGACGTCGAGACGCAGTTCTCCCACCAGACCGACACCGCCCTGAACCGGACCGTGCTCGAGGGCATGATCGCCGGGTTGCAGAGCGGCGGCGCGAAGTCCATCGGGTTCTACTCCACGGCCAGCCAGTGGGCGACCGTCGCCGGCGTCGTCCCGAAGACCAGCACGGCGTACGGCCGCAGCAGTTGGATCGCCATCGGCCCGGGTACGCTCGCCGCGGCGCAGAAGGCGTGCTCCGCGCGCGGGCTCGCCGGTGGCAAGACCGCGATGGCCCAGTACGTCACCACGTTCGGGAAGACGACGATCGACCGTGACGTCTCCTGCACCTGAGTCGGCCTGACCGGGCGGGCTGCTCGCGAGCGGTCCGTCCTTGCGGCGACCGGGGCACACTGGCACCATGAGCCCCGGACGAAGGAGCCCATCGTGACCTCACGACTCAACCCGTACCTCGGCTTCCGCGACGACGCCCGGCAGGCGTTGAAGTTCTACCGATCGGTGTTCGGCGGCGATCTGCGCATCGGGACCTTCGCCGAGATGGGAGCCGTCCAGGACCCCGCCGATGCGGACAAGATCATGCACGGGCAGCTCGAGACCACCCGGGGTTACGTGCTCATGGCGTCGGACACCCCGTCGTCGATGAGCCGGTCGGACACGAACAACATCTCGATGTCACTCTCCGGCGACGGAGCGGACGCCGCCGACCTCCGCGGGTACTTCGCGGCGCTCTCCGACGCCGGCACGGTGCTCGAGCCGCTGACGCAGGCGCCGTGGGGCGACGAGTTCGGCATGGTCACGGACCGGTTCGGCATCACGTGGCTCGTGAACATCACCGTGGCGCCATCGACGCCGCACCAGCCGACGCCCGAGCAGCCAGAGGCCTGACCAGCCGCGGCGGGACCGATCCGAGTCCGCCGAGTCGGTGGTCGATCACACGACTGCGTCGCCTAGCCTGGGACGCGTCATGACTGCCCCGATCACGCGCCGTACCCTCCTGTCCCTCGCCGGCATCACCGGTGTCGGCTTCGTCGCCGCTGCCTGCTCGTCCGACGGCCCGGGTGCTGGGTCCTCGACGCCCCGCGCTTCGGGTGCCGCCAACTCCGGTGACGCCTCGAGGCCGGCGAAGGGTTCCGGCGCGAAGCCGACGGCCACGTCCGTGGAGCCCGCCGAGGTCCCGCTCGCCGGCGGTGTCACCGTGACGGTCTCCGGCACGGGGCTCGCCGCAGTGGCGGGGGTCACGGTCGGCGGTGTCGCGGCCCGCGACGTGTCGGCCACCGCGACGACGGTCACCTTCACCGCCCCGCACCAGGCGATGTACACGGCCGGATCGGCGGAGGTCGCACTGTTCACGACGGCGGTGCAGCCGGTCCCCTCGGCGAACCAGACGTCCGACGGCAACGGCAGCGCGGCCAACGACGGGCAGGTCGGCGCGACGCAGGACTCGGCCACCGCGACGCCGACCCCGACGGCCGCTGCCGTGCCCGACACGAGCTCCGCGGTCGTCACCACCACGGTGGCCTACGCCGCGAAGACCGACGTCGACCGTCAGCTGCAGTACGCCATGCGGCACTGGTCGGACTACAACACGGCCGAGTACGGCACGATGAACCCGATCGGTGGGGACTGCGCGAACTACGTGAACCAGACGCTCCAGGCCCGCGGGTGGCAGCAGCGCAGCGACTGGTACAACCGAGCCGGCGGTGCACAGCACTCGGCCACCTGGACCTACTGCCCGGCGATGGACCCGTGGCTCGACCAGAACGCCTCGGCGTTCGGTCTGACCCGGCGGACGTCCGACGAGCGCCAGCACGTGAAGGTCGGCGACATCGTCATGTTCGACTGGAACGCGAACGGGTCGCCGGACCACACGACCATCGTGTCCGAGGTGTTCACCGAGCCCGACGGCACCATCCGCATCAAGTCGGCGAGCCACAACCAGGACGGGCCCTACCGGGACCTCGACGAGATGATCACGGTGCAGCACCCGGGTGGGACCGCCTGGTTCCACACGTTCGACGCCTAGCGGCGGCGGGCAGGAGGCCCGCACCCCTCAGGGGAACCCGAGGAACCAGAGCAGCACGACAGCGACGGCCTGCAGGCACACGCCCGTCACGAGCCACCCCACCGCCCGGCGTCGGGTCGCCAGGAACACGTCCGACCCGAGCAGCGGTGCGGCGGGCATGAGCAGCCGGGGCAGGCTCTGCTGCGGCAGGAACACCGCGACGAGGTAGGCGACGTAGGCGACCACGAAGCCGAGCACCTCCGGACCGAGCGCCCGGACGTCACGTCGCCCGAGGAACCACGCCGTGACCACCAGGACGACCACGACGAGGACGAGCCCCGCCGGCCCGAGCCACCGTCCAGCCATCAGGAACCACGGTGTCAGCGGCGTGAAGTCGACCCGGCCGACGAACCCGACCCACCAGGACAGCTCCGTGTCGAGGTACGCCCCGGGCCGCCCGGTGACCGCCGACGCGACGACGGGCCAGGCGAGCCCGGCCGCGGCCACCACCAGACCCGCGACGACGACCGCAAACCGCTCCCGCCACGGGAACGTCTGCTGGACGCCGGCCGGCGCTCCGGCAGCGCGACGGGCAGCGATCCACCGGACGACGAGGTGCACGGCGAGCGCCACCGCCAGGGCCAGCACCCCCGGCCGGGTGAACGCGGCGACCACCCCGAGCACCGCCACCAGCCAGTACCGCCGCCGGACGAGCGCGAGCAGTGCCCCGAACAGCAGCAGCAGGAACATGCTCTCGGCGTAGGCGACCTGCAGCAGGTACCCGGTCGCCCCGAACGCGAAGAGCGCCGTCGCCCACCGGGCACGGCGTCGATCGGCGACGGCGAGCACGAGGCGGAACAGCACCACGCACGCACCCGCACCGCAGGCCGACGCGACCAGGACAGCGGCCGCCCAGAACGAGGCCCCGGTCACGCTCATCACCGCGCGGACGACCCCGGGGAACAGCGGCAGGAACGCCCACGGGTTCGGCACGACGTGGCCGGACCGGTCCGTCGGCAGGACGTGCGGGTACCCGTGCTCGGCGATGGTCCGATAAAAGGACGCGTCCCACGACCCGGAGAACGTGGCGAACGACGGATCGCGCCGGTACGAGGCGAAGTGCCACCCGTTCGTGGTCGCCAGCAGGTAGACGGTCCCGAGCAGGACGGTGCTGACCACCCGGGAGGCCAGCCACAGCAGCAGGGGAGTGGTCCACCCGCTGGAGGGGGCCTCCAGGACGGCCGTCACCGCCCGGCGGAGGCGGGTCGGTCCGGAGGCCCGGGTCGTCTCCAACAGGTCCGTCACGCGCCCGATCCTCCCAGACGCTCCGGAGTCAGCTCGCGGCACGGCCGCCGTACCGCCTCCGGTGTCAGCGTTCCGGCGTTCCGAGGACAGCGCGGCGGATCCGCTCGATCGGCTCCTTCGGCGTCCGGTCCGCGTTGAGGAGCCCGTTCGTCTCCTGCATCGTGTCGGTGAGCTGCGTCCAGCAGCTGCCGGCCAGGAACGAGCTCGCACGCACGGCGTCGTACAGCGCGGTGATGCGAGCGATCCAGTCGTCCCCGTCCGCCGCCGTCGTGTACCCCCAGGCGTCGTCGCGCTGCGCACCCGGCTGGTGGTTCACGCCACCGAACTCGGTCAGCATCACCGGCTGCCCGCGGTCCACAGCACCTCCCACCAGGACCAGGCGGTCGGCCGGTCCGAGACCCGCGAGGAGCCGGGTCCGCGCCTCGTCGTCGGCGTAAGTGCGTGCCAGACGGTCTCCGTCGCCTTCGTAGTCGTGCACCGAGACGATGTCGGAGTCCGGGTGTTCCCAGCCGTCGTTCGAGATGACCGGCCGGGTCGCGTCGAGCGCTCGGGTGACGTCCGCCAGGGCACGGGCGTAGGCCTGCTGGGCGGGGTCGGTCGCGATGTGCTGCACGCCCCAGCTCTCGTTCGCTGGGACCCAGGTCACGATCGACGGGTGCGAGGCGTCCCGCTCCACGGCGTCCATCCACTCCCGCATCAGTCGCTGTACCGCGGTGGGGGAGAACGCGTAGGCGCCCGGGGCCTCGCCCCAGACCATCAGCCCGAGACGGTCCGCCCAGTACAGGAACCGCGGGTCCTCGATCTTCTGGTGGTTCCGGGCGGCGTTGAACCCGAGCTCCTTGATGAGCTCGACCTCCCGGCGCAGGGCCTGCCGTGTCGGGGCCGTCAGGTGCGAGTCCGGCCAGTAGCCCTGGTTGAGCACGCTCCGGACGTCGATGCTGCGGTCGTTGAGCAGGAACCGACCACCGCCGACCCGGGTGGTCCGGATGCCGAAGTAGGAGCTCACGGCGTCGAGCGGGTCACCCTCCGGGGCCAGCAGGGTCACGACGGCGTCGACCAGGTGCGGCGCGTCCGGGGTCCACTGCAGCTCCTGCTCCGCCTGACCGTTCGCCTGTCGGGCGATCGGCACGACGAGTTCGCTCTCGTGGGCGGTCGCACCGACGGTCGTCTCGACGGTGGCGAGGTGCTCGTCGTGTTCGGTCCAGGTGGCTTCGACCCGGAGGCGCGTGCCGACCGGGTGCTCACCGGTCAACCGGACGGTGAGGCGCATCGTCTCGTGGTCGACGTTCGTCCAGCGGAGGGAGCGGATCGCGGTGGCCGGGACGGCCTCGAGCCAGACGGTCTGCCAGATCCCGGTCGTGCGGCGGTACCAGATGTCGTGCGCCTGCTCGTGCCAGTCCTGCTTGCCGCGGGGCTGGGTGAGGTCGTGGGGGTCGTCCTCGGCGCGGACCACGAGGGTGTGGGGCGTGGTGCTGCCGGTGCCGGTGCCGGTGCCGGTGCTCGTGCCGGTGCCGAGCGCCTCGGTCACGTCGAGGGTGAAAGGAGTGTGACCGCCCTCGTGCCCGCCGATGAACTGCCCGTCGATCCAGACCCGAGCGCGGTGGTCGACCGCGCCGAAGTGCAGCAGCACACGGGGCGCCTCGGCACCGTGCCCGGCCGCCGCCAGGTCCGCCGCCGTGATCTGCCGCGAGTACCAGACGACCGGGTGGAAGCCCGGCTCGTCGATGCCCGAGGCGACGGACTCCGGCGGGAACGGCACCGTGATGTCGCGCGCGTCCGTGAACCCGTTCCGCCAGGCGGGGTCGTCACCCGTGTTGCGGAAGGACCATGTGCCGTCGAGGTCCGCCCAGGCGGACCGCATCATCTGGGGGCGCGGGTACTCGCCGTCCTGACGACTGGCGAGCGGGAGGGCGGTGGCGGCGTCGTTGCCGAGGTGCGCGTTCATGTCCCCATGCTGGCGGAAGCGGT
This sequence comes from Curtobacterium sp. MCPF17_011, assembly GCF_003234145.1. Classification (NCBI taxonomy): domain Bacteria; kingdom Bacillati; phylum Actinomycetota; class Actinomycetes; order Micrococcales; family Microbacteriaceae; genus Curtobacterium; species Curtobacterium sp. MCPF17_011. Next base: position 60,397 of record NZ_QKSK01000013.1, read on the forward strand.
ACAGCGTTGTACAGGGCGTGGAGCGGACCTCGTGATCTGCGCGCTGGCCGCCGTGAGCAGCAGAGGGCACCGGGCCGGAAAGCGCGCCCCCCGCACTTCCGCAGCGCCTTGCGCGAACGCGCAAGAGTGCCCCGCAGCCCCTTGTCGCCTGGTCGGCGCTCCGCCTAGCGTCCTCAGCACGACGCCGTACCGACCGCCGTGTGAGCCACCCACTCGCCGACCGTCCGCGCCCGGCCACCCACCGAGCGCCCCGGATCATCCACCCTGCCAGTCCGAAGGACCCGAACCCATGGACACCCTGGCCGCGCTCGCCGCATCCCAGACATCGACCCAGGTCGTCATCGACCAGCTCGTCGCCTTCGGCCACGAAGCCCTCAAGTACGTGCCCGTCGGCATCGCCGGTGTGATCGTGTGGGCCCTGTGGCTCTACCGCGTCGTGCTGTCGGCGCGGGCGAAGCCGATCGTGAACGGCTTCCGCACCACGACCTCCGTCGTCGTGCCGAGCTACCACGAAGACCCCGACATCCTGCTCCGTTGCCTCGAGTCCTGGCGTTCGCAGAACCCCGACGAGATCATCATCGTGCTGGACGTCGCCGACACCGAGGCCTACCAGCGCATCGTCGCCGTGGGCGACCCGACCGTGAAACCGATCCTGTTCCACCACGTCGGCAAGCGCAGCGCCCTCGGCCAGGGCATCCGGCTCGCGCGGTACGACGTCGTCGTCCTCGTCGACTCCGACACCAGCTGGGAGCCGGGACTGCTCGAGAACGTGCAGATGCCCTTCGTGGACACCACCGTCGGCGGTGTCGGGACGCAGCAGAACGTCTACCAGCGGAACTCGAGCATCTGGCGGATCATCGCCGACTGGCTCGTGAACCTGCGGTACTTCAACTACGTGCTAGCGATGGGCGCCGCCGGTGCCGTGCCCTGCCTGTCGGGACGCACCGCTGCGTACCGTCGCTCGGCAGTGCTGCCCGTGCTCGACAACCTCGAGAACGAGTTCTTCCTCGGACGTCGCTGCGTCGCCGGCGACGACGGACGGCTGACCTGGCTGATCCTCGCCTCCGGCTTCAAGACCGTGCACCAGGAGAGCGCGAAGGCCCTCTCGATGTTCCCGGCCACCGGCAAGGCGTTCTTCAAGCAGCGCATCCGCTGGAGCCGCAACTCGTACCGGACGTACCTGACGGCCATCGCCAAGGGGTGGATCTGGCGCGTGCCCTTCGTCACGAAGATCACCGTGCTGCAGATCATCCTGACGCCCGTGACCATGGGCATCACCATGTGGTACCTGCTGTTCAGCCGACTGGAGCTCAGCGTCATCGGCGCGGGGTTCACCCTCGCCTGGCTGCTCGCCGGTCGTGCCGTCCGTGGTTTCTCGAACCTGCGCCGTCACCCGCTCGACCTCTTCGTCCTGCCGATCCTGGCCGTCGTGGTGATCGTCATCGCCCTGCCGATCAAGGTGTTCTCGTTCATCACGATGAACAAGCAGGGCTGGTTGACCCGGCACGCCGACCAGATGGGCGGTGACGGACAGACCGCGGCGACCCTCGACGGTCCCGGCGCACGCCCGGCTGGGCAGACCGTACTGACCCCGACCCCCGCTCCGGCCTTCGCGGCCACTGCGGCGCCGGCGGTGGGTGCGCCGACGATGGCAGCCCCCACGATGGCAGCCCCCACGATGGCAGCCCCGACGATGGCAGCGGCCACCGTCGCAGCGCCGACCACGGAAGCGGCGGCCGCGTCCCACACGGCCGAGCCTGCCGCCGCGACCACCTCGGGGACGCAGCGCGCGTCGCAGCCGGCGACGAGCCTCCAGGCCGGAGAGGTGGCAGCAGCATGAGCACCGACCCGACCCGCACCACGTCCGTCCGTCGTCGCCGCATCGCCACCGCTTCCGCGATGGCCCTGACGCTCGCCGGCGCCGGCGCCCTGTCCCTCCCGACCGCGGCGCAGGCCGCGACCGCCGGGTCGACCCCGGACGCCGCAGCGTCGACCGTCGTCACGGGCGAGGCATACCCCGGCAGCCCGAACAAGGAGGCCAAACTGGTCGCCGCCGAGAACGAACGTATCTACAACGTGCGAGCCCTCGCCTCGGCAGCACGGTGGAGCGGCCTCGTGACCACGAAGCCGTACCGACTCGCCACGGGCAGTTCGTACACCCTGGTGCTCGTCGCCCGCGGCTCCGCGTACACCGTCGACGACCTCAAGCAGCTCGCGCCCTCCACCTTCGTCAAACAGCCCGACGGTTCGTACCTGCTCAGCGAGAACATCGTCGTGGAGAACGGCGCCACCCTGCAGCTGGCGAGCCCGGACGGCCTGCACATCCACATGGAGAGCGACGACCGCGGCTTCGTGTCGATCGTCACGCAGGCCGGAGCCCTGCAGATCGCCGGTTCCGCCAAGGCCCCGGTCACGATCGACTCGTGGGACCCGCAGGCCGGCAAGGTCGACACCGACACCACCGACGGTCGTGCGTACGTCCGCGTCCAGGGCGGAACGGCGACCCTGAGCTACGCGTCCTTCCGCGACCTCGGCTTCTGGAGCGGCACGACCGGCGGCGTCTCCCTCACCGGCACCGACCTGTCCACGCTCGACTCGGCGTCGGGCACCCAGGCGGCGAAGACCCTCCGCACCACGAAGGACGTCTTCGGCACCACCCTGCTCCCCACCGGTGCCGTCGACGGGACCACCCCGGGCGAGAGCACCGCCGCCGGGTCCTACAGCTTCGTCTCGGCGAAGATCCAGCACACCGAGTTCGACGGCAACGCGTACGGACTGTTCCTCACGAGCGCCGACGGGGTCGTGATGTCGGACTCCACGATCGAGAACTCGCTCATCGACGGCCTCGTGCTGCACCGTTACGTGACGAACAGCACGTTGTCCTCGGTCGACTCCCACGACAACGGGGTGGACGGGATCAAGATGACCCGCGCCTCCACCGGCATCGTGCTCAGCCAGGTGACCGCCAACCGGAACGGACGCAACGGCATCACGCTGAACGGCGGGGCGCTCGCCGACGGGCCGAACGCCGTCGGCATGCCCACCGGCGACTACGGCAACAACTCCCTCACCGACAGCACCGCGTCCGACAACGGGCGGTACGGTGTCGAGGTGCTCGGAGGCGAGAACGTCAAGGTGAGCGGTTCCACCATGGACCGCAACCGGATGGGCATCGTCGTCGGTCAGGACGCCGTGAAGACCACCGTGCGCAACAACGTCATCAAGGGGTCGACCCAGAACGGCATCTCGGTGCTCGACGGCGTCCGGGCCTCCGAGGTCAGCGACAACACGATCGCGGGCGCCGACATCGGGATCTACAGCCGAGGCTCCGACGCCGACGTGGACGGCAACGAGATCTCCGGCGCGCGGACCCACGGCGTGACGGTCGTCGGCCCGTCGAAGGGCACGACCGTGACCGACAACTCGGTGTCCGGGCGCGGACCGAGTGCGATCGACCTCGCTCGCTCGGACCAGGCCGTTCAACACGGCAACACCACGACCGGCTGGCACTCCACCAAACCGCTGCTCGTGACGCTACGCGGCATCTTCCAGCCACTCACCGTGCTCTGGCTGATCCTGCTGCTCATCGTCCTGGTCGCAGCCATCGGTGGTGTCATCCGCGGCCGTCGGGGCGAGGCCCGCGAGCACCCGTACGCCAAACTCGCTCCCTTGTCCTCCTTCACCCGGGGCGTCGTCGACCCGACCACACTGGGCCTGCCCGCCTCGCCGATCTCGTCGCCGATGGCGGAGGCCGGACCGCACCAGGCAGGTACGGGCCACGCAGCCGCGGACCAGGACGGCAGCCGGCGCGCAGCCCATGCCGCCCCGGCCGCAGACGTCGACGCGGCGCTCGCCGCGACGGGCCGGTGACGCGGATGACGAACCTGTTCGAACGACATCGCGTCCAGATCGTGTCCGGCGCCGTCGGTCTCGTGGCCGGAGCCGTGCTCGTCGGGGGGATCTGGGGCGTCAGCGCCGCGGTCCGCGACCCGGAGACGGTCGCAGCGCCCGTGCCGACCTCCTCGGCGACCGCCGACCCCGGCCGCACGCCGAGTGCCAGCCGCACCCCGCAGCTCGGCACGCTGGATGACGACGGCGGATCCGACAGCGGGAAGTCCGACGAGGGCGGCGGCGCCACCAGCGGCACGGCGAACGGCTCCACGGGGACGGCCACCGCCGCCCCGGCCGCCGCGTGCACGTCGCCGACCATCCGCGTCAGCACCTCGGACGCACTCACGTCCGCACTCGAGGACGCCGAGGCAGGGGACGTCATCGCCCTCGCCGACGGCACCTACGACGGGACCTTCGAGGGGACGGCGAAGGGCACGGCCAGCCAACCGATCGCCCTCTGTGGCGGGAGCGGGGCGGTCCTCGACGGCGGTGACCCGTCCGACGGCTACGTCGTGCACCTCGACGGTGGTGCCTACTGGACGCTGTCCGGGTTCACGGTGCAAAACGGCCAGAAGGGCGTCATGCTCGACGACACGCAGCACTCGGTCCTCCAGGGGCTCACGGTCCGGAAGACCGGGGACGAGGCGGTGCACGTCCGCGGCAACAGCAGCGACAACACGGTGCGCGGCAACCACGTCTCCGAGACCGGACTGCGGAAGCCGCAGTTCGGCGAGGGCATCTACATCGGCTCGTCCAAGAACAACTGGTGCGACGTGTCCGACTGCAAGCCGGACCGCAGCGACCGGAACGTCGTCACGGAGAACACGGTCACGGGCACCGCAGCCGAGAACGTGGACATCAAGGAGGGGACGACCGGTGGTGTGCTGTCGGACAACTCCTTCGACGGCGCGGGCATGCAGGGGCAGAACCATGCGGACTCCTGGGTCGACGTGAAGGGCAACGGCTGGAGCGTCACCGGGAACCGCGGGGTGCACTCGATCCTCGACGGGTTCCAGACGCACGAGCTCCTGGACGGCTGGGGCACGGACAACACGTTCTCCGGCAACACCGTGGACCTCGGCAACAGCGACGGTGTGGCCTTCGCCTTCCGCCCGGTGCTCGGCAACACGGTGTCGTGTGACAACGACGTGGTCGGCTCGAACGAGTTCTCGACCACGAAGTGCACGTCCTGATCAAAGACGGGCAAGCAGCTCGCGCCCACGTCTGAGCCGGCGGTCGGCCCGCTGACGGCCGACCGTCGCGAGGACCCCGGCGGTGAAGTCCGCCTCGTGCCGCAGGGCCGCAACGGCGTTCGCGGCGTCCAGTCCGTCCCCCAGGGACGCCTGGGCCCGGCGGAGCCGACCGAGGTGTCGGTGCGCGTCGGCGAATCCACCTGCAGCGTCGATTGCGGAGCGGAGCCGCCGCGCGGCCTTCCTGGCGTCGTGCAGCACCTCGAGGTCAGCAGACCGTGTCGCCGCGTCCCGCACCCGGCGCATGCGACGACGCTCCCGGTGGAGTCGCCGCTCGACGAAGGGTCGTACGGCGTCCCCTGCGCGCGGGCCCGGTGGTGCGTCGGCGATGAGCGCGTCGAGTGCGTCGAGTGCGGAGAACCACTCGGCAGAGCACAGCACCTCGTCGAACCCCGCCGTCGCGTCCCCGTGCGCCGACCCCATGCGGCCCACGAGTCCGGCGAGCGTCGCGTCGTCGACGAGCCCCTCCGGCGCACGGCCCGCGAGCATCTGCACCGAGGCGGCCAGGACCTCGGCGTCACGGACCGTCCCGGCTGCACGTCCGACGGCACCGAGGCTCCGTCGCACCGACTCGCTGGCGTCGCGGTCGAGCGCGCCGCGGTAGACCGCCAGGACGCTCCGGATCCGTCGGAGCGACCCTCGGAGAGCATGGACCGCGTCGGGTTCCCGGCGTCGGACGAGCGGGTCGACCCGGACCACGTCGGCGCGGAGCGTGGCCAGCGCGTCGACGACGAACCGGGCGGCCGTGCCGGATCGCGGACGGTGCGACGTGGACGGCAGGCGGAGCGGTGCGAGCCGCGGTACCGGAGCGCGGTCGGCAGCAGCAGCACCGCCGCCGTCCGTGTCCGGTCCGCCCGCGTCGGTGTCCGCATCCTCGGCCGCGTCCCGGAGCGCCCGCTCCACGCCGCGGACGAGCGCGTGGCCGCTGCCGTCGTCCGCCAGCGCCCACCAGCGACCGGCCCGGAGCACAGCCTCGTCCGGCGAGCCCTCGTCGACCCGGACGTCAGCGACCTCGGCCCGCACCCGGCCGTCCCGACTGTGCAGGACCAGGAGCGACGTCGTGGTGTCCCGCAGCCGGACGGCGGTCAGGGGCCGACCGCGCAGGTGCACCGCCAGTTCCGGGACCGGTGCGTCCGTGCTCCGGTCGGCGAGGCGCTCCGGACCCTCGCCGCGATCGACCGTCCACGTGCCGTCCTCACCGCGCACCAGCTCGACCCCGGCCGCCGCGAGCACCCCGTCGAACGTGTCCCAGACGGTCTCACGCACCATCACGTCCGGGACCCGCCCGACGACGTCCGCGTAGGGCTCGAGGGCGGGGAGTCGCCGGGCGTCCGGGACCCGCCAGGTCACGCGAGGAGCCGGGAAGTCGTCGTCGTGGGGATCGTCTCGCTGGTGCATGCGAGTCAGTGTCGTCCGGACCGCCCCGGCGCCGAGGCGGTCCCCGCGAACTGTGGACAGCCTCCCGGCCGGACCGCCCCTGTGCAGGGAGGGTGACACCGTCCTCCGCGCGATCCCGCGGACCGGCGCAGCAGCGACGGGTAGCGTCCCCGACATGACCGACGCTGTGCACGCCGACCCCTTCGAGACCGCCGTCGCCGGCTGGATGGCCGACCAACGGTGGTACGCCGCCAAGGGCGGGACCCCCAGGATCCGGGTGGTCGCCGAACAGACCGGCACCACCGCCGACGCGACGATCCGCACCCTCTTCGTGCTGGACGACGCCCCGACCGGCCCCGTCCTCTACCAGGTGCCGCTCACCGTGCGACCCGCAGCGGTCCCCGAACTCGCCCACGCCCTGGTCACCGAACTCGACGGAGCTGCGGTCTACGACGCTCCGCACGACGTCGCCTACGCGCGCTGGCTGCTCGGCCGGATCGAGGCCGACGGCGAACACATCGGGCCGGTCACGGACGCCCGCGTCCTCAGCGGCGAGCAGTCCAACACGTCCGTCATCTGCGGGACCGCCGAGAACGGACAGGTCATCACGAAGGTCTTCCGCGTCCTGCACGACGGTGAGAACCCCGACGTCACGACGCAGCGCGCGCTGTCGAGCGCCGGGTCGGTCCGCGTCCCGCGCACCTTCGGCGCCCTGGCGGGGGAATGGCCGGACGAGGGGCAGGTCGGCGGGACCGCACACGGGCACCTCGCCTTCGCGCAGGAGTTCCTGCCCGGGCTGGAGGACGCGTGGCGCGTCGCCCTCACCGCAGCCCGGAACGGCGAGTCCTTCGCCAGCGCGGCCGATCGGCTCGGTGCCGCGCTCGCCGAGGTGCACACGGTCCTCGCGGGTGCCATGCCCACGGCGACCTCCGGGCCGGACCAGGTCGACGAGGCGATCGCGACGATGCGTCGCCGCCTCGACACCGCGGCTGCCGAGGTGCCGCAAGTCGCCGAACACGCCGCCGCCGTCGGTCGCGTCTACGATCGTGCCGCCTCCGTGCCGTGGCCGACCATGCAGCGCATCCACGGAGACCTGCACCTCGGTCAGGTGCTGTCGGCCCCAGAACCCCGGGGCTGGGTCTTCCTCGATTTCGAGGGTGAGCCCCTCCGCCCGATGCCGGAACGCTCGCGGCCGGACGTCGCACTCCGCGACGTCGCCGGCATGCTCCGGTCCTTCGACTACGTCGCAGGCGCGCTGGCGCACGAGGACGAGCCGGTGGAGACGGGTGACTGGGCGCACGAAGCACGCACGGCGTTCCTCGACGGGTACGAGCGAGGCAGCGGGTCCGACCTGCGCGCACACCGCGCCCTGCTCGACGCGTTCGAGCTCGACAAGGCCGTCTACGAGGTCGTCTACGAAGCACGGAACCGACCGACCTGGGTCGGCATCCCGATCGCCGCGGTCGACCGGTTGGTCGCACGCACGGACGGTTGACGGCGAGCGGCCGCGTCCGTGGCGTGACCGGATGACGGACGGGAGGCCCGTGGCGACACCGCCACGGGCCTCCCGTCCGATCCGCCCGACTAGTTGACGGGGCCGGTGTACTTCTCGCCCGGGCCCTTGCCGGGTGCGTCCGGGATCGCGGAGGCCTCGCGGAAGGCCAGCTGCACCGACCGCAGCCCGTCGCGGAGCGGACGCGCGTGCTGGTCGCCGATCTCGGTGGCCGCGGCGGTGACGAGGCCGGCGAGCGAGGTGATGAGCTTCCGCGCTTCGTCCAGGTCGGTCTGCTGCTCCGGGTCGTCGGCCAGACCCACCTTGACGGCGGCAGCGCTGAGCAGGTGGACGGCCACGGTGTTGATCAGTTCGATCGCGGGGACCTCGGCGATGTCGCGCGCGGCCTCGTCGGACTCGTCGGATGCGGGGGCCGGGTTGCTCGGGGTGTCGGTCACGGTGCTCCTCTGCTAGACTCGCCGACGGCAGACACTGTCCGCGCGCCCGGAACCTTCCGGATGCACCCGGATCATTCCGGTTCGAACCGGGACGGCCCGGATCAGGACAGTGTCACGAAAGAGGAGTTCCTCCCACCCGCGGCTGCACCAAGGCTATCGGGTCACCACCGCTCCGCCGGGGTCCACCATGTGGGCATCGGCAGGCCGGACCGCAAGGGTCGGCGTCGGGCGGCTGCCGAACGGGTCCCGATCCGTGCGTCAGATCTCCTCTCTCGTGCCGTCGTCCCGGGCAAACGCCCCGGACGGCCACCACCTGATTGAAGGAGCTCCGCATCACCGATCCCCGTACCAACGACCGTATCCGCGTCCCCGAGGTCCGACTGGTCGGACCCCAGGGCGAGCAGGTCGGCGTTGTCCCCATCGCCGTCGCACTGCGCCTCGCGCAGGAAGCCGAGCTGGATCTGGTCGAGGTCGCGCCGAACTCGAAGCCGCCCGTCGCCAAGATCATGGACTACGGCAAGTTCAAGTACGAAGCCGCTCAGAAGGCCAAGGAAGCCCGCCGCAACCAGGTCAACACCGACCTGAAAGAGGTCCGCTTCCGCCTGAAGATCGACGTGCACGACTACGAGACGAAGCGCAAGCGCGCCGAGGGGTTCCTCCTCGGTGGCGACAAGGTGAAGGCGATGATCCTCTTCCGTGGTCGCGAGCAGTCGCGTCCCGAGCAGGGTGTCAGACTCCTCCAGAAGTTCGCGGAGGAGATCGCCGAGTTCGGCGTCGTGGAGTCCCGTCCGACCCAGGACGGCCGCAACATGACGATGATCATCGCGCCCCTGAAGAACAAGTCGGACGTCAAGGGCGAGCAGAACGCCAAGCGCGCCGCCGAGAAGGCCGAGCGGAAGGCCACCGAGCACTCCGCGAAGTCGCAGCCGGCGGACCAGGCCCCGGCCGCCCCCGCCGCAGCAGCAGCACCGGCCGACTCGTCGGCCGAATAGGTCCTCCCAGACCGCTTCCGCGCTCGACGCGGCCCCCATCCACCCCACGGAAAGGCATCAACATGCCCAAGCAGAAGACCCACTCCGGGTCGAAGAAGCGCTTCAAGGTCACCGGCAGCGGCAAGATCATGAAGCAGCAGGCCGGTATGCGCCACAACCTCGAGGTCAAGTCCTCCAAGCGCAAGGCCCGCCTCAACGAGGACCAGGTCCTCTCGAAGGCCGACGCGAAGAACGTCAAGAAGCTCCTCGGCCACTGAGTCGACCCGGATCGTAAAGGAACAGATCAATGGCAAGAGTCAAGAGAGCGGTCAACGCCGCCAAGAAGCGTCGCGTCATCCTCGAGCGCGCAGAGGGCTACCGCGGCCAGCGGTCGCGCCTCTACCGCAAGGCGAAGGAGCAGGTCACCCACTCCCTCGTCTACGCGTACCGTGACCGTCACGCGAAGAAGGGCGAGTTCCGTCGCCTCTGGATCCAGCGCATCAACGCTGCGTCGCGTGCGAACGGCCTGACCTACAACCGCCTCATCCAGGGTCTGAACCTGGCCGGCGTCGAGGTCGACCGTCGCATCCTCGCGGACCTCGCGGTCAACAACGCCGAGACGTTCGCCGCGCTCGTCGAGACCGCCAAGAAGGCCCTGCCGGCCGACACCTCGGCGCCGAAGGCAGCCTGAGCCACGTCACCCGTGCACCGGAACCCCCACTCCCTGCGGAGTGGGGGTTCCGTCGTTCCCGGCGTCGGTCGACTGCGGTCCGGTCGTGCCGGGCATCCGGTCGTTCCTAGACTGGGCACGTGAGCGAACTCCTCGAGAACCCCCGTGCCGGCCGAGTGAAGGCCGTGGCCGCCCTGGCCAAGAAGGACGTCCGTGCCGAGACCGGGCTGTTCCTGCTCGAGGGCCCGCAGGCCGTGCGCGAGGCGATCGAGTACCGCCCCGAGCTCCTCCGCGAGCTGTACGTCACGCCGACCGCGGCGGCGCGTCACGGTCTGGACGACGCCCCGGTCGACACCTGGTTCGTCACCGAGCAGGTGCTCGACGCGATGGCCGACACCGTGACGCCGCAGGGCGTGGTCGCGGTGTGCCAGCAGTTCCCGACGTCGGTGAAGGACGTCTTCCCGGACGCCCGCCTGGAGGCCCGTGCCGACCCCGACGCGTCGGGCGCCCTCCCCGGACTGGTCGCGATCCTCGAAGAGGTGCGTGACCCGGGCAACGCCGGCACGATCATCCGTGCCGCGGATGCGGCCGGTGCGGACGCCGTCGTGCTCACCGGGCGCAGCGTCGACCCGTACAACCCGAAGGTCGTCCGCTCCACCACCGGGTCGCTGTTCCACGTGCCGGTCTCGGTCGGCGTGACCCTCGTGGACGCCATCGAGCGCGCACGGGGGCTCGGCTACACGATCCTCGCGGCCGACGTCTCCGGTGATGACCTGCCGGACGTCCGGGCCGACGGCATGTTGGACGGGCCCACGGTGTGGGTCTTCGGCAACGAGGCCCGCGGGCTGACGGCAGAGGACCTGGCGCTGGTCGACCGCGCGGTGAAGGTCCCGATCTACGGCCGGGCCGAGTCGATGAACCTCGCGACCGCTGCCTCGGTGTGCCTCTACGAGAGCGCGTTCGCGCAGCGGACCCGTTCCTCCACAGCCACGGACTGACTCGCCTCCGTCCACGATGGGGCGGTGGAGGGCGACGGTATCCCAGCGGCCGGTAGGCTTGGCTCTCGTGTCAGAACCTCTCGAGATCAGCGAACCGGCGGTCGCCGGCGCCGTGGAAGCGGCCCTCGCCGCCGTCCGCGCCACGACGACCGTCGCCGAGCTCAAGCAGGCCCGTGCCGAGCACACGGGCGAGCAGTCGACGCTCGCCCGGATGAACGCGTCGATGCGCAGCGTCCCGCCGGAGCAGAAGGCCGCCGCGGGCAAGCTCGTCGGTCAGGCCCGGAGCCAGGTGAACCAGGCGATTGCCGCGCAGGAGTCAGTCCTCGCCGAATCCGAAGAGCGTGCACGTCTCGACGCCGAGCGTGTGGACGTCACCGCGCTGCCGTCTCGCCACACGCCCGGTTCGCGGCACCCGCTGTCGGTCCTCAACGAGACCGTCGCCGACGTCTTCGTGGGGATGGGGTGGGAGGTCGCAGAGGGCCCCGAGCTCGAGCACGAGTGGTTCAACTTCGACGCCCTCAACTTCGACCAGGACCACCCGGCACGGGCCATGGCGGACACGGTGTTCGTCGAGCCCGTCGACCGGCACCTGCTGATGCGCACGCACACCTCACCGGTCCAGGTGCGGTCATTGTTGTCCCGTGACCTGCCCCTCTACGTCATCGCCCCGGGCCGCGTGTACCGCGCCGACGAACTCGACGCCACGCACCTGCCGGTCTTCACCCAGGTCGAGGGCATCGCGATCGACAAGGGCCTGACGATGGCGCACCTCCGCGGCACGCTCGAGCACTTCGCCCGTCAGGTGTTCGGTGACGAAGCCCAGATCCGACTGCGTCCGAACTACTTCCCGTTCACCGAGCCGAGCGCCGAGATGGACGTCTGGCAGCCGAACGCCAAGGGCGGCGCGCGGTGGGTCGAGTGGGGTGGCTGCGGCATGGTCAACCCGAACGTCCTGCGGGCCGCCGGCATCGACCCGGACGAGTACCAGGGCTTCGCCTTCGGCATGGGCATCGAGCGGACGCTGCAGTTCCGCAACGGCCTGAACGACATGCGTGACTTCCTCGAGGGCGATCTCCGCTTCTCGCAGCAGTTCGGAACGGTGGTCTGATGCGCGTCCCACTCCGCTGGCTCGGCGAGTCCGTCGACCTGCCCGACGACGTCTCACTCGAGCACGTCCACGCCGCACTGGTGTCGGTCGGGTTCGAAGAGGAAGCCGTGCACACCTTCGACCTGACCGGACCCGTCGTGGTCGGTCGGGTGCTCGAGCGTGTCCCGGAGCCGCAGAAGAACGGCAAGACGATCAACTGGTGCCAGGTGGACGTCGGCGAAGCCGAACCCCGCGGCATCGTCTGCGGTGCCCACAACTTCGACGTCGGCGACCTCGTCGTCGTGACCCTGCCCGGCGCCGTGCTGCCCGGGCCGTTCCCGATCGCCGCACGCAAGACCTACGGCCACGTGTCGGACGGCATGATCGCGTCGGCGCGTGAACTCGGACTCGGCGACGAGCACGACGGCATCCTCCGGTTCGCCGACCTCGGCATGGAGCCCGAGGTCGGGGCGGACGCCATCGCGCTGCTCGGCCTGGACGACGCCGCCGTCGAGATCAACGTGACGCCGGACCGCGGCTACGCCATGAGCATGCGCGGGGTCGCTCGTGAGTACGCGCACGCCACCGGGGCGACCTTCTCGGACCCGGTCGACCGCGTCCTACCGCGCACCGGCGAGGGCTTCGCGGTGACGATCGACGACGCCGCACCGATCCGCGGCCGCATCGGGGCCAGCACCTTCGTGACGCGGGTCGTTCGCGGCATCGACGCCAGCCGCCCCACCCCCGCCTGGATGGTCGCCCGTCTGTCGCTCGCCGGCGTCCGCTCGATCTCGTTGCCCGTCGACATCACCAACTACGTGATGTTCGAGCTCGGCCAGCCGCTGCACGGGTACGACCTCAGTACCGTCCAGGGCGGGCTCGCCGTCCGCCGGGCCACCGCCGGGGAACGGCTCACCACGCTCGACGACGCGGAGCGCGAGCTGGACGCCGAGGACCTGGTCATCGCCGACGACGCCGGGGCCGTCGGCCTCGCGGGTGTCATGGGCGGTGCCCGGACGGAGATCACCGCGTCGACGACGGACGTCCTGATCGAGGCCGCCGGCTTCGACCAGGTGTCGATCGCCCGGACCGCGCGGCGCCACAAGCTGCCGAGTGAGGCATCGCGCCGGTTCGAGCGTGGCGTCGACCCGCTCGTCGCCGAGGCCGCGGCGAACCGGGCCGTCGAACTGCTCGTCGACCTCGCCGGCGGCGCACCGGACGCGCTCGGATCGACCCTCGTCGACGAGTCGCCTCGCCGCACCGTCACCATGCGTCTCGGTCGAGCCGCTGCACTGATCGGCGTGGACTACACCGACGCCGAGGTGCTCGACACCCTCCGTGCGATCGGCGCGTCGGTCGACGTCGACGGTGACCTGCTCGTCGTCACCCCGCCGAGTTGGCGCCCCGACCTGGTGGACGACGTCTCCCTGGTCGAGGAGATCGCCCGCATCGTCGGGTACGACCGCATCCCGAGCGTCCTGCCGATCGCGCCGCCGGGTCGTGGGCTCACGCGGCACCAGCAGGCGCGTCGCCGTGTCTCGGCTGCTCTGGCCGCCGCCGGTCTGACCGAGGTCGTCACGGCACCGTTCGTCTCCGCCGCCACCGCTGCCGCGTACCCGGGCATCGACCCCACCGGCGGGCCGAGCGTCGTCCTGGCGAACGCACTCGACAGTGCGCAGGACCACCTGCGTCGGAGCGGTCTGCCCGCCCTCGTCGACGTGGCACGGCGGAACGTGTCCCGCGGACTGGTCGACGTCGCCGTGTACGAGACGTCCCGGGTGTTCCTGCCCGAGCCCGGCGTCGAGCTCGGGACGACCGACGTCCCCGCCGGCGCCGAGCGCCCGGTGCCCGAGACCCTCGCCGCCCTCGACGCGTCGCTGCCGCCGCAGCCGTTCCACGTCACCGCGCTGCTCCTCGGCAACGCCGTGCTCAAGCAGCCCGGTGCCGCGGTCGAGACGTTCGGCATCGCCGACGCCCTCGACGTCGCCCGCACGGTGGCCTGGGCCGTCGGTGTCGAGCTGACCATCACGCAGACGAGCCACCCGGCGCTGCACCCCGGACGCGCGGCATCACTGCTCGTCGGTGACACGGTCGTCGGTGTGGCGGGCGAGCTGCTGCCGGAACGGACGGCAGACGCCGATCTGCCCCGGGTGGTGGCCGTCGTCGAGCTCGACCTCGACGCCCTGGTCGCCGTTGCCCCGGAACTCGTGCACGTCTCGGCGATCGTGTCCTACCCCGCAGCGACGCAGGACCTGTCCCTGGTGGTGGACGTGTCGGTGCCCGCCGGTGACGTCCTGACCGAGGTGCGCGCTGGTGCCGGAGACCTGTTGGAGTATGCTCGGCTCGTGGATGACTACCGCGGTGCCGGCGTGAACGAGGGACAGAAGTCCCTGACGTTCGCCCTGCGCTTCCGTGCCACGGACCGCACGCTGACCGCTGCCGAGGCCTCCGAGGCCCGTGACGGCGCTGTCCGACGTGCCGGCGAGCGATTCGGGGCGACCCTGCGCGACTGATCCACGACGGATCACCGCCCGGGGTCGCCGCCTCCGACTCTCTCGACGAACAGTCCGACCAAAGGTGGAACCCATGTCCGTATCCGTCGCCGTGGCGGGAGCCAGCGGCTACGCGGGTGGCGAGTTGTTGCGCATCCTCTCCGCTCACCCCGAGTTCGACGTCAGGACGGTGACGGCGTTCTCGAACGCCGGACAGCCGCTCATCGCGACGCAGCCGCACCTCCGGTCGCTCGCGCACCTCACCCTGGTGGAGACGACGGCCGAGAACCTCCGCGGTCACGACGTGGTGTTCCTCGCACTGCCGCACGGCCAGTCCGGCGCGATCACCGCCGAACTCGACGCGGACACCCTCGTGGTGGACTGCGGCGCAGACCACCGCCTGACGGACGAGAGCGCCTGGGCGGCCTTCTACGGTGGCGACTTCCACGGCGCATGGACCTACGGCCTGCCCGAACTGCTGCACGCTCCGCCCGCCCCGGGTGCCGCGGAGGAGTGGCGCGACGTCGACGACATCGTCGCCCAGGGCCGGCAGCGGACCGAGTTGGCCGCGACCAAGCGGATCGCCGTCCCCGGCTGCAACGTCACCGCGGTGACGCTCGGCATCCAGCCCGGTGTCCAGGCCGGGCTCGTCGAGTCCGACGACATCGTCGCCGTGCTCAGCGTCGGCCCGAGCGGTGCCGGCAAGAAGCTCGAGCCGACGTACCTCGCCGCCGAGATCATGGGCTCGGCCAGCGCGTACGCGGTCGGCGGCAGTCACCGGCACGTCCCGGAGATCCAGCAGAACCTCCGGGTGGCAGGGGCCTCGGACGTGCGCATCTCGTTCACCCCCGTGCTCGTGCCGATGGCCCGTGGGATCCTCGCCACGACGACCGCGCGCCTGGCACCCGGTGTCACCGCGCACGACGTCCGCTTCGCCTGGGAGCAGGCCTACGCGGACGAACCGTTCGTGCACCTGCTGCCCGAGGGCGTCTTCCCGCGGGTGGCGGACACGATCGGTGCCAACACCGCCCTGGTCGGCATCGCGGTCGACGAAGCGGCCGGTCGGGTCGTCGCCGTCACCGCGCTCGACAACCTCGCCAAGGGGACCGGCGGCGCAGCCGTGCAGTCCGCGAACATCGCGCTCGGGTTCCCCGAGACGCTCGGCCTCAGCGTGGACGGAGTCGCCCCGTGACCGACATCACCGATGCATCGGGCGCGGACGACGCCGCCACGGGCCTCCGGTCCGCTGACGGCGCGCTGCAGGGCGTCACCGCTGCGGCGGGCTTCCGGGCCGCCGGCGTCACCGCGGGCCTGAAGGCGAGCGGCAAGCCGGACGTGGCGCTCGTCGTCAATGACGGCCCGTCCGACGCCGTGGCCGCCGTCTTCACTTCGAACCGCGCTCAGGCGCACCCGGTGATCTGGTCCCGCCAGGTCGTGGGGGACGGGGTGGCGCGAGCCGTCTTCCTCAACTCGGGAGGCGCGAACTGCTTCACGGGTCCGTTCGGCTTCCAGACGACGCACCTGACCGCAGAGGCGGTCGGTGACGCCATCGGGATCGGTGCGGGTGACGTCGTCGTCTGTTCGACCGGCCTCATCGGTGTCGGCGACCAGACTTTCCGTGACGGCGTCCTCCGCGGCGTGACGCTCGCGGCCGACGCCCTCACCGACGGCGGGGGAGCGGACGCCGCCACGGCGATCATGACGACCGACACGAAGCCGAAGCAGTCCGTCGTCTCGGTCGACGGCTGGACGGTCGGCGGGATGGCGAAGGGCGCGGGCATGCTCGCGCCGGGCCTGGCGACGATGCTCGTGGTCATCACGACGGACGCCTCCCTGACCTCCGACGAACTCGACCAGGCACTGCGCGCCGCGACCCGGGTCACCTTCGACCGTGTCGACTCAGACGGCTGCATGTCGACGAACGACACCGTCGTGCTGATGTCGTCCGGCGCGTCGGGAACGACCCCCGAGGTCGGCGACTTCCGGGAGGCCCTGACCGCCGTCTGCGCGGACCTCGCCCGGCAGCTCCAACAGGACGCCGAGGGCGCCGCGCACGACATCGCGATCGAGGTCGTCGGTGCCGTGAGCGAGGACGACGCGGTGGCGGTCGGCCGGAGCGTGGCCCGGAACAACCTCTTCAAGGCGGCCGTCTTCGGCAATGACCCCAACTGGGGTCGGGTCCTCGCCGCGATCGGCACGACCGATGCCGAGTTCGACCCGTACGCGGTCGACGTCTCGATGAACGGCATCCGGGTCTGCCATGCCGGCGCTCCGGACCAGCCGAGCGACAGCGTCGACCTCAGCCCGCGGGACACCCATGTGCTGATCGACCTGGGGGTCGGGCCGCACGCGGCGACGATCCTGACGAACGACCTGACGCACGACTACGTCCACGAGAACAGCGCGTACTCCAGCTGATGAGCGATCCGGACCTCTCGAAGGAAGAAGAGCACGAGCTCGCGACCGTCAAGGCTGCGACGCTCATCGAGTCCCTGCCGTGGTTGAAGCGGTTCTCGGGCAAGATCGTCGTCGTCAAGTTCGGCGGCAACGCGATGGTGAACGACGACCTGAAGCGTGCGTTCGCCGAGGACATGGTGTACCTGCGGTACGCCGGACTGCACCCGGTCGTCGTGCACGGCGGCGGTCCGCAGATCTCGGCGGCGCTCAAGGAACAGGGCATCGAGTCCGAGTTCCGTGGCGGCTACCGCGTCACCACGACCGAAGCGATCACCGTCGTCCGCGACGTGCTGGCGGGCGAGGTGAACCGCGAGATCGTCGACCTCATCGACGAGCACGGTGCCGGCCTCGGCGTCGGGGTGTTCGGCGACGGCGGGTCGCTGTTCACCGGCGAGAAGAAGGGCGTCGTCGTGGACGGCGAGCACTTCGACCTCGGTCACGTCGGCGACATCACCCACGTCGATCCGTCCGGCGTCCTCGCGGCGATCCGGGCCGACCGCATCCCGGTGGTGTCGAGCATCGCGATCGACGACGCGCACCCGGACCAGGCGCTCAACGTGAACGCCGACGCCGCTGCGGCCGCGCTGGCGATCGCGCTCAACGCGTCGAAGCTGATGATGCTGACCGACGTCCCCGGCCTGTACCGCAACTGGCCCGACCGGGACTCGATCATCGACCTCATCGCCGTCGAGGAACTCCGGCAGCTGCTGCCGTCCCTCGAGTCGGGGATGATCCCGAAGATGACCGCGTGCCTGGACGCCGTGGTCGGCGGCGTCGGCGGCGCGACCATCATCGACGGTCGCATCCCGCACTCGATCCTGCTCGAGGTCTTCACCCTCCGCGGTGCGGGCACCGAGGTGATCCCGGACCCGAGCCGACGGACCGAGAACCAGAACACGCACGCCGAGATCGGCCGCCGCGCCGCCGGCGAGCACACCACCCCGCACCACGACGAGAAGGGCACACCACGGTGAGCACCCAGACGCAGACCGAGACCTGGAACGACCGGTTCGGGGCGTCGCTCATGCGATCCCTGACCCCGCCGAAGATCATGCTCGAGCGCGGCGAGGGCTGTCGCGTCTGGGACGTCGACGGCAACGAGTACCTCGACTTCCTCGCCGGCATCGCGGTGAACTCGCTCGGCCACGCCCACCCGGCGCTGGTCGAGGCCATCAGCGACCAGGCAGCCAAGCTGGTGCACGTGTCGAACTACTTCGCCACCCCGCCGCAGCTCGAGCTGGCGGAGCGCCTGAAGCGCATCTCCGGCGCCGGCGACGCCGGCCGCGTGTACTTCGGGAACTCCGGCGCGGAAGCGAACGAGGCCGCGTTCAAGCTCGCACGGCTGAACCGCGGGACGGACGGTCGCAAGACCCGGATCCTCGCGCTGCAGCAGGCGTTCCACGGCCGGACCATGGGAGCGCTCGCCCTGACCGGCAAGCGCGCTCTGCAAGAGGACTTCCTGCCGATGATCCCCGGAGTCGAGCACATCGAGACCTCCATCGAGGCCCTCGAACGCTCGATCGACGACACCGTCGCGGCTCTCATCCTCGAGCCGATCAAGGGCGAGGCCGGCGTGGTCGACCTGCCCGAGGGCTTCCTGCAGGCCGCTCGGACACTGACGGAGGAGCACGGTGCACTGCTGATCCTCGACGAGATCCAGACGGGCATCGGCCGGACCGGGGCATGGTTCGCGTTCCAGAACACCGGCGTGACCCCGGACGCCATCACCGTGGCCAAGGGCATCGCCGGCGGGTTCCCGATCGGCGCCCTCGTGACCTTCGGTGCGGCGTCCGACCTGTTCTCGGCCGGCCAGCACGGGTCGACCTTCGGCGGCAACCCGCTCGGCACGAGGGTCGCCAACGCGGTCCTGGCCGAGATCGAGCGAGCCGGTCTCGTCGAGGGCGCCGTCATCAAGGGGGAGCGGATCCGCGCGGGCATCAGCGCGCTCGGCTCCGACCTGGTGGAAGAAGTCCGCGGGAGCGGCCTGCTCATCGGCGTCGGCCTGCGCCAGCCGGTCGCCGCGGCCGTGTCCGCCGCCGCGCTCGACCGCGGTCTCATCATCAACGCCCCGAACGAATCGAGCCTGCGCATCGCGCCGCCGCTCATCGTGTCCGACGACGAGATCGACGAGTTCCTCGCGATCCTCGCGCAGAGCATGGCGGCCGTCACGGGCGCCGACCAGGAGACCACCGCATGACCCGCCACTTCCTCCGGGACGATGACCTCACCCAGGCGGAGCAGTCCGCCATCCTCGACCTCGCCGTCGAGATGAAGCGCGACCGTTGGGGGAGCAAGCCGCTCGCCGGCCCGCAGAGCGTCGCGGTGATCTTCGACAAGTCGTCGACCCGGACCCGCGTGTCCTTCCACGTCGGCATCAGCGACCTCGGCGGCAGCCCGTTGATCATCTCGACCGCGAACAGCCAACTCGGCGGCAAGGAGACCCCGACCGACACGGCTCGCGTGCTCGAGCGCATGGTGTCGGCCATCGTGTGGCGCACCTACGGCCAGGCCGGGCTCGAGGAGATGGCCGCGAGCACCACCGTGCCCGTCGTCAACGCCCTCTCGGACGACTTCCACCCGTGCCAGCTGCTCGCCGACCTGCTGACCATCCGTGAGCACCGCGGCGCCCTCGCCGGTCAGACCATCGCCTTCGTGGGTGACGGGGCCAGCAACATGGCGCACTCGTACCTGCTCGCCTGCGCGACCGCCGGGATGCACGTCCGCGTCGGAGCCCCCGCCGAGTTCGCCCCGGCCGCCGAGGTCGTCAGCGACGCCGAAGCCCGCGCCGCGGAGACCGGCGGCTCGGTGCTGGTCGTGACCGACCCGGTCGCAGCGGTCGCCGGCGCCGACGTCGTCGTCACCGACACCTGGGTGTCGATGGGCAAGGAGGACGAGAAGCAGCAGCGCCTCGAGGTCTTCCACGGCTACCGCGTCGACGACGACCTGCTCGCGCACGCCGCCGCCGACGCCGTGTTCATGCACTGCCTGCCCGCCGACCGCGGCTACGAGGTCACCGCCGAGGTCATCGACGGGCCGCGCAGCATCATCTGGGACGAGGCGGAGAACCGCCTGCACGCCCAGAAGGCCCTGCTCGCCTGGCTCCTCGCCGCCAACGCCCCGACCGCCGCAGACGTGGCGACCCCCGGCAACTGACAACCACCACCACACAGGAGAGAACCCATGGCAGACCGCGTCGTACTCGCGTACTCAGGAGGGCTCGACACCTCCGTCGGCATCGGCTGGCTCAAGGACGCCACCGGCAAAGAGGTCGTCGCACTGGCGGTGGACGTCGGCCAGGGCGGCGAGGACATGGACGCCATCCGGCAGCGCGCGCTCGACTGCGGTGCGGTGGAGTCCGTCGTCATCGACGCCAAGGACGAGTTCGCGGACGACTACCTCGTCCCCGCCCTCAAGGCGAACGCGCTGTACCAGAAGCGCTACCCGCTGGTGTCCGCGTTGAGCCGCCCGCTCATCGCGAAGCACCTCGCCCTCACCGCCAAGCAGCTCGGGGCCGACAGCGTCGCGCACGGCTGCACCGGCAAGGGCAACGACCAGGTCCGCTTCGAGGCCGCCGTCGCCGCCATCGCTCCGGACCTGACGAGCGTCGCCCCGGTCCGCGACCTCGCCCTGACCCGTGACAAGGCGATCGTCTACGCGCAGGAGCACAACCTGCCGATCCTGCAGAGCAAGAAGTCCCCGTACTCGATCGACCAGAACGTCTGGGGTCGTGCGGTGGAGACCGGGTTCCTCGAGGACCCGTGGAACCCGCCGATCGAGGACCTCTACGCCTACACGCAGGACCCCTCCGTCCCGCGGGACGCCGACGAGGTCACCATCACGTTCGAGCAGGGCGTGCCGGTCGCGATCGACGGCCAGCGCTTCAGCGTCCTGCGCATCGTGCAGGAGCTCAACGCCCTCGCCGGCAAGCACGGCGTCGGCCGCATCGACGTCGTCGAGGACCGTCTCGTGGGCATCAAGTCGCGCGAGGTCTACGAGGCCCCGGCAGCGATGGCGCTCATCGCCGCGCACGAGGAGCTCGAGAGCCTCACCCTCGAGCGTGACGTGAACCGCTACAAGCGCGGTGTCGAGTCGGAGTGGGCCGACCTGGTCTACGACGGCCTCTGGTTCGGTGGGCTGAAGCGCAGCCTCGACGCCTTCATCGACTCCACGCAGGAGTACGTGTCCGGAGACATCCGCCTGCAGCTGCACGGTGGTCGTGCCACGGTGACCGGTCGTCGTTCGGAGCAGAGCCTCTACGACTTCGACCTCGCCACCTACGACACCGGCGACACGTTCGACCAGTCGCTGTCCAAGGGCTTCATCGAACTGTGGTCGCTGCCGAGCAAGATCTCCGCTCGCCGCGACCTCGCGAACTAGCCGGAACACAGCACAGCACCACCCTGTCGGACGGGCCGGAGCGAACCGCCCCGGCCCGTCCGACGCCATCTGACCACCACTCACCACGCAGGACGACATGACGGACGTGCCCCGGGCCTCCCGGCCGGAAGAAGCCAGCAGCAAGACCGACGCGACGAACACGGGCGCTCTGTGGGGTGGTCGCTTCGCCGACGGTCCGAGCGCCGAGCTCGCAGCGCTGTCGAAGTCGACCCAGTTCGACTGGCAGCTGGCACCGTACGACCTCGCCGGTTCCCGGGCGCACGCCAGGGCGCTGCAGACGGCCGGCTACCTGACGGGCGATGAACTGGACCGGATGCTCGCGGGGTTGGACCGTCTCGAGGCGTCGTTCCTCGACGGCTCCCTCCAGCCGGCGGACTCCGACGAGGACGTGCACGGCGCCCTGGAGCGCCTGCTCATCGCCGACGTCGGTCCGGAACTCGGCGGGAAGCTCCGGGCCGGTCGCAGCCGCAACGACCAGATCGCGACCCTCGGCCGGATGCACATGCTCGACCACGCGCGCCGGATCGGTCGCCTGGTCATCGACCTCGTCGACGCGATCAGCCAGCAGGCGTCCGAGCACGAGGGCGCGATCATGCCGGGGCGGACGCACCTGCAGCACGCGCAGCCCGTCCTGCTCGCGCACCACCTGCTCGCGCATGCCTGGCCGCTCGTCCGCGACCTCGAACGGCTGCGCGACTGGGCCGGCCGCGCCAGCGTGAGCCCGTACGGGGCCGGTGCGCTCGCGGGGAGCTCGCT
Source organism: Curtobacterium sp. MCPF17_011 (assembly GCF_003234145.1). NCBI lineage: Bacteria > Bacillati > Actinomycetota > Actinomycetes > Micrococcales > Microbacteriaceae > Curtobacterium > Curtobacterium sp. MCPF17_011. The sequence continues at coordinate 82,694 of NZ_QKSK01000013.1, forward strand.
CGGCCTCGACCCGACGGCGATCGCCCACGAGCTGGGCTTCGACCGTCCGGCTGACAACTCGATCGACGCGACCGCCGCTCGTGACGTCGTGGCGGAGTTCGCCTTCGTCCTGGCGCAGATCGGCATCGACATCTCGCGTCTCGCCGAGGAGGTCATCCTCTGGAACACCAAGGAGTTCGGTTTCGTCCGGCTCCACGATGCCTTCTCGACCGGGTCGAGCATCATGCCGCAGAAGAAGAACCCGGACATCGCTGAACTGGCGCGCGGGAAGTCCGGCCGACTGATCGGCAACCTCACGGGGCTCCTCGCCACCCTCAAGGGCCTGCCGCTCGCGTACAACCGGGACCTGCAGGAGGACAAGGAGCCCGTGTTCGACTCCGTCGCCCAGCTCGAGGTCCTGCTGCCCGCGTTCACCGGAATGGTCGCGACACTGTCCTTCGACACCGCTCGGATGGCGGAGCTGGCGCCGCAGGGCTTCTCGCTCGCGACAGACGTCGCCGAGTGGCTGGTCCGTCAAGGTGTGCCGTTCCGCGACGCGCACGAGGTGTCTGGTGCGCTCGTGCGGTACTGCGAGGGGCGCGGCATCGACCTGGACGATCCGACGGACGAGGAGTACGCGTCCGTCTCATCGCACCTGACGCCGGACGTCCGAGCGGTCCTCACCATCGAGGGCAGCGTCGCTTCGCGTCGTGGCGTGGGCGGAACCGCTCCGGAGCGGGTCGCCGAGCAGCTCGCCGCCGTGACACGGTCAGTGGCTGAGATCGCCGCGGGGACGCCCTTCGCTCGATGACCGGAACGCTCGGACCAACGGCAACGGCAACGGCAACGGCAACGGCGACGGCGACGGAGCGATGACGACCACCGCGCTCCTCACCGTGCTGTCCGAGCCCGCCCCGGTCTCCGCCCCGGCCCTCCTCGGCGCCACCGTGGCGGGCAAGGGCGTCACGCTCCGCATCACCGAGGTCGAGGCCTACTTCGGCCCCACCGACCCCGGGTCGCACGGGCATCGCGGGATGACGGCTCGCAACCGACACCTCTTCGGCCCACCGGGCACCCTGTACGCGTACCGGTCCTACGGCATCCACACCTGCGTCAACATCGTGAGCGGACCGGACGGCGTCTCGTCCGGGTCGTTGCTCCGAGGGGCCGAGGTCGTCGCCGGCGTCGAGACCGCACGCCAGCGGCGCGGTCCGTCCGTCGCCGACGTCGCCCTCGCGCGCGGACCGGGCAACCTCGGCGTCGCACTCGGCGCCGTCCTCGGCGAGGACGACGGGACGTCCCTCCTCGACGGCTCCGGCCCGTACCGCCTCGCCCTGGCACCCGGACTGGAGGCCCGACTCGCCTCCTCGACGCCGGCTGCGGTCATCGACGACCTCCTGGCCGCCGGCACGGTCGCGTGTGGACCACGCACCGGGGTCGGCGGTGTCGCTGGTGGCACCTCGTTCCCGTGGCGTTTCTGGCTGCGGGACGAACCGACCGTCTCCGCGTACCGGCGTCACAAGGGCGCCGTCGACTGAAGGGTGTGCCGCTGCGCCGGTACGATGACGGGGTGTCCAGTGATACCGCTCCCGATGTCCTGACGCGCCAGCAGAACGACCCGACCTTCGCCTCGGTGTGGGACGAGCTCCGCTGGCGTGGTCTGGTGCACGTCTCGACCGATGAGACCGCCCTCAAAGAGGCCCTCGACGCCGGACCTGTCACGTACTACTGCGGCTTCGACCCGACGGCTCCGTCGTTGCACTGCGGCAACCTGCTGCAGCTCCTCACGATGCGCCGGCTCCAGCTGGCAGGACACAAGCCGCTCGCGCTCGTCGGCGGGTCGACCGGCCTGATCGGTGATCCGCGTCCGACGGCGGAACGCACGCTCAACACCCGCGAGACCGTCGTGGAGTGGGTCGGTCGTCTGCAAGCGCAGGTCTCCCGCTTCCTCAGCCCCGACGGTGAGAACGGCGTCCGCCTGGTGAACAACCTGGACTGGACAGCACCGCTGTCGGCCATCGACTTCCTGCGCGACATCGGCAAGTACTTCCGCGTCAACTCGATGCTGAAGAAGGACGCCGTCGCCGCCCGGTTGAACTCCGACGCAGGCATCAGCTACACGGAGTTCAGCTACCAGATCCTGCAGGGGCTGGACTTCCGCGAGCTGTACCGGCAGTACGGGTGCACGCTGCAGACTGGCGGATCCGACCAGTGGGGCAACCTGACCTCGGGGACGGAGCTGATCCGGCGTACCGAGGGTGTGGCCGCGCACGCGCTCGGGACGCCACTCATCACGAACTCGGACGGCACGAAGTTCGGCAAGAGCGAGGGCAACGCGATCTGGCTCGACGACGCGATGACGTCGCCGTACGCCTTCTACCAGTTCTGGCTCAACACGGCGGACGCCGACGTGATCGCCCGTCTCCGGGAGTTCACGTTCCTGTCGCGTGCCGAGATCGAGCGGCTCGAGCAGGCGGTGGCCGACGAGCCGTTCCGCCGGGAGGCCCAGCGCACCCTGGCAGTCGAGGTCACCACCCTGGTCCACGGCGCGGACGCGACGCAGGCGACCATCGATGCGTCGGCGGCACTGTTCGGCAACGGTGACCTCGCTGCTCTGGACCCCGAGACCCTCCGTTCCGCGATCGCGGAGCTCCCCGGGTCCGTCGCCATCGAGGGAGCCGCGGACCTCGCTCGTGCCCTGGTCGAGACGGAACTCGTCAAGTCCCTCGGTGAGGCACGGCGTGCGATCACCCAGGGCGGTGTCTACGTGAACAACGAGCGAGCTGAGGACCCGGCGGCGACCTTGGCGTCCCTTGCACTGCCGGCGGGTGTGCTCGTCCTCCGACGGGGGAAGAAGACCCTGGCTGGCGTGACGGTGTCCTGACCCAGGCCCCCTCCGTGTGTTGCAGTGTGCGACACGCCCGGGATGTGGGGTGGGTTGGTGGTGGGGGTGGTGGCTGCGTAAAGTAATCCCTCGTCACCCCAAAGGTGCGGCGGAGCGGCTGGAGCGAAAGCCCAGAGCACGTCGGCCCTCAAGCGGGACCATCCTCCACTGGAGATCAGATCTGGCCTTGTGCTGGTTCGCTTCGACGCTTAGGATGACTACTCCACCGGTTCTCTCCTTCGGGATGAGCCACTGGATCTGGTTGCACGGTTGTGTGGCTGGGTTCGACGACATCGGTGGGTTCGAGAACGACAGCCTCTCTGGCGTGACATCGTGATGGTGTTGTGTGGGGAGTGCGTCTGGTCCTTGAGAACTCAACAGCGTGCACATTGTCAATGCCAATTTTATTGACCTCGTGCTCGATCGGTTTCGGCTGGTCGGGTCATGA
>NZ_QKSK01000014.1:0-80159 GCF_003234145.1 Curtobacterium sp. MCPF17_011
AATCGAGGATCGGCGCTGTGCCGGTTCGCGTCTGTGGAGGGGATGACGGGAATCGAGGATCGGCGCTGTGCCGGTTCGCGTCTGTGGAGGGGATGACGGGAATCGAGGATCGGCGCTGTGCCGGTTCGCGTCTGTTGAGGGGATGACGGGAATCGAACCCGCGTAGCCAGTTTGGAAGACTGGGGCTCTACCATTGAGCTACATCCCCGCGCCTGCGCACATGTCGCAGCCCCACCACCATACCGGACGAACGACACCCCCATGATCCTGCCGCCGCCGGACGAGTCGTCGCAGCGCACGATCAGGCGCTCCCGGGTGCTGTCGTACGTGCTGGTGGCCGTCGCCGCGGTGGTGCTCTCGCTCCGCCCGGAGTTGTTCGGCGACCCGCAGACCCAGCCGTGGCACGCACTGCTGCACGTGTGGCGGATCGTCGTCGGGCTGCTCCTCGGGGTGGCCGCTCTGGCCGTCCAGGTCGTCGTCGGGGTGCAGTGGCGCCGGGGTCTGCGGCAGTCCGCGGACGGATGACTTCCCACAACCGGCGGTCCTCCCGGGCGGCGCGCACCTGGAGCCCGCTAGACTCGTCGAGGTCGCTGGGTTGGATTCGTCCTGCCCGCGCGCTGAACGGCGCACGCGACGATCCTGGCCCTCGTACCGGGGCGTAGCTCAGCTTGGTAGAGCGCCCGCTTTGGGAGCGGGAGGTCGCAGGTTCAAATCCTGTCGCCCCGACCAGGTCACATCGAACGTCAACCAACAGGAGAACATCCCTTGGCCACCAGCACCGTCGACAAGGTGAGCGACACCCGCGTCAAGCTCACCGTGAACGTGACGCCGGACGATCTCAAGCCGAGCATCGACCACGCGTACAAGCACATCGCAGAGCAGATCAACATCCCCGGCTTCCGCAAGGGCAAGGTCCCGCCGGCGATCGTCGATCAGCGCGTCGGTCGCGGCGAGGTCCTGAACCACGCCGTCGGCGACGCCATCGACACCTTCTACCGCCAGGCGGTGGACGAGCAGGAGCTGCGCATCCTCGGCCGTGCCGAGGCCGACGTCGCCGAGCTCCCGAACGTGAAGGACTTCTCCGGCGACCTCGTCCTCACCTTCGAGGTCGACGTCCGTCCCGAGTTCGACCTGCCCGACTACGGCTCCTTCGAGCTGACGGTCGACGCGGTCGAGGTCTCCGACGACGAGATCGACGAAGAGCTGCAGAACCTCCGCACGCGCTTCGGCACCCTCGTGACCGTGGACCGTCCGGCCACCTCGGGCGACTTCGCCCAGCTCGACCTGACCGCCACCATCGGTGACGAAGAGGTCGACTCGGCCACCGGCGTCTCCTACGAGATCGGCTCGGGCGACCTGCTCGAGGGCATCGACGAGGCACTCGAGTCCCTCACCGCAGGCGAGTCCACCACCTTCGAGTCGAAGCTCGTCGGTGGCGACCGCGAGGGCGAGACCGCCCAGATCGCCGTCACCGTCACCGCCGTCAAGGAGCGCGAGCTCCCCGAGGCCGACGACGAGTTCGCCCAGATCGCGAGCCAGTTCGACACGCTGGACGAGCTGAAGGCGGACCTCAAGGAGCAGATCGCCAAGTCGAAGACCTTCGGCCAGGGCGCTGCGGCACGCGACAAGCTCGTCGAGCAGCTCCTCGAGTCGGTGGAGATCCCGATCTCCGAGAAGCTCATCGAGGACGAGGTGCACCGTCACCTCGAGCAGGAGAACCGTCTGGAGGACGACGAGCACCGCAAGGAGGTCGCCGAGTCCAGCGAGAAGGCCTTCCGCTCGCAGATCCTCCTCGACTCCATCGCCGAGAAGGAGCAGATCCAGGTCTCGCAGGAAGAGCTCACGCAGTACCTGATCCAGGCCGCCGCGCAGTACGGCATGGAGCCGGCCGAGTTCATCAAGGTCATCGACCAGAACGGCCAGATCCCCGGCATGGTCGGCGAGGTCGCTCGCTCGAAGGCCGTCGCCACGGTGCTGTCGAAGGTCACCGTGAAGGACACCGCCGGCAACCCGGTCGACCTCTCCGCGTTCACCGCGGGTGTCGCCGAGGGTGACGACGTCGAGTCCGACGAGACCGACGACGAGTCCGCCGAGGCCGACGCGAAGTAGTCGGGAGCCATTCCGCAACAGGAGGCGCGGTGCCAGCTGTGAACTGGTCCCTGTTTGTTGGACTGTGAATTCAGGTTATGCCGCGAGGGCATGGGCTCGGTATTGGACCGGGCTCATGCCCTCGAGGCGTTCCTGGATGCGGGTGGTGTTCCACCAGGCGATGTAGTCCGTGATCGCGGTATCCAGCTCGCTTGTGTCAGCGAAGCGGGCGGGGTGGAACATCTCGGCTTTGAGGTGACCGAAGAAGTTCTCGATGATCGCGTTGTCGTGACAGTTGCCCTTCCGCGACATCGACTGGAGGGCACCAGCGGTGGTCAGGATGCCTCGCCAGGACCGGTGCTGGTAGTGGACGCCCTGGTCGGAGTGCACCATCGGTGTCGCACCCGGCGCGGCCGTGAGGGCGTCCCGGAGGGACCCGTTGGTCAGTTCCAGTGTCGGGCTCGTCCCCGTCCGGTGCGCGATGATCCGCCGGTCGAACAGGTCCAGCACCGCGGAGAGGTAGAGCTTGCCGGTTCCGATGCGGAACTCGGTGACGTCGGTGACCCACTTCTGCTCTGGCGCGGTCGCGGTGAAGTTCCGGTCAAGCAGGTTCGGTGCGATCCGGCCGACCTCGCCGCCGTAGGACGAGTACCGCTTCCGGCGCCGCACCACGCAGACCAGCCGTTCCTGCCGCATCAAGGCCAGCACCGTCTTCTTCGCCACTCGGCGCCCGTCGCGACGCAACTGAGCGTGGATCCGGCGGTGCCCGTATCGGCCCTTGGCATGCACGAACACGGCGCGGACGGCCGCAGCGGTGTCGACATGCCGGTCCCGACGGTCCAGGCGGGCCTGGTGGTAAAAGAACGTCGACCGGGCAAGCCCGGCAATCCGCAGGAGATCGTCCAGGCGATGAGCGGCCTTGCAAGCGGCGACGGCAGCGGTTCTCACCCGCGCCGTTGCTGGGCTTGCAAGGCCCGCAATTTTCCCAGGTACGCGTTCTCCGCCCGCAGGAGTTCGTTCTCCCGTCGCAGCCGTTCCACCTCGGACAGCTCATCCTCGGGGACCGCTCTCGGCCGGCCCACGCGGCGCGGTCGCAGCGCGTCTTCACCGTCCTTGCGGGCGAGGTTCACCCACTTGCGCAGTAGCAACGTCGACGAGAGGCCACCCTCGGCGGCCAACGTGTCGGCGTTCTCACCGGCGAGGAACCGGCGCACGAGATCGCGTTTGACCTCGAACGAGTACGAGCGTCTGGGTTCGTCCACGAGCACCTCCACGCCATGCAGCCACCACCGTCGATGCAACCGTTTCACCGGAGTGCGAGCAACTCCCAACCGACGCGCGGTCGCCCAATCAGCCAGTCCCTGCTCGAACCAGCCCACCGCAGCAGTGCGCTGCGCACCAGTCAACGATGACGCGTTACCACCCAACAGAACCATCCCCGGATCTCGAACCAACTAAGCAGTCCAAGATCCGGGGACCAGTTCACTGGCACCGCGCCTCCTGTGCGTCCGCGGTCGGTTTGCGGTCGACCGCATTGCCGACAGCGAACAGGCGCGACCGCGTGCGTTGCAACCGATAAGTTCGACAACAAGCGACAACTGAACGGGAGCTTTTCCATGGCCGAAGCAACACTGAACCCCAGTGTTTTTGACCGCCTTCTGAGAGACCGGATCGTGTGGCTCGGCTCCGAGGTCCGCGACGACAACTCGAACGAGATCGCAGCCAAGCTGCTGCTGCTCGCCGCCGAGGACCCTGAGAAGGACATCTACCTCTACATCAACTCGCCCGGTGGCTCGATCACCGCCGGCATGGCGATCTACGACACGATGCAGTTCGTGCCGAACGACATCGTCACGGTGGGCATCGGCCTCGCCGCCTCGATGGGGCAGTTCCTGCTCTCGTCCGGCACGCCCGGCAAGCGCTACATCACGCCGAACGCACGCGTGCTCCTGCACCAGCCGTCCGGTGGGTTCGGTGGCACCGCTGCCGACATCCAGACGCAGGCGAAGGTCATCCTCGACATGAAGCAGCGGATGGCCGAGCTCACGGCGGAGCAGACCGGCAAGTCCATCGAGCAGATCCTCAAGGACAACGACCGCGACAACTGGTTCTCGGCGCAGGAAGCCCTGGAGTACGGCTTCGTCGACCACCTCCGCGCCTCGTCCGCCGAGGTCGTCGGTGGTGGCGGAACCGTCAACGACGGCGAGACGCAGACCCCTGCGGCCGAGCCCGACGCCCAGTCCTGATCCCCACCGAAGAAAAGGAAACGAGAATGCATCTCCCCATGCTCGGTGGCGCGCAGAACGTCCCGGCCCCCTCTGATCGGTACATCCTCCCGAGCTTCGAGGAGCGCACGGCCTACGGCTACAAGCGGCAGGACCCGTACGCGAAGCTCTTCGAGGACCGCATCGTGTTCCTCGGTGTCCAGGTCGACGACGCGTCGGCCGACGACGTCATGGCCCAGCTGCTCGTGCTCGAGTCGATGGACCCCGACCGCGACATCGTCATGTACATCAACTCGCCCGGTGGCTCGTTCACCGCGATGACGGCGATCTACGACACCATGCAGTACATCCGTCCGCAGATCCAGACGGTCTGCCTCGGTCAGGCGGCCTCGGCCGCGTCGGTGCTCCTGGCTGGCGGTACGCCGGGCAAGCGCCTGGCGCTCCCGAACGCCCGTGTGCTCATCCACCAGCCCGCCGTCCAGCAGGGTGGCGGTCAGGCGTCCGACATCGAGATCCAGGCGGCGGAGATCCTCCGCATGCGGACCTGGCTCGAAGAGACGCTGTCGAAGCACTCGAACAAGACGCCGGCCGAGATCAACCACGACATCGAGCGCGACAAGATCATGTCGGCGCAGGAAGCCGTGGAGTACGGCCTGATCGACCAGGTCCTCACCAGCCGCAAGAACGTCCCCGCGCTCGTCAAGTAGCACCCGGACACACGACGGCCCCGCACCTCATCGGTGCGGGGCCGTCGTCGTTCCCGGGGACCGGCCGTCGTCCCCGGGGTGAGCGGATCTGCCGCGGCGACGCCCCGTTCACCTTCGCCGGGCGGTCACGTGTCGTCGGTACGGCGGGCCGAGAACGACCTCTTGTGACCACTCGATGACGGGGCGCGGGAGTGTCAGACGAGCCTTCGAGGCGTCGGCGGCGGACGGGAGGCTCGTCGCGCCTCCGCATGTCCGCAGCCGTCCGCCCGCTGGTCACGACTCACCGCACGCGTTTCGCCGAGTGGTCACGAACGGTCGCTCTGGCGAGACCAGTCCGACGATTCGTGACCGCTCGGGTACCCGAGTTCGGGCACGGCGAGCGGGGGTGTGGCGACCGCTCGGGACGAAGCCAGTCGGCCGGCTTGTCAGTCCTCGTCGGCGTCGTCAGCGGCGGGAGCCGGGCGACGACGGACGAGCAGCAGGACGGCGACGATCGCGGCCACGACGACGAGTCCGCCCGCGCCGATCCACAGGGCGTCGGACGCCGCGGACGCCGGTTCGCCGGACTCGGTGCCCGTCGTGCTCGCCGCGGCGGTCGAGCCGTTGCCGCCTTTCGCGCAGGTCGGCGGCTTCGTGGTGCCGGTGGCCGGGGTGAAGCCCGCTGGCGCCTTCCACGTGAAGTCGTACGAGTCCGAGACGGTGTGCCCGTCGGCCGAGATGATCTGCCACTCGGCCTGGTAATCGCCGGACGCGCCGAGGGCCGCCGTGGTGGACATCGTGGGGCCGGTGACGTCGACGCACCCGTCCTCGAAGTACTTCCCGTCCGGACCGACGATCCGGAACGCGAACCCGGAGTCCGTGTCGCCGATGTCCAGCAGTCGGTCGTTCGTGGTGATCGCGAACGTCTTCGGCAACGCGGTCAGCGTGCTGTTCGCCGCCGGGGTCGCCGACACGACGTAGTTGTGCGCGCTGGCCGGTGCCGCGAGGCCGAAGACCGCACCACCCACGAGCGTGAGGGCGGCGAGCGTCCCGGCACCGAGCCTCCCGGTCCGGATCCGGCGGCGCACCGCCGGACGTGCGCCCGGCTGCACGCCAGGCTGCTCGGCGCCCGTCGTCACTTGCTGCTGCCGCGGCGGCGCGTGGCGGCCACCGAGACGACCAGTGCGACGGCACCCAGGAGCAGGCCGCCGAGGCCGAGGAAACGGCCGACCAGGTCCGGGTCCGCCGGGGCTGAGGACGACGAGCCGGAGGCCGTGGTCGCGGTCGACGTGTCGGACTCGGTCGACTCCGTGGTGCCGTGCTCGTCGTCGCCCGATGCGGCGGCGGTCAGGGTGATCGTGGGTGCGGGGTGCTCCGGCTCGGCCTGACCGGCCTTCGTCGCCTGGTCCCACTCGGTGGAACCCTGCTCGCAGGTCTGCGTGACCGGCATCGACACGGTGTCTCCAGCCTTGCCGCCGGGCAGCGCGAAGGAGAGCGAGAAGGTGTCGCGCTCGTCGGCGGGCAGCGGGGTCTTCGCGGTGTAGGTGACGCTGGTGACGCGCTCCGCGGCCGCTTCCGCCGCGTCCTCGTCGGATCCGGCCGCGGAACTCGGGGCCGTGTACGGCTCGGTCGCCTTCGTGATCGTCCAGTTCGGGTTCACGGTCGGCGTGACCTCGATCACGGACTCGGGGACGTGGAACTGCAGCTTCGTGGTGGGGGAGCCGTCGCAGCCGTGCGGCACGGAGAACGTGACGGTGGTGTACGAGTTGACGGCGGTCGACGACGCTTCGGCCTCGACGTGGGCGCTGGCCGAGGCCGCGGTGCCGAGGACGATGGCGGCGGCGACGCCGAGGGTCACGACACCGCCGGTGACGAGGCGCTTCTGCATGGTTCCTCCAGGAGCCGTTCTCTACAACTTGTAGAGCAACGCCGCTCACGCTACCAGGCCGACCACGCCCTGGGCGAACGAGGCCGGAGGTCCCCGACTGTGTCACCGGGAGCGGTTAGGCTCGGTCCACGACGACCTCGTGGACCGCACTGGCGGTGCACGTCGACCAGGGAAGGCCGAGAGCATGGCACGCATCGGAGAGAGCGCCGACCTCCTGAAGTGCTCCTTCTGTGGGAAGAGCCAGAAGCAGGTACAGCAGCTGATCGCCGGACCCGGCGTCTACATCTGCGACGAATGCGTCGAGCTCTGCAACGAGATCATCGAAGAGCGCCTCGCCGAAGCGGGTGAGGACACCGGCAGCGGTGAGTTCGACCTGCCGAAGCCGCGCGAGATCTTCGACTTCCTGCAGGAGTACGTCATCGGGCAGGACCCGGCGAAGCGCGCACTCGCGGTCGCCGTCTACAACCACTACAAGCGGATCCGGGCACAGGGGCAGATCACCGCCGCCGAGGACCGCGACGACGTCGAGATCGCGAAGTCGAACATCCTGCTCATCGGCCCGACCGGCTGCGGCAAGACGTACCTGGCGCAGACCCTCGCGAAGCGGCTCAACGTGCCGTTCGCCGTCGCGGACGCCACCGCCCTGACCGAGGCCGGCTACGTCGGCGAGGACGTCGAGAACATCCTCCTCAAGCTGATCCAGGCGGCCGACTACGACGTCAAGCGTGCCGAGACCGGCATCATCTACATCGACGAGGTCGACAAGATCGCGCGGAAGGCCGAGAACCCCTCGATCACGCGCGACGTCTCGGGCGAAGGCGTGCAGCAGGCGCTGCTCAAGATCCTCGAGGGCACGGTCGCCTCGGTCCCACCGCAGGGGGGTCGGAAGCACCCGCACCAGGAGTTCATCCAGATCGACACGACGAACGTCCTGTTCATCGTCGCCGGTGCGTTCGCCGGGCTGGAAGAGATCGTCTCCTCGCGCGTCGGCAAGCACGGCATCGGCTTCGGTGCCCAGCTGCACAGCCCGACCGACCACCAGGACCTGTACTCGGAGGTCCTGCCGGAAGACCTGCACAAGTTCGGCCTGATCCCGGAGTTCATCGGTCGTCTGCCCGTGGTCACCACGGTGTCGAAGCTCGACCAGGCTGCGCTCATGCAGATCCTCACCGAGCCGAAGAACGCCCTGGTCCGTCAGTACCAGCGGATGTTCCAGATCGACGGCGTCGAGCTCGAGTTCGACCACGCTGCACTCGAGGCGATCGCCGACCTGGCCGTCCTGCGCCAGACCGGTGCCCGTGGCCTCCGCGCGATCATGGAAGAGGTCCTCGGGCCGATCATGTTCGACGTCCCCTCGGACGACGACGTCGCCCGCGTCGTCGTCACCCGGGCCTCGGTGCTCGAGAACGCGGCGCCGACGATCGTGCCGCGTTCGGCGCCGAAGCGCGTCGAGAAGTCGGCGTAGCCCAACGCACCCCGGACACAGGAGCGCGCCCCGTCCTCGACGGGGCGCGCTCCTGTGTCGCGTGGCGACCGCCCCGCCCGCGCTACTCCAGCCCGCGGCGACGCAGCAGCGGGCCGACCTCGGCGTCGCGGCCGCGGAACTCGCGGTAGGCCTCGAGGGGGTCCTTCGCGCCGCCGACGCCGAGCAGCAGCCGTGCGAAGCGTTCGCCGGCCTCGCGGGACAGCCCGCCGTGCTCGCGGAACCACTCCACGGTGTCGGCGTCGAGCACCTCGCTCCAGATGTACCCGTAGTAGCCGGCGTCGTACCCGCCGGAGAACGTGTGCGCGAAGTACGTCGACGAGTAGCGGGGCGGGACGGCCGGGGCGTCGATGCCGGCGGCGACCAGGGCCTCCCGCTCGAACGCCTCGACGTCCGTGACCGCAGCGGCGTCGGCGGCGCTCAACCGGTGCCACGCCTGGTCGAGCAGCGCGGCGGCCAGGTACTCGGTCGTGCCGAAGCCCTCGTTGAACCCTTCCGAGTCGCTGAGGCCCAGGACGAGCTCGGGCGGCATCGGCGCACCGGTCTCGTGGTGCTTGGCGTAGTTCGCCAGGACCGACGGCCACGTGACCCACATCTCGTTCACCTGCGACGGGAACTCGACGAAGTCGCGCTCGACGTTCGTGCCGGAGAACCGGGGGTACGTCGTGCGGGCGATCAGCCCGTGCAGGGCGTGGCCGAACTCGTGGAACAGGGTCTCGACCTCGTCCTGCGTCAGCAGCGTCGGCGAGCCGACCGCGGGCTTCGACACGTTGAGGTTGTTCACGACGACGGGCAGCGTGCCGAGCAGGTGCGACTGCTCCACGACGGGGTTCATCCACGCACCACCGCGCTTGCCGTCGCGCGTGTACAGATCGAGCAGGTACAGCCCGACGGGGGCGTCCTGCTCGTCGACCACCTCGAAGACGCGGACCTCGTCGTTGTAGCCGTGCAGGTCGGGACGCTCGGTGAAGCGCAGGCCGTACAGGGCTCCTGCGGCATGGAAGACGCCGTCGACCAGGACCCGGTCGGCCTCCAGGTACGGACGGAGAGCACTGCTGTCGGCGGCGAACTGGGCGCCCCGCAGCACCTCCGTGGCGTACGCCCAGTCCCACGACTCGACGTCGAAGCCGACGGTGCGGGAACGAGCCTCGCGCTCGTCGCGTGCGTTCGCGACGGCGGCGGTGACGAGCGAGGACAGGAGGCCCGCCACGGCTTCCGGGGTACGGGCCGTCTCGTCCGCGGTGACGACCGACGCGTGGTCGCGGAAGCCGAGCAGCTCGGCCCGTTCGGCTCGGAGGCGGACGATGCGGAGCAGGACCGCCCGGTTGTCGAACGCGTTGCCGCGGCGGCCGCGGGAGAGCGACGCCTCCATGATCCGCTGGCGGAGGCCGCGGTCGGTGAGGGTCGCGAGCCACGGGTGCCCGGTGTACAGCGGCAGGGTGACGAGCCACCCCTCGAGACCACGGTCGGCGGCGGCTGCCGCGGCGGCGGACTTCGCACCGTCGTCGAGGCCGGCGAGTTCGGCTTCGTCGGTGACGTGCACCGCGGCGTCGTTGGTGTCCTCGAGCAGGTTGCGTTCGAACGTCGTCGTCAGCGACGACAGCTCCTGGTTGACCGCGGTCAGGCGCTCCTTGCCGGCGTCGTCGAGCCCTGCACCGGCCAGGGTCATCTCGGTCAGCGTGCGTTCGGCCAGGCGGCGGTCCTCGTCGGAACGACCGGGGGTGGCGTCGAGCGTGTCGTGCACGGCGCGGACCCGGGCGAACAGGCGGCCGTCCAGGACGATCGCGTCCCGGTGAGCGGCGAGGAGCGGGGAGAGCTCGGCCTCGAGGTCGCGGAGCTCGTCGGTGGAGTCGGCCGAGGTGACGGTGGAGAAGACCATCTCGACACGCTGCAGCAGCTGTCCGGCACGCTCGAGCGCGACGAGGGTGTTCTCGAACGTCGGCGGTTCGGGGTCGGTGGCGATCGCCTCGACCGCTGCGCGGTGTTCGGCCATGCCCGCGTCGAAGGCCGGCCGGTAGTGCTCGGTCCGGACGTCGTCGAACGGGGGGAGGGCGTAGGGGAGGGTGCTCGGTCCATCGAACGGAGTGGCCATCGCCCCAACCTAGCGACGTGAGCGCCGCGCCGGGCGCGCGAGCCCCTCGGTCCTAGTGCGTCGCTGCGTCGATGAGCACCGCGGCTGCTCGGCGTGCGTGCACTGCCGCCTCGGTCGTCCCCGCGATCGCCGCGGTGGTCTGCGCTCCCTCGGCGAGCAGGGCCAGCTGCGACGCGAGTTCCTCCGCTCGGTCGGCGTCGGGGACGGCCCGCGCGGTGATCTCGGCCACGAACCGCTGGAACGAGTCCTTGTGGTCGCGGGCGATCTCGGCGATCGCGGGGGAGGTCGCGCCGAGCTCCCCGAAGGCGTTGATGAATCCGCACCCGCGGAACGTCTCGTCCCCGAACCAGGACTCGAGGAAGTCGTACACGGCCAGCAACTGCGCGCGCGGACCGTCGGCGGCGTCGACCGCGGCCCGGATGCCCTGCTCCCAGAACTCGTGGCGGCCGGCGAGCACGGCGGCGATGAGCTGCTCCTTGCCGGGGAACGCGGCGTAGAGCTTCTTCAGCGAGACACCGGCGGTCGAGCGGATCTCGTCCATGCCGACCGCCTGGATCCCGCGCGTGTAGAAGAGCGCGTCCGCCGTCTCGACGATCCGTGCTGCCGTCTCGGCTTCGACCGTGCTCGTCGCCATGTGCGTGCTCCGTCCGCTCAGTGTCCACCGGCATCGGAGTTGCGCCGGGAACGATCGTTCTCTAGTGTAGGCGAAACCACCGGAGAACGCCCGTTCTCCACGGGGCTCAGTGCACTTCACCAGGAGGAACACCATGGGATCCATCACCGTCGGTACCGAGAACAGCGTCGACATCGCACTGCACTACGAGGACAAGGGCCAGGGGCAGCCGATCGTGCTGATCCACGGGTTCCCGCTGGACGGCAACTCGTGGGAGGGCCAGGTCCCACCGCTGCTCGATGCCGGCTACCGGGTCATCACGTACGACCGTCGCGGGTTCGGGCAGTCCTCGCAGCCCTCGACCGGCTACGACTACGACACCTTCGCCGACGACCTGCACACCGTCCTCGAGACCCTCGACCTGCAGGACGTGATCCTCGTCGGCTTCTCGATGGGCACCGGCGAGATCGCCCGCTACATCGCCCGTCACGGTGAGGACCGGATCGCCAGGGTCGCGTTCCTCGCCTCGCTCGAGCCCTTCCTCGCCATCACCGACGACAACCCCGACGGTGCCGCGCCGATGTCCTTCTTCGAGGGTGTCGCCGCCGACGTGCAGCAGGACCGCTACGCGTACTTCACGAACTTCTACCAGGACTTCTTCAACCTGTCGGAGAACCTCGGCACCCGCATCTCCGAGGAGCAGGTCCGCAACGCCTGGAACATCGCGGCCGGCTCCGGCTCGGTCGCGTCCGCGGCCGCACCGCTGACCTGGCCGACGGACTTCCGGAAGGACATCCCGGAGGTCACCGTTCCCGCGCTGATCGTGCACGGCACGGCAGACAACATCCTGCCGATCGATGCCACCGGCCGGCGCTTCACCAAGGCCCTGCCGGCTGCGAAGTACGTCGAGATCGAGGGCGCGCCCCACGGCCTCCTCACCACGCACACCGCCGAGGTCAACGCGGTGCTGCTCTCCTGGCTCGCCGAGTCCTGATCCCTCGGCGATCCCGGACGGGCGTCGGCGCCTGACCCGAGACCGAGCCGGCCTGCACCACGGTGGTCCCGTGCTGCAGGCCGGCTCTCGTCAGCATGTGAGGCGCTCAGTCCTCGGACCCCGCGTCGTCCGGGTCGGTCACCTGCGCGTGCCCGAGCGGGTCCAGGTGGATCGACGTCCCGTCGTCCAGCTCGACCATCGGCTTGCCCTCCAGGAACGTCAGCGTCCAGCGCCACGTCGAGGCGTCGACCGAGCCGGCGGCCAGTTCGTCCTCGACTCCGCGCACGGCGACGACCATCGTCTCGGGCAGTCGCGCGGGTGGTTCCGCGCCGACGTTCCATCTCGTACCCAACTGCATGCGAGCCTCCAGTCCGTGTCGGGGGAGGGCGCCGCAACGACGGACGCCCCGCCCGTGTCTCCACGGTAACGGGGCGTCCGGTGTCCGGTGTCCGGTCCGGGTCGACTAGGCCGAGGGCTGCTCCGCCAGCTCGATCTCGACGACGGCGAACTCGTCGCCATCGACGAACGACAGGTCCTGGATCCGGCCGACGGCCGCCAGGTCCACGGCAGCCCGCTCGACGAGTTCACGGACGGCGGCGGGCGCCTGCACGACGGCCCGGGTGACCGGCGTCTTCTGGGACGCCTTCGCCGCGGTCTTCGCACCACGGATGCCGATCAGTGCCTGACCGACGGCGGCCAGCAGCCCGGTCTCGGCCTGGTCGACCGGCAGGTCGGCACGGACCGGCCAGGAGGCCCGGTGCACGCTGGTGTCGTGGGTCCAGGCCCACACTTCCTCCGTCGCGTACGGCAGGAACGGCGCCAGCAGGCGGAGCAGCACGTCGATCGCGCCGCGGAGCGCGAGGACCGCGCTCGCCTGCGTCTCGTGGACCGAGTCGGGGGCGGTGCCGTAGGCACGCTCCTTGACGAGCTCGAGGTAGTCGTCGCAGAAGGTCCAGAAGAACCGCTCGGTGATCTCGAGCGCCCGGGCGTGGTCGTAGGCGTCGAACGCGGCCGTGGCCTGGTCGACGACGGTACCGAGCGCGGCGAGCATGTCGACGTCGAGCGCCTCGGTGACCCGGTGGGCCCCGGTGGGCAGTTCGAAGCCGTAGACGAACTTCGCCGCGTTGAGGACCTTGATCGCCAGTCGTCGACCGACCTTGATCTGCTTCGGGTTCTGCGGGTCGAACGCCGCGTCGGTGCCGAGCTTCGACGAGGCCGCCCAGTAGCGGACCGCGTCGGCACCGTGTGCCTCGAGGACGGACAGCGGTGTGACGACGTTGCCCTTCGACTTCGACATCTTCTTGCGGTCGGGGTCCACGATGAAGCCCGAGATCGACGCGTTCTTCCACGGCACCACGTCTGCCTCGAGCTGGCTGCGGAGGACGGTCGTGAACAGCCAGGTCCGGATGATGTCCTGCGCCTGCGGGCGGACGTCGTACGGGTACACCAGGTCGTAGAGCGCCGGGTCGGTCTCCCACTTGCCGGCGAGCTGCGGGGTGAGGGACGAGGTCGCCCAGGTGTCCATCACGTCGAGTTCACCCTGGAAGCCACCGGCGACACCGCGCTGTGACTCGTCGTACCCGGGGGCCGGGTCGGACGACGGGTCGACGGGCAGCTGCGCCTCGGTCGGGACGATCGGCTGGTCGAAGACCGGGTTGCCGTCGGCGTCGAGCGGGTACCAGACCGGGATCGGCACGCCGAAGAAGCGCTGGCGGGAGATCAGCCAGTCGCCGGACAGGCCGCCGACCCAGTTCTCGTACCGGACCTTCATGAAGTCGGGGTGGAACGCGATCTGGTCACCGCGCTCGAGCAGCGTCTTCTTGAGCTGCTCGTCGCGGGCACCGTTCACGATGTACCACTGGCGGGTGGAGACGATCTCGAGCGGCTTGTCGCCCTTCTCGAAGAACTTCACCGGGTGGTTGATCGTCTTCACGTCGCCGACCAGCTCGCCGGACTCGGTGAGGGCGTCCACGACGACCTTCTTGGCGGAGAACACCGTCTTGCCGGCCATCTCGGCGTAGAGCGCACGGCCTTCCGCGGACTCGATCCAGTCCGGCTCGTCGGAGCGGATGCGACCGTCGAAGCCGATGACCGAGCGGTTCGGCAGCTGCAGTTCGCGCCACCAGACGACGTCGGTGGTGTCACCAAACGTGCAGATCATCGCGATGCCCGCGCCCTTGTCCTTCTGCGCGAGGTGGTGTGCGAGCACCGGGACCTCGACGTCGAACAGCGGGGAGCGGACCGTCGTGCCGAAGAGGTCCTGGAACCGCTCGTCGTCCGGGTGCGCGACGAGGGCGACGCACGCCGGCAGCAGTTCGGGGCGGGTGGTCTGGATGACGACGTCGCCGCTGCCGTCGCTCTTGTGGAAGGCCAGACCGTGGTACGCGCCGGGCATCTCCTTGTCCTCGAGCTCGGCCTGCGCGACCGCGGTCCGGAACGTGACGTCCCAGAGCGTCGGGGCGTCGGCCTGGTAGGCCTCGCCGCGCTCGAGGTTGCGGAGGAAGGCACGCTGCGCGCTGGCCCGGGAGGTCGCGTCGATCGTGCGGTACGACTGCGTCCAGTCGACGGAGAGGCCGAGGGTCCGGAAGAGCTCCTCGAACTGCTGTTCGTCCTGCACGGTCAGCTCGTCGCACAGCTCGATGAAGTTGCGGCGCGAGATCGGCAGCTGGTCGGCGGCCTTGCTCGACTTGCCGTCACCGCCGGCGAACGGCGGGGTGAAGTCGGGGTCGTAGGGGAGCGACGGGTCGCAGCGGACGCCGTAGTAGTTCTGCACGCGACGCTCGGTGGGGAGACCGTTGTCGTCCCAGCCCATCGGGTAGAAGACGTGCTTGCCGCGCATCCGTTCGAACCGGGCCTTGAGGTCGGTGTGCGTGTACGAGAACACGTGACCGATGTGCAGCGAGCCGGAGGCGGTCGGCGGCGGGGTGTCGATCGAGTAGACGGCGGACCGGTCACCCGCGGCGTCGCGGTCGAACCGGTAGGTGCCGTCCTGCTCCCACTGCGGCCCCCAGACCTGCTCGAGTCCGTCCACCGATGGCTTGTCGGGCATGGGCTTGGTCATGGCTGCGCCTTCCGTTCGTATGTGCGGCACCGAGTCCGTGATGAGGTGCCTGAGTGTCCCCGCGTGGTGCGGGTGCGATCCTCAGCGTACCGGTGGACCCGCGCTGGACAGCCCACCTGCTAGGCTTCCGGGGTTTGTCCGGCGAGCGCGGTTCGCAGGACGCCAGTGTCGCTGTCTCGCCGGAAGCCCGGCCGTCCCGCCGGGAGCCCGAAGGACGCCACAGCACACCGGAGGAACACCTTGCCAGCCAACGACACACCGAAGCAGCAGCAGGCGGACCGCCCGCTGCGGACGAAGGGCGCCGTGCGGACGAAGGGGGCCGTGAAGCGTGCCCGACGGAAGCTGACCGAGGACGACGTCACCGTCGTCGAGGAGTCGATGCTCAAGCGTGCCGTCGCCGCCGCGGCCCTCGGCAACGCGATGGAGTGGTTCGACTTCGGCATCTTCGCCTACCTCACGGTCACGATCTCGCAGGTCTTCCTGCCGGAGGGTGACCCGGCGTCGAACGTCGTCGCGACCTTCGGCTTCTTCGCGGCCGCGTTCATCGTCCGACCGATCGGCGGCGCCGTCTTCGGTCCCATCGGCGACAAGATCGGCCGTCAGAAGGTCCTCGCGCTGACGATGATCCTGATGGCCGCCGGCACGCTGATGATCGGCCTGATCCCGTCGTACGACACGATCGGCGTCTGGGCCCCGATCCTGCTGCTCGTCGCCCGCTTCGTGCAGGGCTTCTCGACCGGTGGTGAGTACGGCGGCGCCGCGACGTTCATCGCCGAGTACTCGCCGGACAAGCGGCGCGGGTTCATGGGCTCGTGGCTCGAGTTCGGCACGCTCGCCGGGTACGTGCTGGGCGCCTCGATCGTCACCGGCCTGCAGTTCGGCCTGTCCGAGGACGCCCTGCTCAGCTGGGGTTGGCGCATCCCGTTCATCATCGCCGGGCCGCTCGGCCTGATCGGCCTGTACCTGCGGCTGAAGCTCGAGGAGACCCCGGCGTTCCAGAAGCAGCAGGAGCAGGCCGCTGAGCGCGAGTCGCAGAAGACGCCGTTCCTCAAGCTCTTCGCTGAGAACTGGCGTGCCCTCGTCATCTGCATCGGGCTGGTCCTGGTCTTCAACGTGACCGACTACATGCTGCTGTCGTACATGCCGACCTACCTGGAGCAGAACCTCGGCCAGAACGCCACGTTCGGGCTCATCCTGATCGTCGTCGTGATGCTGCTCATGATGGTCGTCATCACGTTCGGCGGTCGGCTGTCGGACCGCTTCGGTCGTCGTCCGGTGCTCGCCGCCGGCTGCATCGGCTTCTTCCTCCTGTCCTGGCCGACGCTGGGACTCGTCCAGACCGGCACCGGCGTCGGGGTCTTCTCCGGCCTGCTCATCCTCGGCGTGGTCCTGGTGACCTTCACGTCGACGATGCCGTCCACCCTGCCGGCGCTGTTCCCGACGATCATCCGCTACGGCGCCTTGGCCATCGCGTTCAACGTGTCGGTGTCGCTCTTCGGCGGGACCACCCCGCTCGCCACCGCCGCACTCATCAACTGGGCGAAGGACGGCGGCTACGGCTGGGCTGAGGACATCCCCGCCTTCTACCTCATGCTGGCGGCCGTCATCGGGCTCGTCGCGGTGTACTTCACCAAGGAGACCGCCGCCACGCCGCTCATGGGCTCCGGCCCCACTGTCGGGTCTGAAGACGAGGTCGCCGGCGTCATCGACGACTACAACGACCCGACCTCGGAACTCGCGCGGTCCGACTGGGCGAAGGAGTTCTCGACGAGCCAGATCCCGGTCGTGACCGCGGACGGTCTGGTCGGCGAGGGCGCGCAGGACACGGCACCCGCGGGATCCTGACCCGCACCACCCGGTCCGGAGGCCCGACCCGCGTCACGTGGGTCGGGCCTCCGTCGCGTGGGTGGTCAGGTCCGGCACCCGCGCCGACGGCGTGACCGTCAGGCCGTCGGGCCGGCTGCCAGCCGTCCGGCGGCACGGACGAGCCGCTGCGTCACGGGGTGCTCCGGACGGCCGAACACGGCCTCGGCCGGGCCGTGCTCGACGACGATGCCCTCGTGGACGACGAGCAACTCGTCCGCGAGCCGCCGGACGGCTCGCAGGTCGTGCGACACGAAGACCATCGCGACGCCGGTGTCGTCGCGGAGCCGTTCGAGCAGGCCCAGCACGGCGTCCTGCACGGTGGCGTCGAGGGCGGTCACCGGCTCGTCGAGCACCAGGACCTCCGGCTCGGTGGCCAGCGCGCGGGCGATCGCGAGCCGCTGCCGCTGACCGCCGGACAGGGTGCGGGGCGACCGGGTCCGGAGGCTCGTGTCCAGGTCGACCTGTCGCAGTGCGGCCTCGACACGGTGACCCAGGGCACCGGTCGCACGCCGGGCACGGCCTCCGCTCAGGGCGTCGGCGAGCACGCGGTCGACGTTCCACCGCTCGTCGAACGTGGCGCCCGGGTCCTGGACGACCGCGGCGATCCGGTGTCGCCGGGCACGACGCTCGCGCTCGGGGAGCGGTGCCCACGCCTCGCCGTCGAGCGTGACCGTCCCGGCGTCCGGCGTCTCGAGCCCGAGGAGCATCCGCGCCACCGTCGTCTTGCCGGAGCCCGACGCCCCGACCACGCCGAGCACCCGGCCCGGCGCGACCCGCAGTGCGACGTCGGTGACGGCGGCCACTCCCGGGTAGGAGCGCACGAGGCCCTCCGCGGCGAGCACCGGCTGCTCCGATGCGGACGGGACGCCCACGGAACGGACCGCCGTCGTCGACCGTGTCGCGCGCACCAGGGCCTGCGTGGCGGGGTGGACCGGGGCCTCCAGGACGGTGGCGGTCGGACCCTCCTCGACGATCCGGCCGGCGTCCATCACCGCGACCCGGTCCGCCCAGCCCGCGACGAGTCCGAGGTCGTGCGTCACGACGAGCAGCCCGGTGCCCCGTTGTTGCGCCGCCCGCAGCTGCTCCATCACGCGGAGGGCGATCCCGGCGTCGAGGGCCGTGGTCGGTTCGTCCGCGACGAGGAGCCCGGGCCGGCCGATCGTCGCGGCGGCGATGAGGGCACGCTGTCGCATGCCGCCGGACAGCGTGCCCGCGGTCCGGCCGTCGGTGGCGAGCGCGGGGTCGAGCCCGACGGCCTCCAGTTCGGCACGGACCGCCTCGACGCGGTCGCGAGCCGACAGGTCGGTGTGCAGGCGGAGGGCGTCCGCGACCTCGCGCCCGACCGGACGGAGCGGGTCCAGCGCGCCCAGGGCCTCCTGGCCGACGTAGCCGACGTCACGACCGCGGACCGCGCGCCACCGGCGTTCCGACAGGCCACGGACGTCGTGGTCGGCGACGGCGAGCCGGTCGGCCGTCACCACCGCACCGGTGGCGGAGAGGCCGAGTGCCGCCCGGACCGTGACGGACTTGCCGGACCCGGACGCGCCCACGAGCGCGACGCACTCGCCCGGGGCGACGCGGAGCGTGACGTCGGAGACGAGGGGGAGGCCGTCGATCGTGACGGCGAGACCGGCGACCTCGAGGGCGAGGTCGTCGCCGTGCCCGCTCCCCGCGCCGCTCCCCGCGCCGCTCACCGCGCCGCTCCCGCGCGGCGGAGCGCCCGGCCGAGCACCGTCACCGCGGTCGCGAGCACCACGATCGCCAGCCCCGGGAAGGTGCTCATCCAGGGTGCGGTCTGCAGGTAGGTGCGGCCGTCGGCGAGCATCGCACCCCACTCGGGTGCCGGTGGCGGTGTCCCGACGCCGAGGTAGCTGAGCGCCGACGCCCACACCACGGCCTGGCCGATGCCGAGCGTGCCGACCGCGACGACCGGCCAGAGCGCCGCCGGCAACACGTGGCGGAGCACGATGGCGGCGGGGGAACGGCCGAGCAGCACTGCGGTCTCGACGACCTGGGACGACCGCGCGGTGCGGACCAGGCCGCGGACGATCCGGGCGTACCCGGGGGCGGTCGCGAACCCGACCGCGAGCATCGCCGGCACCGGTCCGGGCCCGGTGACGGCGATGACGACGAGTGCGACGAGGAGCAGCGGCAGCGCGAAGGCGACCTCGGTGACCCGCCCCACGACGGCGTCGACGACCCGGCCGCCGAGCCCCGCGAGGACGCCGAGGACGACGCCGGTGCCACCGCCGACCAGCGTGGCGACCACGCCGACCAGCAGTGACGCGCGCGACCCCGCGACCACCCGTGCCAGGACGTCACGTCCGGACTCGTCCGTGCCGAAGGGGTGGTCGGCGCCGGGCGGCAGGAGCGCCTCGGTCGGGTGCACCGCGAGCGGGTGCGACCCGCCGAGCAGCGTCGGCCACAGCGCCGCCACGACGGCGACGGCCACCACCGCCGCGGCGACGGTGCCTGCCGGGCCGAGCGTCCCCCCACGGAATCGCTCGGACCGGCGCCCGGCGCGGGCGGCGCCGGGGTCCTGGGACGGCGTGCTGCCGGGCACGCCGTCGATGCTGCTGCGTCCGGACGGGAGGCTCGGGTCGACGATGCCGCTCACCGCGCCTCCGCCTCGTCCGACGTCGTGCCCCGCGGGTCGACCGCCCGCTCGACGAGGTCCGCCGCGGCGAGCACCACGACGTACGCCGCCGCCGAGACCAGGGCGATCCCGGCGACCAGGGGCATGTCCCGCTGCGTCACGGCGGTCACCAGCGCCCGCCCGATGCCGGGCAGCGCGAACACCGATTCGACGACCACGGCCCCGGACACCAGCGACCCGAAGGCCCAGGCGGACAGGGCGATGCCGGGCAGGGCCGCGTGCCGGAGCAGGTGCCGCCCGAACAGCCCCGCGCGGGACTCGCCCCGACCCCTGGCCGCGAGCGCGAACGCCGAGCGCTGCGCGTCCACGACGCCGTCGCGGATCGTCTCGGCCAGGTACCCCGCGACCGGCACCGCGACGACCAGCACCGGCAGCACCCACCCCCGGACGGTCCCGTCGCTCACCGCGGGCACCCACCCCAGGCTGCCGGCGAAGACGACGATGAGCACGCTGCCGAGCCAGAAGTGCGGCATCACGCTCGCGGTCACCGACAGCCCGGTGGTCAGCAGCGCCGCCGCGCGCCCGCGCTGCGTCGACCACCACGCGGCGACGACCGCGAGCAACCAAGCGACGACCAGCCCCGCCACCGCGAGCGTCAGCGTCACCGGGAGCTCCTGCGTCAGCAGCGTCGACACCGGCGTGCGGAACGCGTACGAGTCGCCGAGCTGCCCGGTCGCCAGGCGTCCGAGGAACACCGCGTACTGCGCGAGCACCGGGCGGTCGAGGCCGTACTCGGAGCGGACCTGCGCCACCGCCTCGGCCGAGGCCTGCGAGCCCGGTCCGCCGAGGATCGCGAGTGCCGGGTCACCGGGGATCAGGCGGATCGCGACGAACACGATCGTCGCGACCGCCCACAGGACGCCGACCCCGCCGAGCAGCCGGCGCACCGCCCAACGCGCCCACCGGACGGCGGGCGAGTGGCGTGCCGGACGGGTGCCGGGCCTCCTGGTCGTCGCCACCGGTGCGTCAGCGGGCGAGCCACGCCGTCCCGAACCACGGCGTGGAGACCGACGTGGTCGAGATGCCGTGCACGGCCGAGCGGTACAGGAAGTGGTTCTGCTGGTCGTAGAGGGGCAGCACGGTCCGGCTCTCGAGGATCGTCTTCTGCGCCTGTTCGACCAGGTCGGCACGCTCCGACGAGTCGGCGGTCTGCGCCGCCTGCTCGAGCAGCCGATCGAGGGCCGGGTCGTCGAGCTGCGCGAGGTTCGCGAAGTACCCGGACGGCGCCGGTGTGATCGACGCGGAGTCGTAGAGGACACGGAGGACGTCCGGGCCGACCTTCGTGTACGGCGCGCTCACGACGTCGTACTGGTTCTCCGCCAGGGCGGCGTACCAGCTGGACAGGTCGAGTTCCTCGAGCTCGACGGTGATGCCGACCTTCGCTTCGGAGGCCTGGATCTGCTGGAAGAGGCTGCGCTCAGCCGGCACCGACTGGTTCGTGGAGACCGGGAACGTGACGGTGAGGGGCTCGCCGTCCTTCTCGCGGGCGCCATCGCTGTTCGTCTTCCAGCCGGCGGCGTCGAGCAGCCGCTTCGCCTCGGACGGGTCGTACGCGAAGAGCGACTCGTCGGAGTACGAGGTCGGCTCCACACTGGACAGCACCGAGTACGAGCGCTTCGCGGTGCCGAGGAACAGGGACTTCAGGCCCGGGTCGATCTCGGCAGCTGCGATGAACGCCTTGCGGACGGACTCGTCCTGGAAGACCCCGTGGCCGGAGTTCAGCTCGAGCCGGTTCGACGCGCCGGGACGCGGGGCATCGAGGTCGCGGATCGCGGCCTTCGACGACGCGGCCCGCAGCTGGTCCGGCTGGGCGTTGTCGATGACGTCGACCTGCCCGGACTGCAGTGCCGCGTAGCGGGAGGTCGAGTCCGGCAGGAACCGCCAGGTCAGACCGTTGAGCCGGGGCTTCGTGGTCGAGTCGCCGAGCGGCGTGTAGTCGGCGTTCTCCGTCAGGGTGACGCGGTCGCCGTGCTTCCAGTCGGTGACCTCGAACGGGCCGGTGCCGACGGGGGACTCGCAGTTCGTGGCCTGCTTCCGCTGCAGGGCCTTCGGCGACTCCATGCCGACCCAGGGCTGCGAGAACGACTCGAGGAGCGCGGCGTCCGGCCGGCTGAGCGACAGGGTGACCGTCCGGTCGTCGGTGGCCGTGGCCTCCTCGATCGACTGCAGGGCGAGGTACCCGGTGCTGGAGGCCGTGGCGGGGTCCTGCACGTGCTCGATGTTCGCGACGACGGCCGCGGCGTCGAACGGGGTGCCGTCGGTGAACGTCACGTCGTCCCGCAGGGTGAAGGTGAGGGTCTTGCCGTCATCGCTCGTCGACCACTTCGTGGCCAGTTCGGGTGTGGGCTCACCGTCGTCGAGACCGACGAGTTCCTCGATGTACTGCGTCGCCAGGAGCGCCTGCGGGTAGTTGCCGCCGACGTGCGGGTCGAGGCAGGTCGGTTCCGCGTCGCCCGAGGCGTACGTCAGCGTGCCCCCACGGACCGGGGTGCTGCTGTCGCTGGGGCTGCCGCCGCCGGAGCAGGCGGCGACGGCCAGGAGGACCGTGGCCGCGCTGGCGACGCCGGTCACGATGCGCCGCAGCGCCGGGGTTTTCTGTACTGGGTCCAAGATCATGGCTCGACGAGTCTAGCGGTTTACTGGAGGGCATGGACCAGCCAACCCGCCGAGGCGGTCGACCGCGACGATCGAGCGCCGAGGTGCTCGCCGACGCCGCTGCCGAGCTCTTCCTCGAGCAGGGGTACGCGAAGACCACCGTGGACCACATCGCCGCCCGCGCCGGTGTCAGCCGCGCGACCTTCTTCAACTACTTCGCCGCGAAGTCCGACGTGATGTGGCTCGACCTCGACGCCGCGGTGGCCGAGTTCCCGCAGCACCTGGCGTCCTCCGCCGAGACGAGCGCCGTCCGCGCCGTGGAGGACGCTCTGCTCGCCACCGCCCGCGCCCACGATCCGGACCGCGTGCCCTGGGCCATCAGCCAGGCCGAGGTGATGGACGTCGGTGCCGAACTCGTCGCGAGCGGTGCCACCCGGGTCACGGGGCAGCACCAGGCGATCGCGTCGTTCGTCGCCGGGCGGACCGGAGAGCACCCGGCGTCGCTCTGGCCGCAGACCGTGGCGGGGTCGATGCTCGGGGCGGCTGCCGCTGCCTTCGGGGTCTGGGTGACCGACGGGGTCGCGCGACGTCCACTCGTGGAGTACGTCGCCGCCGCGCTGACGCCGGTGGTGGCGGGGCTCGACTCGCGCTGACCCGGTGTCGCTCCGCTGGTAGGTTCTGCGTGCGCCGTCCGAGGGGGACGGCCGATGACTCCAGGGGGATCCGTGTCCGAGACACCCGAACAGCAGCCGTCCTCGTCCGGAACGGGTGGTCCGGACCCGGAGCACCACGAGCCGGACGCCACGCAGGCCCCGCAGTACCCGGCGCAGGCGCCGCAGGACGGCGGTCAGCCGCAGTACCCGGCGGAGGCGCCGCAGGACGGCGGTCAGCAGACGCCGCAGTACCCCGCGCAGGCTCCTCAGTACCCGGCGGGCCAGCAGCAGCCGCCGCAGTTCGGCGGTCAGCCGCCGCAGTACCCCGGCGCCTCGCAGGGCCAGCAGCCCTGGCAGGGTGCCGGCGCCCCGATGGTCCAGCCCGGGGGAGCCGCTGCGTACGGCGGCCGCCCGCAGCAGCCCCGGGGTCGTCGGGTCCTGGTGGCCGTGGTCGGCATCGTGGCGTTCCTCGTCGCCGGTGCCCTGGTCCGTTGGGGCCTGTCCTCGATCGGCGGCCCGTCGAAGCAGGAGCTCGTCGACCAGGGGGTCGAGAAGATCACCGAGCAGACGACCTTCCCGAAGCAGGTCGACGAGATCACGACCTGGACCGGGGTGGACGCCGAGGACGAGGCGATCCACTACCGCTACAGCGTCGCCGCCGACCCGACCGCGATCTCCGAGCGGGCGATCCGCAGCTCCGTGCTGTCGAACCTCTGCTCGACGACGGCGACGCGGGACATCCTCGAGGAGGACATCGCGATGCGGTACTCGTACGTCTTCCCGGGCTCGACCAAGACCGTCGACCTCGAGTTCACCGACGCCGACTGCTGACGCCTCGGCCGTCTGGGTCGCCCGGGTCGCCCGGGTCTCGCAGGGCGCTCAGGGCGCTCAGGGCGCTCAGGCGCGGAGCGTCCCGGCGCCTCCGGCGGCGACGTCCTCGACGGTCCCGTCCTTGACGACCTCGGGGATCTCGTTGCCCGTCGGCTTCAGGACCGCGGCACCGGGCACGGACAGCGTGAGCACGGCCTCCTCGACGTACTGGCTGTCCTCGAGCGACTGCTCGATCTTCCGGAGCCGGCCGGCGACGTGCTCCTCGGTGTCGTTCCCGACCAGGTCGACCGCGGCGACCATGTACACGCGCGACGGGCCGACGAACTCCAGGTGCAGGTAGCTGACGCTCTCGACCTGCTCGCGGGCGAGCAGTTCGACGAGCACGGCGTTCTCGAGCTCGGGGGAGGTGCTCTCCCCGAGCAGGAACCGGCGGTTGCGGTCGATGAGGACGACGGCGACGACCCCGAGCAGCAGGCCGACGGCGATCGACCCGATGGCGTCGAACACGGCGAGCCCGGTGACCTGGTGCAGGAAGACACCGAGGAACGCGATGACCAGGCCGACGAGCGCGGCGGCGTCCTCGGCGAAGACGGCTCGAAGCGTCGGGTTCGACGACTGCAGCACGTGCCGGAGGACCGGGACGCGGCGCTTCGTCGCGGCACCGTGGGCCTGGCGGAACGCCTGCAGGAAGCTCGTCCCCTCGAGGAGGAACGACACCCCCAGCACGATGTAGTTGAGGACGACGTCCTCCGCCGGCCCGGTGTCCCCGAGCTCGGTGATGCCGTGGTAGATCGAGACGATCGCGCCCGCGGTGAACAGCCCGAACGCGGCGAACATCGACCAGATGTACGTCTCGCGGCCGTAGCCGAGCGGGTGGCGTGCATCGCGCTTCCGGGCACCGCGTCGTTCGGCGATGAGCAGGAAGATCTCGTTCCCGGTGTCCGCCCACGAGTGCGCGGCCTCGGCGACCATCGACGCGGAGCCCGTCAGCATCGCGGCGACGGACTTGGCCACCGCGACGAGCAGGTTCGCGCCGAACGCGATGAGGACGGTGAGCAGGGACTCCGGCTTCGCTTTCGCGCTGCCGGCCAAGGCGTCCGGAACGGTCGCGGGGGTCTGGGATGACGACGACGAGGGCATCGCTCCAGCATGCTCCCGTCCGGTAGACTCGGGCGCACAGGCATCGATCCGGCCATCACCGGGGAGTCATCCGGAAGAACGCGGCACCCGTCGGGGGTCGTCAGTAGAACCGGACGGGTTCGGGACCGTCATCATCCCCGACGCAGAGTGGTCACGAACAGGCGGTCGCGCCGGTCCGAGGCAAGCGAGGTGGTACCGCGGAGCGCAGGCTCCGTCCTCGTGGTCCAGTTCCACCGACCTCCAGGAGCCATCCGGTGCGTTACCCCCTGAACCGCGAGTCCCCGAACGGCGACGTGTCCGCGAGCGGTGCGGGCGTGAACCCGTCCCCGTCCTTCCCCGCGGTCGAGCGGGGGATCCTCGCCTTCTGGAAGGGCGACGACACGTTCCGCGCGTCCATCGCCGAGCGCGAGGGCTGTGACGAGTGGACCTTCTACGACGGCCCGCCGTTCGCGAACGGCCTGCCGCACTACGGGCACCTGCTGACCGGCTACGCCAAGGACGTCTTCCCGCGCTACCAGACCATGCGTGGCAAGCAGGTGCACCGTCGCTTCGGCTGGGACACCCACGGGCTGCCCGCCGAGCTCGAGGCGATGCGCCAGCTCGGGATCACCGAGAAGCACGAGATCGACGCCATGGGCATCGACGTCTTCAACGCGGCCGCGCGCAAGTCGGTGCTGCAGTACACCGACGAGTGGCAGCAGTACGTCACCCGGCAGGCGCGCTGGGTCGACTTCGAGGACGACTACAAGACCCTCGACGTCACCTACATGGAGAGCGTCCTGTGGGCGTGGAAGACCCTGTGGGACAAGGGCCTGGCGTACGAGGGCTTCCGGGTCCTGCCGTACTGCTGGAACGACCAGACGCCGCTGTCGAACCACGAGCTGCGCATGGACGACGACGTCTACAAGATGCGCCAGGACCAGTCGGTGACGGTCTCGTTCCCGCTCACCGGTGCACGTGCACAGGAGCTCGGACTCGACGGCGTCCGTGCCCTCGCCTGGACCACGACCCCGTGGACGCTGCCGACGAACGCCGCGCTCGCGGTCGGTCCGGCGATCGCGTACGCGGTCCTGCCGGCCGGGCCGGGAGGCGCGGCTGACGGGTCCGACGCCGGTTCGGCCTCCTACCTGCTCGCGGCGGACACGGTCGCCGCGCACGCCAAGGACCTCGGGTACGCCTCGGCGGAGGACGCCGTGGGCGCCGTCACGCGGACGATCGAGGGCCGGGAGCTCGACGGCGTCACCTACGAGCGCCTGTTCGACTTCCTCGCGGAGACCGAGGGCATGGAGAACGCCTGGAAGGTCCTGGTCGCCGAGTACGTCGAGACCGGTGAAGGCACCGGCATCGTGCACCAGGCCCCGGCCTACGGTGCCGACGACCAGGAGGTCTGTGCGGCCGCCGGCATCCCCGTGGTGCTCTCGCTCGACGAGGGCGGTGTCTTCACGTCGCAGTTCCCGCTCGTCGCCGGACAGCTCTGGATGGACGCCAACAAGCCGCTGACGAAGGCCGTCCGCGACGCCGGCCGACTGCTCCGCCAGGCGTCCTACGAGCACAGCTACCCGCACTGCTGGCGCTGCCGCAAGCCCCTGATCTACAAGGCCGTCTCGTCGTGGTTCGTCCGGGTGACCGACCTCCGCGACCGCATGGGCGAGCTCAACCAGGACATCAACTGGGTGCCGGACAACGTCAAGGACGGGCAGTTCGGCAAGTGGGTCGGCAACGCCATCGACTGGTCGGTGTCCCGCAACCGGTACTTCGGCACGCCGATCCCGGTGTGGCAGTCCGACGACCCCGAGTACCCGCGCACCGACGTGTACGGCTCGCTCGCGGACATCGAGCGCGACTTCGGCCGACTGCCGCTGAACGCCGATGGGCAGGTGGACCTGCACCGTCCCTTCATCGACGACCTGACCCGTCCGAACCCGGACGACCCGACGGGTGCGTCCACCATGCGGCGGATCACCGACGTGTTCGACGTCTGGTTCGACTCCGGGTCGATGCCCTACGCGCAGGTGCACTACCCGTTCGAGAACGCCGAGTGGTTCGACGCACACAACCCGGCGGACTTCATCGTCGAGTACATCGGGCAGACCCGCGGCTGGTTCTACG
Organism: Curtobacterium sp. MCPF17_011; assembly: GCF_003234145.1. NCBI lineage: Bacteria > Bacillati > Actinomycetota > Actinomycetes > Micrococcales > Microbacteriaceae > Curtobacterium > Curtobacterium sp. MCPF17_011. The sequence goes on from NZ_QKSK01000014.1 coordinate 26,981, forward strand.
TCATGCACGTGCTCTCCACCGCGCTGTTCGACCGGCCGGCGTACACGAACGTCATCAGCCACGGCATCGTCCTGGGCTCCGACGGCCAGAAGATGTCGAAGAGCCTGCGGAACTACCCGGACGTGTCCGAGGTCTTCGACCGCGACGGCGCCGACGCGATGCGCTGGTTCCTGATGTCGTCGTCGGTGATCCGCGGCGGCAACCTCGTGGTCACCGAAGAGGGCATCCGCCAGGGTGTCCGCGAGTTCCTGCTGCCGCTGTGGTCGACGTACTACTTCTTCACCCTCTACGCGAACGCGTCGGGGGAGTCGGGCTACCAGGCCGCCCGCAGCACCGCGAGCACCGACGTGCTCGACCGGTACCTCCTCGCGAAGACGCGCGTGCTCGTCGCCGACGTGACGACGCACCTCGACGCGCTCGACACCCCGCTCGCCGCGCAGGCGATCCGTGACTTCGCCGACGTGCTCACCAACTGGTACGTCCGCCGGTCGCGGGACAAGTTCTGGGCCGGTGCGGAGACCTCCGCGGAGGCCCGTGCCGCGTTCGACACGCTGTTCACGGTCCTCGAGACCCTCGCCCGGGTGGCGGCGCCGCTGGCACCGCTCGTGACCGAGGAGGTCTGGAAGGGCCTGACCGGTGACCGCAGCGTCCACCTGACCGACTGGCCGGACGCGTCCGAGTTCCCCGCGGACGACGCCCTCGTCGACGCAATGGACCGCGTGCGGGACGTCGCCTCGAAGGGGCTCGCGCTCCGCAAGTCGACCGGCAAGCGCGTCCGGCTGCCGCTCGCGACGCTGACGCTCGTCGTGCCGGACCCCGCAGCGGTCGAGCCGTTCGCGGACATCCTCCGCGACGAGCTCAACGTCAAGCGGGTCGTGCTGGAGGCGCAGGCCGAGGAGTCCCTGGCGCAGTACGGCATCGAGCGGAAGCTCACCGTGAACGCCCGCGCTGCCGGCCCCCGCATCGGCAAGGCCGTGCAGCAGGTCATCCCGGCCGCGAAGAAGGGCGACTGGGCCGCGACCGAGACCGGCGTCACCGTCGGTGGCGTCGACCTGGTCGAGGGCGAGTTCACGCTCGACCTCACCGTGGCCGACACGTCGAAGGCCGTGGCGTTCCTGGACGGCGGCGGGTTCGTCGTCCTCGACACCGTCACCACGCCGGAGCTCGAGGCCGAGGGCATCGCCCGCGACGTCGTCCGTGCCGTGCAGCAGGCCCGTCGCGATGCCGGTCTCGACGTCGGCGACCGCATCGACCTGACGCTCCGAGCGGACGAGACGGCCGCTGCCGCGATCGTCGTGCACGAGACGCTCATCGCGAACGAGACCCTCGCCAGCGGAGTACAGGTCGTGCCGACGGCGTTCGGTCAGGACGAGGACACCGTCGCGGTCGGCGACGGAGCGAAGGTGACCGTGGAGGTCCAGCGCGCATGAGCGACAGCAACGAGTACGACGCCCCGGCGGACGACGCGGACGGGATCGAGATCCCCGTCGGCCCGACCGGTGACACCGCTCCCGGCGAGGAGCTGCCGTACGGCGGGGACGACGACGAGGTCCGCCGTGTCGAGGCGGCGCTCATGGCCCGGATCGGTGAACAGTCGCCCGAGCACCGCCTGACCGCGACCCGACGTGCCGTCGAGCTCCTCGGCGACCCGCACCTGGCGTACCCGGTCATCCACATCACGGGGACGAACGGCAAGACGTCGACCGCCCGGATGACCGAGAGCATCGTCCGTGCCCACGGTCTGCGCACCGGGCTCATGACCAGCCCGCACCTGGTGTCGATCCGGGAACGCATCGTCATCGACGGCGAGCCGATCGAGCCGAGCCGGTTCGTCGAGAACTGGGACGACATCACCCCGATCCTCGAGATGACCGATGCCGAACTCACCGCGAAGGGCGAACTGCCGCTGACGTTCTTCGAGGCGCTGACCGTCCTGGCGCTGGCGTGCTTCGCCGAGGCACCCGTCGACGTCGCCGTGATCGAGGTCGGCATGGGCGGCGAGTGGGACTCCACCAACGTGGTGCAGAGCCAGGTGCAGGTCTTCACCCCGATCGCCATCGACCACGCGAAGCAGCTCGGCAACACGGTCGCCGAGATCGCGCGCACGAAGTCCGGGATCATCAAGCCGTCCTCGTCCGTGGTCACGTCGGCCCAGGTGCCCGAGGCGCTCGCCGAACTCGAGCGGGCCGCCGAGCTCACCGAGTCGACGCTGGCGGTCGAGGGAACCCGCTTCCGGGTGACCAGCGACACCCCGGCGGTCGGGGGGCAGCTGATCAGCGTGCAGGGCATCGCCGGGACCTATGACGACCTGTTCGTACCGCTGTTCGGCGCCCACCAGGCCCGCAACGCGGCGGTCGCGATCGCCGCGGTCGAGTCGTTCCTCGGCCGGGGCAGCCAGGCACTCGACGAGGACGTCCTCAGCGAGGGGTTGGCCAACGCGACGAGCCCTGGGCGGCTCCAGCCGATCGCGACCGGTCCGACCGTCGTCGTCGACGCAGCGCACAACCCGCACGGCGCGAAGGCACTCGCCGACGCGCTGCCCGTGGCGTTCCCGTCCGGACACGTCGTCGGCGTCGTCGGGATCCTCCGCGACAAGGACGCGCGCGGGTTCGTCCGTGCCCTCAAGGACACCGTCGCGACCTTCGTCGTGACACAGCCGCCGGGGGAGCGGGCGCTCGACGCCGACGAGTTCGCCCGGCTCGTCGTCGACGAGGTCGGCAACGACCGGGTCGTCGTCGAGCCGTCGCTCGCCGGCGCCCTGCAGGAAGCCCGTGACCTGGCCGACGACGCCGACGCCGAGGACGCGATGGTCTTGGTCGCCGGCTCGATCGTGATGGTGGGTGCCGTCATGGAGATGGTCCACCGCGAAGGCGGAACGAAGTGACGGACGCACCACGGGCCTCCCGTCCGCCCCGCACGCCCCGGATGCGACGTCCGCGTCGGGACCGCGGGGCCCGCGAGAGCCTGCTGTCGATCACCCTCGTGCTCGAGGCGATCATGTTCTTCTTCCCGATGCTCGTCGTCTACGGCAAGCACACCCTGCCGGCCGGACTGGCGTTCGGCGGTGGCATCGCTGCGATCGTCATCCTGGCCCTGGCGTCCCGACTGACCGGCTCCCGTGCCGGTGTATGGTTCGGGTGGCTGCTGCAGGCGGCCATCCTCGCCACCGGGTTCATCGAGCCCTTCATGGTCGTGGTGGGCGTGGTGTTCCTGGCGCTGTGGGTCTTCTGCTTCGTCAAGGGCGGTCAGCTCGACCGTCAGAACGCCGCCCGCCGAGCCGCACTCGGCGAGGACTGACCCACCACCACCTCGAACCGCAGGGAGTCCCGCTGTGTCCGAACTCGAAGAGACCCTCGTCCTCGTCAAGCCCGACGGCGTCGCCCGCCAGCTCACCGGTGAGATCCTCCGCCGCATCGAGGCGAAGGGGTACGAGATCGTCGACCTGAAGATGCTGACCGCGCCGCGCGACCTGCTCGACAGCCACTACGAAGAGCACCAGGGCAAGCCGTTCTTCGAGCCGCTCGTCGAGTTCATGCAGTCCGGTCCGCTCGTCGCCGTGCGCGTCGCGGGCAACGGCGTCATCGCCGGGTTCCGCTCGCTCGCCGGGACCACCGACCCGACCTCGGCCGCTCCCGGCACCATCCGTGGTGACCTGGGCCGCGACTGGGGTCTCAAGGTCCAGCAGAACCTGGTGCACGGCTCGGACTCGGCGGAGTCCGCCGCCCGTGAGCTCGGACTCTGGTTCGCCTGATCCGGTACGACGAAGGCCCCCGCACTCTCGAGTGCGGGGGCCTTCGTCGTCGTGCCGGCGACTACTTGCCGGAGCCGCCGTTCTGCTCCACGAAGGAGGCGAAGGCCTGGGCGTCGGACCAGGCGTTGGTGCCGGTTCCGTTGTACTGCTTGCCGTTCACGAGGACGGTGGGAGTCCCGGTCAGCTTCGGCAGGTCGGAGTTCGGCAGGGGCTCGGTGAGCGCACGGTTCGTGGCGTCGGCGACCCAGCCTGCGAACCGCTGGTCGGTGATGCAGGACTGCACCTCTGCGTTCGTCGCGCCGGCCTTCTTCGCGATGTCGGCGAGCTTGTCGTTCGTCAGACCGCGGGTGTTCTCCGACGGCTGGTTCTCGTAGAAGGCGCTGTTGACGTCGAGGAAGGCGTCGGGATCGTAGTTCGCGACACAGGCGGCCGCGGCGGCCGAGCGGGTCGAGTACTTCGAGCCGAGCGAGGCGCGGTCGAGCAGGTTGAACGGGCGCACCTCGAGCGTGGCGGTGCCGTCCTGCACCCACTGCTTGATCTGGGACATGTTGCCCGTCTCGAACTGGTTGCAGATCGGGCACATGTAGTCCTCGTACACGGTGATGTTCGCGACCGAGTCGTCCTGCTTCGTGGCCCTCGGCTTCCCACCCTCGGGGATGCCCTTCGTCTCGACCGGGACGATCTTGCCGTTCTGCCCCGTGAGCACGATGCCGTCGCTCGCCATGTTCTTCGGTCCGGGCCCGACGGGCTGGATCGAGTTCGCGACCACGAGCACGACGATCGCGACGACCGCGAGCGACGCCACGATGATGCCGCTGATCAGGAACGTCTTGTTCCGACGTCGGCGGGCCTGCTCCTTCTGGCGGGCCTCGCGGGCACGCTCGCGCGCGGCGTTGCGGCGCGCCTTCTTGCTCTCGTTGTCGCTCATCGGGATCGAGCGTAACGGCTCCGACCGCCGGGACCGGGCCCCTGTGCTGGGAAGACCCCAGGAATCAGGTGACACGTCACCACCGTGGGCTCAGTCGCGGAGTTCAGAGGGTGGTCAGGAGCGTCGGGAACTGAACGAGGATCACCACGACGATGAACAGGTAGTTCGCGAGCGGGAACGCCCAGCAGAACGGCAGGAGCGCTCGGCCGATCCGTCGTCCCCCGGTGCCGAACGGCAGGTTCCCCTTCGCCAGGTTCCAGATCGTGAAGATCCAGAACAGCGGGATCGTCATGGCCCAGACGAGCATGCACCAGAGGCAGAGGTACCCGATGAACCAGACGGTCTGGGTGAACAGCCAGGTGACGAAGACCCAGGCCAGGAAGAGCCCGGCGTTGAACAGCGTCCAGAACCACTTCGTACCCCGGAACCCTGCCAGCAGCGCGATGCCGACGGCGATCGGTGCCACGAACCCCATCATCCCCAACAGCGGGTTCGGGAACCCGAAGAGGTGCCCTTGCCACGTCGTCATGACGTTCGAGCAGTTGAGGAAGGGGCTGACGTCACACGTCAGCACCTTCTGCGGGTTCTCGTACTTGGCGAACTCGTCGAGCACCAGACTGAACGCCGCGTACAGCCCGACCAGTCCGGTCACGAGCAACAGGATCGCGACGGCGACGGGACGGCGGGGAGCAACAGGCGTCGAACTCACGGCGTCATCTTCGCACGAGGCTCCCGGCGTTCTCCGCGACCGCGTGCGATGATGGACCAGTCACCCGGCCGATCCGGGCGACGACGAGAACTTGCCGGGCCACCGCCCGGACGTGATGGTGTTGTGACAGAGCACCGTGACCGGACGACGCGTCACCTCCGACGCCGAGCCGCCGTGAGCCGGGTGCCCACGACGACCGGGCGTGGACGAGACGCCGGATCGGTCACTGACAGCAGCGAGCGCGGGGGCGGAGTCGCCGCCCGCACCGATACGAGAGAATTCCCGCCACCCACCGGGTGCGTGCGGGGTCGAGGAGTGCACCAGTCCATGGTGGAGCAGAACGAGAACCAGAACCAGAACACCGACGACGCGCCGAAGCGCCGGACCCGCCTCTTCGGCGGCCGTCGCGCCCGGTCCGGCGGCCTGGAGGCGCCTGACCCGTCCGACACGTCGACCGACGCCGTCGAGACGGTCGGGTCCGACGAGCAGGTCGAGTACGACGAGCAGGTCGGGTCCGACGAGCAGCTCGATCCCGACCGGTCGTCCGACGTGGTCGAGGCGCTCGATGTCGCGGACACGGTCGACGCCTCCGACGGTGCCGACGTGAGCGACACCGCTGACGTCACCGACACCGCCGAGGCAGACGTGAGCGACACGACCGAGGTCGAGCAGTCGCCGGACTCGGAGACCGTCGAGGTCGTGGTCGACACCGCGACCGGCACGGTCTCCGTCGTGGTGGAAGCCGCCTCGGGTGCGGGAACCGCGCCGGAGGACGTCAGCACCCTGACCGGTGACCTGCCGGCCGTCGGCCAGGACGAGGTCGGGACGCAGGGCGCGGCGGACGCGAGCGACGTGCCGGAGGCGCGACGGGCCTCCCGTCCGGACGCGGCGTCGGCCCCGGCCGAGCCGTTCGTCCCGAAGGCGACCAGCACGCTCAGCCTGATCTTCCACGCCCCGGTGCTGCCGGAGCTGCCCGCCCGATCTGACCGTGACCGTGATCGGAGCGACCGGTACGACCGTTCGGACCGAGCCGAGCGCTCGGGACGCGGCTCCCGCTCCGGCCGGAGCGACCGGTACGACCGGTCGGACCGGTACGACCGGTCCGACCGTGACGACCGCGACGACCGCCCGGAGCGCGACGAGCGCACCGATCGGGTCGACCGTTCTGACCGTTGGGATGACGAGGACCGCGACGAGCAGGGTGGCAGCCGCCGCCGCACCCGCCGCCGGGGCAGCAGCAGCGACCGCGAGCAGGCCGAACCGCGTCGCCGCGAGCCCGAGCTCATCACCGAGCCGCAGCGCATCAAGGGCTCCACCCGTCTCGAGGCCAAGAAGCAGCGCCGTCGTGACGGCCGTGACGCCGGACGTCGTCGCCAGGTCGTGACCGAGGACGAGTTCCTGGCCCGCCGCGAGAGCGTCGACCGCCAGATGATCGTGCGGTCGAGCTCCTCGACCATCGAGATCGGCGTGCTCGAGGACGGCGTCCTCGCCGAGCACTACGTGACGAAGTCGCAGAACGTCTCGCTCATCGGCAACGTCTACCTCGGCAAGGTGCAGAACGTGTTGCCCTCGATGGAGGCCGCCTTCGTCGACATCGGCCGCGGTCGCAACGCCGTCCTGTACGCCGGCGAGGTCGACTGGAACTCGGTCGACACCAGCCACGGTCGTCGCATCGAGGCCGCGCTCAAGCCGGGTGACAAGGTGCTCGTGCAGGTCACGAAGGACCCGGTCGGCCACAAGGGCGCGCGTCTGACCAGCCAGGTGTCCCTGCCGGGCCGTTACCTGGTCTACGTGCCCAACGGCTCGATGAACGGCATCTCCCGCAAGCTGCCGGACACCGAGCGCGCCCGTCTCAAGAAGATCCTCAAGGAGGTCCTCCCCGAGCACGCCGGCGTCATCGTGCGCACGGCCGCCGAGGGTGCCACCGAGGACCAGCTGACGCGCGACGTGCAGCGCCTCACCAGCCAGTGGGAGGCCATCGAGAAGAAGGTCCAGAGCGGCCAGGCGCCGGTCATGCTGCACTCCGAGCCGGACCTGCTGGTGAAGATCGTCCGTGACGTCTTCAACGAGGACTTCACGAAGCTCATCATCGACGGCGAGTCCGCTCGACAGACCATCGACGAGTACCTCAGTGCGGTCGCGCCGGACCTCAAGGACCGGGTCGAGCTCTACCAGGGCCCGGACTCGTTCGAGGAGTACCGGATCAACGAGCAGATCGAGAAGGCCCTCGACCGCAAGGTCTGGCTGCCCTCCGGTGGTTCGCTCGTGATCGACCGCACCGAGGCCATGACGGTCGTCGACGTCAACACCGGGAAGTTCGTCGGCTCCGGGGGCAACCTCGAGGAGACCGTCACGAAGAACAACCTGGAGGCCGCCGAGGAACTCGTCCGCCAGCTCCGTCTGCGGGACATCGGCGGCATCATCGTCGTCGACTTCATCGACATGGTGCTCGAGGAGAACCGGGACCTCGTGCTCCGTCGCCTCATGGAGTGCCTGAGCCGCGACCGGACGAAGCACCAGGTGGCCGAGGTCACCTCGCTCGGCCTCGTGCAGATGACCCGCAAGAAGATCGGTGTCGGTCTGCGCGAGTCGCTCGACGAGGTCAACGCGCAGGTCAACGACAACAACGCGGACCCGGGGCCGACCAAGGGCCGCCGCAAGGCCCGTGGCGGCAACGGCAACGGTGGAGGCACGAACGGCAACGCCGTCGCGGCCGAGTCGAAGTCGTCGCAGGCGCACCAGATCACCGACGACGTCAAGCACGCGTTGTCGCGGATCGCCGCGTCGACCATCCCGCACGAGCAGTCCGACGTGCCGGTCACCGGCGTCGCCGGTGCCGCGTCGCCGGTCACGGCGGCGTCGCCGACGTCGCCGGTCGCCCCCGCGGCCGAGGCGCCGAGTGAGCCCACCGGTGGCTCGAAGCGTCGTCGCCGTCGTGGCAGCCGGGCCGGTGACGCGCAGCAGGTGTCGAGCGACGCGCAGCAGGTGTCGAGCGACGCGCAGCAGGCGTCGAGTGACGCGCAGCAGGGGTCCGCCGAGCAGCACACGTCGCTCGCGACGCCCGCCCCGGAGGCGGTGCTCCCGGGGACGACGACGGGTGTCCACACGCGGTCAACGCGTCCGGAGTCGGCACCGGCGCAGTCGGCCGCGGCTGTCGCTGAGCAGCCCGCCGCCGAGGTGGCGCCGAAGGAGCGTCCCGCCGGTCGCCGTCGGGTCAGCTCGTCGGCCCCGGTCACGCCGGCCGACACCACCGTCGCCATCCTCGACATCCCGGTCGGCGTCGCCAAGCGCGAGCCGCGTCGGGTGAGCGAGGAAGCGGCGGAGTCCCTCCTCGACTCGGTGCTGCAGGCGCTGCCGGAGCCGAAGCAGCCCGGCCAGGGTCGTGCGCGTTCGCGTCGTGTCTCGTCGGGGAGCATCAGCGCCCCGGCGAACCCGACGGCCACCGAGGACGACGGCACCGTCATCCTCGGGCAGTGATGTGACGGACGAGCAGCGTCCGGCTGGTCGTGACCCGGTACCGGGTCATGACCAGCCCCGGACGGGCTGGGGAGCCGTACCACCGCCGGGGGCACCCCCGTCGGCGGTGCCCCCGCTGGATCCGGCCGGTCCTGGTCGGGCCGGTTCGGGTGCTGGTTCTGCTCGGGCTGGGTCTGGTCGGGCCGGCGTGCCCGTCGCCACGTCCGTCCTCGCGCCCGAGGTCTCCATCGTCGCCACGACGGGCGCGGCCATCACCGTGGTCAGCGTCGTCCTGGTCGAGTTCCTGGCGGGCCTGATCGGGCTGCTCGGCACGAGCACGATCGTCGGCCCCTTCCGGAGCCACGGTGGGACGAGCCTGGTCGAGGCCTTCGTGCAGAACGTCTTCGTCGCGCGCTCCCCGTTCGCCCTCGCGGCCTTCCTGGTGCTGGCCTTCCTGGTGCCGGTGGTGCCGCGTGCCCCGCTGCCCGTCGTGCTCCTGCGGAGCGTCCTGGCGGGTGCTGCGGGCACCGTGGCACTCGCCCTGGTCGGCATCGTCACCGCGGTCCACGACGCCGTCCAGCAGGGGAGCGTGGGGCAGGGGCTCGGGCGTCTGCTCGTCGACGTCGTCACCACGCCGCTGCAACTCGGGCTGCCGATGACCCTGATGCTGCTCGGGTCGGCTTCGGCCGCGTGGCTGTGGGTCGGCCGGCATCCGCGCTGACGTCCCGCGACACGCCCGTGTGTGCCCTCCCGGTGACGGATCCGGTCGACGTTCCCGGTGCCGCGGTCAGTCCTGGTCGCGCGCCGTCTTCCGCTTGTCGCGCTGCGGCACACGGAGTCCGCTGGCGATGAGGCGCAGCACCAGCTCGCGCCCGGTCACCGGGGCGGCCCCGGAGGCCACGAGTTCGGCGTACCGGTCCTGCGGCACGTCGTAGTGGTCGTGGTCGAACGCGCGCCGTGGGACCCCCGCCCGGTCGGCGAAGGCATGCAGCTCGTCGTAGGATGAGTCACTGACCAGGTGTGACCAGAGCGTGTCGTGTGCGGGCCAGGCCGGGGGATCGATCAACACGGTCATCCCCCCATGGTACGTGTGTCGGCGTTTGACCCGCCTGGTCGGATCGAGTATTCTCGATCCCTGGTGTCAGCGGGCCGTTCTGCCTGCGTCGCCGATCGTCCCGGGGCAACCCAGGGCGCTCGCGCAGAAGTGGGCACCCGAGACTTCCCTCAAGCAGAGTTACGTAAGGATTCCACGTGGTTTACGCAGTAGTGCGCGCCGGCGGCCGTCAGGAGAAGGTCGAGGTCGGCTCGATCATCACCATCGACCGCATCAAGGCCGACGACAATGGCAACATCGACCTCGCGCCGGTGCTCCTCGTGGACGGGGACAAGATCACCTCCGCCGCGTCCGAGCTCGCGAACGTGACGGTCACCGCCGAGGTCCTGGCCGACCTCCGCGGCCCGAAGGTCGTCATCCAGAAGTTCAAGAACAAGACCGGTTACAAGAAGCGCCAGGGCTTCCGCGCGGATCTCACGCGCGTCAAGGTCACCAAGATCGCATAAGGCGGGAGCAGAGACATGGCACACAAGAAGGGTGCGAGTTCCACTCGCAACGGTCGCGACTCGAACGCACAGCGCCTCGGCGTGAAGCGCTTCGGTGGCGAGGTCGTCAACGCCGGTGAGATCATCATCCGCCAGCGCGGCACGCACTTCCACCCGGGCGCCAACGTCGGCCGCGGTGGCGACGACACGCTGTTCGCCCTCTCGGCCGGTGCGGTCGAGTTCGGCACCAAGGGTGGCCGCAAGGTCATCAACATCGTCAACGCGTAGTCGCTGACGATCAGCTTCAGCGGGAGGGGCGGGCCGTGTGCCTGCCCCTCTTCTGCATTTCCCGAACACCTACAGGAGTGACCCCATGGCGACGTTCGTCGACCGCGTGACGCTGCACCTCACGGCAGGCAACGGCGGCAACGGCTGCGTGTCCGTCCGTCGCGAGAAGTTCAAGCCCCTCGCGGGCCCCGACGGCGGCAACGGCGGTGACGGCGGCGACATCGTCCTCGTCTCCGACCCGCAGGTCACCACCCTGCTCGGGTACCACCGCTCACCGCACCGCTCCAGCCGCAACGGCCAGCCCGGCATGGGCGACCACCGCAGCGGGGTCAGCGGTGACACGCTCGAGCTCCCCGTCCCCGTCGGCACGGTCGTGTACGACGAGAACGGCGACGTGCTCGCGGACCTCACCGAGCCGGGCATCCGCGTGGTCGTCGGTCCCGGCGGCCAGGGTGGCCTCGGCAACGCCGCGCTCGCCACTACCAAGCGCAAGGCCCCCGGCTTCGCGCTCCTCGGCACCGACGGGTGGAGCGGCGACGTCAGCCTCGAGCTGAAGACCATCGCGGACATCGCCCTGGTCGGGTACCCGAGCGCCGGCAAGTCGTCGCTGATCGCCGCGATCTCGGCTGCCAAGCCGAAGATCGCCGACTACCCGTTCACGACGCTGACCCCGAACCTCGGCGTCGTCGAGTCGGGCAGCACGCGCTTCACCGTCGCCGACGTCCCGGGTCTGATCGAGGGCGCGTCCGAGGGCAAGGGGCTCGGCCTCGAGTTCCTCCGTCACGTGGAGCGCTGCGAAGCCCTGCTGCACGTGATCGACTGCGCCACGCTCGACGCCGGCCGTGACCCGATCAGCGACCTCGACGTGATCCTCCGCGAACTCGAGCAGTACCCGGTCCCCGAGGGGCAGGTCCCGCTGCTCGATCGCCCGCAGCTCATCGCGCTCAACAAGATCGACGTGCCCGACGCCGCGGAACTCGCGGCGTTCGTGACCGCCGAGTTCGAGTCCCGCGGCTACCGCGTGTTCCCGATCTCCACCGCGTCGCACAAGGGCCTGCGTGAGCTCACCTTCGCCCTGGCCGACGTCGTCGAGCAGGCCCGTGCCGAGCGGGCCGCCGAGCCCGAGGTCGAGCGCATCGTGCTCCGTCCGAAGGCCGTCAACGAGAAGCCGTTCACGGTGCGTGCCGAGGGCGGCGAGGAGCACCGCTTCTACCGGGTCCGTGGTGCGAAGCCGGAGCGCTGGGTGCAGCAGACCGACTTCACCAACGAAGAGGCGATCGGCTACCTGGCCGACCGGCTCGCCAAGCTCGGGGTCGAGGACGGCCTGTTCAAGGCCGGAGCCGTCGCCGGGTCCACCGTGGTCATCGGTGGCGACGGCGGCATGATCTTCGACTGGGAGCCGACCCTGACCTCCACCGCGGAGCTCATCACCAGCGCTCGCGGGACGGACTCCCGGCTCGACCTCAACGCCCGACCGACGCGCAACGAGCGTCGTTCGGACTACTTCGAGCGGATGGACGGCAAGGCCGCCGCACGTGCCGAGCTCGAGCAGGAGCGGATCGCCGGTCTGTGGGCGGACGACGACGACGCCGAGTCCGACCCGGTCGAGCCGACGACGTCCGAGCGCGACTGAGCGCCGTGGTCGGACCGAACACCGTCGCGGAGCGCGCGGACATCCCGCGCGCCCGACGGATCGTGGTCAAGGTCGGCTCGTCCTCGGTCAGCGGGGACAACGCGTCGCAGATCGGCCCGCTCGTCGACGCCCTGGTCGGCGCGTACCGTCGTGGGACCGAGGTCGTCCTGGTGTCGTCCGGCGCCATCGCCACCGGCTTCCCGTTCCTGGGGCTCGAGGGACGGCCGGAGGACCTCGCCACGCAGCAGGCCGCCGCCGCCACCGGGCAGGCGGTGCTGGTCTTCCGGTACCAGAAGGAACTCGACCGGCACGGGGTCACGGCGGCGCAGGTCCTGCTCACCGCGGGTGACCTGCAGAACCCGACGCACCGGGTGAACGCGCGGCGGGCGATGAACCGGCTGCTCGAACTCCGGGTGCTGCCGATCGTCAACGAGAACGACACGGTCGCCACCCACGAGATCCGGTTCGGTGACAACGACCGGCTCGCCGCGCTCGTCGCCCGGCAGGTCGAGGCGGACGCCCTGGTGCTGCTGTCCGACGTCGAAGCCCTGTACACGAAGCCGCCGGAGCAGCCCGGTGCCACCCGCATCGACGAGGTCCCGTTCGGCGACGAGCTCGCGGGGGTGACCTTCGGCTCGATCGGTGCTGCCGGGGTCGGTACCGGGGGAGCCGGCACGAAGGTCGCGGCCGCCCGCCTCGCGGCCGAGGCCGGCACGTCCGTGCTCGTCACGGCGACGGCCCTCGTCGACCGTGCGCTCGGTGGGGAGCACGTCGGTACCTGGTTCCGGGCCGCACCACGCGCCTGACCGGGGCTGCCCGTCGGACGGGAGGCACGCCTCCCGTCACAGAGGCGCCGCCGACTTAGAATCGGGTCATGTCCCTCACCGCTCCCGCGCAGGCCCAGGCGGGTACGCCGCTCGTCGACACGCTGACGGCTGCCCGCGCGGCCGCGACGGTGCTGGCGACCACGACGACGGCCGTCAAGGACGCCGCCCTGCGGGCGATCGCCCTCGGGCTGCGCGCCGGGACGGCGGAGATCGTCACCGCGAACCACGAAGACCTGATCGCGGGTCAGGACGGTGGACTGACGTCGGGCCTGCTGGACCGACTGCGTCTCGACGTCGACCGCGTGGACGCTCTGGCCGACGCGGTCGAGCACGTGGTGGGGCTGACCGACCCGGTGGGGGAGCACGTCCGCGGCTCGGTCCTGCCGAACGGGCTGCAGCTCGCGCAGGTGCGGGTGCCGTTCGGGGTGGTCGGCGCCATCTACGAGGCACGTCCGAACGTCACCGTCGACATCGCCGCCCTGGCGCTGAAGTCGGGCAACGCCGTGGTCCTCCGCGGCGGGTCGGCGGCGCTCCGCACCAACGCCGTGCTCGTGCGGCGGATCCAGGACGCGATCGCCTCGGTCGGGCTGCCGCGCGAGCTCGTGCAGACGATCGACCCGCTCGGACGCGCCGGAGCGACCGGTCTCATGCGAGCCCGCGGCCTGGTCGACGTGCTCATCCCGCGCGGCAGCGCCTCCCTCATCCAGACCGTCGTCAGCGAGTCGCAGGTGCCCGTCATCGAGACCGGCGCCGGGGTCGTGCACGTCTTCCTGGACGAGTCGGCACCGGTCGACCGTGCCGTGGACATCGTCCTCAACAGCAAGGTGCAGCGGCCGAGCGTCTGCAACGCCCTGGAGACGCTGCTCGTGCACGAGCGGGCGGCCGAGCGGCTCCTGCCGGTGTTGGCCGACCGCCTCCGGGCCGCCGGCGTGACCCTGCGGGGCGACGACGCCACCCGGACCATCGTCCCCGGGGTGCTGCGTGCGACCGAGGCCGACTGGGCCACCGAGTCGATGGACCTCGATCTCTCGATCCGTGTCGTGCCCGACGTCGACGCGGCGATGGCGCACATCGCGCAATGGTCCACACACCACACCGAGTCGATCGTCACGAACGACGTCGACACGGCCGAGCACTTCCTGGCGGGCGTCGACTCGGCGGTCGTGATGGTGAACGCGTCGACTCGGTTCACGGACGGCGGGGAGTTCGGGTTCGGCGCCGAGGTCGGGATCTCCACGCAGAAGCTGCACGCGCGGGGCCCGATGGGGCTGCCTGAACTCACGAGCACCAAGTGGCTCGTGCGCGGGCAAGGACACATCCGCGGCTAGGATGGTCTGGAGTCTTCCTCGATCGATCGGAGCACTGCCAGATGTCACTCCTCGCTGAAGCCGCAGAACATGCGGCCGGCGTCCCCGCGATCGTCTTCCCGATCGTCGCGGCCTGCGTCTTCACCCTCCTCGGCTTCGTCACGTGGAGCTTCCGCGACGTCGCCTACCGCCACTCGCACAAGTTCCAGGCCACCCGGCAGCACGAGACCGGTGTGGACGAGTTCGGCCACTCCAAGATCTGATCCGCCACCCGATGCTCGAGAGCACGGGTCGGCCGCGCATCGGGGTGATGGGCGGGACGTTCGACCCGATCCACCACGGTCACCTCGTGGCGGCGTCCGAGGTCGCGAAGCACTTCGACCTGGACGAGGTCGTGTTCGTCCCCACCGGCCAGCCGTACATGAAGTCCGAGGTCACCGACGCCGAGCACCGGTACCTGATGACCGTGATCGCGACCGCCTCGAACCCGATGTTCACGGTCAGCCGCGTGGACATCGACCGGCCCGGCCCGACCTACACCGTCGACACCCTCCGCGACCTGCACGAGCAGCGGCCCGACGCCCAGCTCGTCTTCATCTCCGGGGCGGACGCCGTCCAGCAGATCGTCGACTGGAAGGACCACGACGGGCTCTGGGACCTCGCACACTTCGTCGCCGTGACACGACCGGGACACCAGCTGAGCATCACCGGACTCCCAGAACGGGACGTTAGTGTGCTCGAGGTCCCCGCGCTGGCGATCTCCTCGACCGACTGCCGTGACCGGGTGCGGAGCGGGTCCCCCGTCTGGTACCTCGTGCCCGACGGCGTCGTCCAGTACATCTCGAAGCACCATCTGTATCGGAGCGTTGCATGAGTCCGTCCGACGCGCAGCCGCCGCTGTCGCGGCGCCAGATGCGTGAGCGCGAGCGCGCCGCCTCTGGCGGTGCCCAGCCCGCGACGCCGCCGCCGACCGTCGCCGCCCCCGCCACACCGGAGGCCCGTCGTCGCCCCGGTTCGCACGTCGCCCCCGGTTCGGCCACGGCCAACCAGGCGGCACCGCGATCCGCGGGAGCCGCCACCGGCGTGTCCGACGTGCCCCCGGCCTCCGCGACCGAGATCGTCCCCGGCACCGGCGGGATGTCCCGCCGACAGCTGCGGCTGCTGCGCGAGGCGCAGCAGCAGGGTGGCCGTCCCGTCCCGCTGCAGAACCCGACCCCGCAGTCGTCCGACCGCACCGTGCAGGACGTCCTCGGCACGCTGACGGGCCCCTCGTCCGTACCCGCACCGGATGCCCAGGTGCCGCCGTTGTCGACCCCGGTCGAAGCCGCTGCCGCCGGCATCGGGGCGCAGTCCTCGCCGCTCGTGCCCCTCGGGTTCGACGCGCCGACGGACGAGCGGTCGACTGACGCCACTGACGCCACTGACGCCACTGACGCCACTGACCCCACTGACGACACTGACGCCGGGGCCGGGGCCGGGCTCGGCGCTGGGGCCGGGCTCGGCGCTGGGGCCGGGCTCGGGGCGACGGAGGTCGCCGACGCTGACGCCGACGCCGACGCTGTTCAGGTCGATGGCGGGTCCGACGACGACGCCGTGCAGAGCCGGGCCACCGAGGACCACGAGTCCTCGCACTGGCAGGACCCCAACCCGGAGCTCACGCACCTGGAACCCGCCGCTGTCGAGCAGGCCACCGCCGCTGACGGTTCGCCGGACGCCATCGAGCCCCTGGAAGAGGCGGCTGCCCACGGCGAGGAACCCCGCCAGCACCGCACGACCTGGGCGCCGCACGACGCCGACCCCGACGCGATCATGGCCGCGACCGACGACGTCGCCGCGCCCGCCAGCGAGCTGCCCGCCGCGGCTCCCGGCGTGTTCCCGCTCGACCTGGACGACGACGACACGAACGAGGTCCCGGTCGTCGTGCCGGCAGATGCGCCCGTCTCGGGACCGACATCCGCAGCGCAGCCGGGATCGACCCCGCGTCCGACATCCTCGGATGCGCCGCGCGAGCCGAAGCCCGTCACCACGGCGTTCCAGCCTCCGGCCGGCCACTGGTCGACCTTCGCCCACGACTCGAACGACGCCGAGGTGCACGACGAGGAGACCGGCACGCGCCGTGTCGCCGAGTCGCACACGAACGCCCTCATCCTGCCGAACTCGGCGCTGGCCGACCCCACCGGTGCGCTCAACGCCACCGGCGAGGTCATCCTCACCGGTTCGATCGACCTGCCCTCATCGCTGTCCTCGACCGGGTCGCACCGGCCGATCGACGGCGCAGAGGTCGACCGCCTCCTCGAGCAGCACGACGAGCAGCCGGACACGGACGCCAGTCCGGTCCGCGCGAGCCGTGCCGTGTCGAGCCACACGTCGACCCGCCAGGTCGTGCTCGCCGCCGCCAAGCCGAAGGACTCCAAGACGCCGGTCGTGCTGGCCGTCGCCGCGAGTGCCGTCGGTGTCGTCGCTGCCGGTGTCATCGTCGTCGCACTCGTCGCGACGAACTTCTTCGGCTCCTGAGCGAGCCTCGAACTCCGTGGGCATGGCCCGCGTCAGCGGTCTGACCTATGATCGTGACCCACATGAACATCCGGACGCACGCGTCGGGATGACCACCGGAAGGAATCCGTGACCGCCTCCGCTCGCGCACTCGAACTGACGCAGATCGCCGCTCAAGCGGCCGACTCCAAGCAGGCCGAGGACATCGTCGCCCTCGACGTCACCCGACCACTCCAGCTCACCGACGTCTTCCTGCTCGCCACCGGCCGCAACGAGCGCAACGTGCTCGCCATCGCCGATGAGATCGAAGACCGCCTGCTCCAGGTCGGTGCCAAGCCGCTTCGTCGTGAAGGCCGGAGCGAAGGCCGCTGGGCTCTGATCGACTTCGGGGACATCGTCGTGCACGTGTTCCACGAGGAAGAGCGCCAGTACTACTCCCTCGAGCGCCTCTGGTCGGACTGCCCGGTCATCCCGCTCGAGCTGCCGGCCAATCAGTCGCAGGGTGCCGAACAGTCGGCCTGACGCGGGTCTCAGCGCGACGCGCCCGGGTGGCGGTGACGATTTCGTCACCCGGTGTTCGCGTGGTGTACGCTGTACTGGTGCCTCCGGGGAACCGGGGGAACAGAAACCGGCCTTCGGGTCGTTTCGTTCTGGGTCTGTGGCGCAGCTGGTAGCGCACCTGCATGGCATGCAGGGGGTCAGGGGTTCGAGTCCCCTCAGATCCACCAGAAGCAAGGACACCACGAAGAAGCCCCGCCGCTCATGGAGCAGCGGGGCTTCTTCGTGTCGGGGCTTCTTCGTGTCTGGGCTTCTTCGTGTCGGGGCTTCTTCGTGTCTGGGCTTTGCGTGCCTGTGCTCGCGTGCCTGTGCTTGCCTGTTCGGGCATGCGGTCCGCGTGCTATCGGAGCCGGAGCCGGAGCCGGAGCCGGAGCCGGAGGCGGGCAGCCGGTCGCCGTCCGACTCGGTGCGTCCCGTTACCGGGCTGGCAACGAGACGCACCGAGTGATCCGCTGGTGACCGTCAGACGCGGCGCCGTGCGCGGGCGAGGGCTCGGAGTCCGAGACCGGCCATCAGCAGGAGGAACGCGCTGATGGCGGCCGCAGCGGTCCCTGTTGCTCCGGTGAAGGCGAGGGCGTGCCCGCGTGAGCCACCCGGATGCGCAGTCGTGTCGCCGTGGTCGTCCGGACCGCTGCCCGTCGACCCGCTGCTCCCGGACCCACCGTCTCCGGACCCGCCGACTCCGGGACCGCCGCTCCCCGCGCCGTCGCCCGGCTCGGGAGACGATGACGGCAGGACGCCGGCATCGATGCGGTCGTTCCGTTCGACGCCCTCGAGCGCCCCGTCTGGGCCCGTCCGCCGGGTGATCGTGATCGGTGCTGTCCGTCCGTCCGCCGCGACGTCGGAGTCGCGGGCGTCGTCGTCACCGACCGAGGGCATCGTGAACGTGCGATCCGGCACCGGTGTGACGGAGACGACGTAGTCGCCAGGGCGCAGGTCGTCCACGCCGTAGTGCCCCTCCCGGTCCGTTCGGGCGACCCGATCGACCTCTCGCCCCCGGTCGTCGGTGCCGTGCAACCGCACCGGGACGTCCGGGATCCCGGGCTCACCCGGGTCCTGTACGCCGTTGCCGTCCGAGTCCGTCCAGACCAGGTCACCCACGGCGCCCGACACGACCCGGACGGTTGCGGGGTTCGACCGGACCGGCAGCGCGAGGTCGGCGGAGCGGACCCCGAAGCGGTTCGTGTACCGGTCACCGTCCCGCTGCCCGTGGGTCGCGATGGACACACGGTGGGACACGGTCTCCCCGGGAGCGATCCCGTTCGGGTCGTCGATCCGGATGGCAGTGACGTCGGCGAGGGTGTCCGGACACCCGGCGCTGCCGAACGCGGTCTCCGCGCACCACGTCGTCGAGCCGCCGGGCTGGTTCGACTCGTCCGCGGGGTCGAGCGACACCGCCTCCGGGTCGGCGGCGGCGTACACGACGGACTCCGCCGGGCCGGCATCGACGGGACGGGCCAGTTCGATTGCGCCGTGGAACGACGATCCGTCGCCGGCGTGCGGGAGGACGTCGACGAGCTGTACGTCGCGGACGGGATCCGTGTCGGTGTTCGTCGTGTCGAGCGACCACACCAGGTCGTCTCCCGTGACGACGACGGGGGCTTCCGCCCGCTTCTCGACGCGCAGGCCACCACTCGTCACGACCTGGACGGCCCGCGCGGCGGACCGGTACTCGGACGGAGACCGGTCCGTCGGAGCCGAGACCTCGACCCGGTTCTCCAGCGGCCCTGCCGGAGCATCCCGTGCGACGACGGCGGTGTAGGTGATCGGCGCGATGCGGGTGTTCGGCGTCACGTCGTCGATCGCCCAGGTCAGTCGCTGGTGCTCGGTGCCGTCGTCGTCCCGGACCGTGTCGACCGCCGGCTCGACGGACGCGCTGCCCGGGCTGTACGCCATGTGTGCCGGGAGGACGTCACGGACCGTCACCAGTCGTGGTCGCCCCGTCGTGTTCCCGTTCGTGAGCGACGGCGTGAGGACGTAGTCCACGGCGTTGCCGGGCACCACGGGAACCGGTGTGTCCGTGTCGCCCGCCGTGGCGGTCGAGGAGCTGGCACGCGCCACGGTCTTCCCGATCCGGGCCAGGTCCTCGGTGACGAGCACGCTGTCGGACAACCCTCCGGCGCCGAGTTCGGGGTCGGAGCGGGTGTCGTGCACCCAGTCGGGGTGACGGTCGCTGAAGCGCACGTGCCCGAAGTCGTAGGCACGCGTCCCGTCGGCGACCTCGCGGACCGAGACGAACGAGGACAGCGCGGCAGTGGTGCCACCGCCGACGTCACCGCGGGCACGGACGGCGCCGACGGCGTCGATCCCGCCCGGCACCTCCGCCGGGTCCGTGAACCAGGGACCGCGATCGTCGTCACACGTGGCCCGGCGTTGCCCGTCCTCCGGACCGTCCATGTCGTACGCGGCGTACTCGACCCGCGCCTCGCGCAGCCCGCTGGTCCGGGCCGACGTCCCCTGCACCCGCGCCAGACGCTGCGTGTGCCGGTCGAACGTGTCGCACAGCACGGTGTTCCGGAACGTGTCGAGTCCGGGGTTCGAGGCGCTCACGTCGCTGCGGAGCACCGACCCGGGCGTGCTCCACGGATCACCCCGACGCGCCGAACCGTCGCCGGTCCGACCGCTGTCGTCCAGCACCCTGAGGAGACGCTTCCCCGCGGTCCCGACGGCGTCCGCCACGATGTTCCGTGTCGCTCGGTTGTCCGCCACGGGTTCGGCGTCCCCTGGGAAGTTCGGTGCCCCTGACGCCGCGTGCGTCACGACGTCGCGGAACGTGTTCACCGATCCGAGACTCGTGCCGGCGGGTGGGTTCGGCACCCAGAACGAGATGTAGCCCGAGACCACGAACCCGGGGGTGTTGCCGACGACGGGGCCGCCGAAGGCGTTCTGCGTCGGCATGCGTGACGCGTCGGTGACGGTCCCGGTGATCGTCACGGAGACGTCCTGACCGGCACCGGACTGCTCGCACGTGAACCGGCCGGAGTCGGCGACCGCCCGGGGGCCACCACCGCTCCCCGCCGGCAGTGAGGCGAACCGGGACGAGACGGACGGGTCGTTCGGACCGCACGGCGGAGCGTCCCCGTTCCAGAGCACCGCGCCGGACGGCAGGTCACCGCGCAGCTGCGAGACGTCGTCCGTGAACGTCATCCGCCCGTCACCTGGAGCGAACCCGAGCAGGCCCTGCCCGGGGACGACCGGCTGCCACTCGACGGCGATCGGGAACACGAGTTGGAAGCCGCGTGTGCCGTCGGGTCCGGTGACGTCCGGGCGCAGCACGGAGCCGACGACCCGCTTGCTCAGGTTGTAGCGGGCCGCCGCCGAGACGGTGAGCCGCGGCGCGGTCGCCGAGACCGGTGCGTCCGCGTCGTCAGCGGTGGCGGTCCCCGTCACGATGACGGCGTCGCCGTCGTCGAGCCCGGCGGAGACGTCGAGGACGACGGGCACCGCGACCACCTGGCCTTCCGCCACGTCCCCGAGGACGCAGGTGAGGTCGCGGCCGTCGATGCCCGAGCCGGACGCCGAACAGCCTTCGGGCAGAGCCGCCCACGACGTCCCGGTCGGCGCGGTGACGGTGAAGCGTTGGCGATGGCCGACACCGCCGTTCGCGTTCACGGTCACCCGGTACGTGACCGAGTCGAGGGTGCGGACGACACCGTTCGTCGGCCCGCTGTCGCCGCCGGGTCGGTCATCGGGGCTGAACGGCCCCGCGCCGTCCGCCAGGACGTCGATCGCCAGCCCGACCTGCGGACGCCCGGCCGGACCCGGGGGAGCGGCGGTCGCTGGTGCGACCGTTCCGATCGCGATGCTGAGCACGGCCGTCGACGCGACGGCGATGCGTGTGGTGATGCGGTGACGCATGAGGATCCTCCGATGGTCAGCCGTCCCTGTTCCCCGTCCCCGTCCGGGCGGTGGAGGTGGTGACGGCGCAGGGAACGTAACCGGACGGCACCCCGGGCACCCAGTACTCGGTATTCCGTACTCCACTGGCGTCCCGATCGCCGCCCGGACGCGGTGCCCCGCTACGCTGAGCGCATGAGCAGCGCTGCGCCCCGGTCCGGAACCCAGACGTCCATCGCCTCCGACAGGTACACCGCCGAGATCGCGAGCGTCGGAGCCACCCTGCGCGCACTGCGGCACGACGGCCGAGACCTCGTCACCACGTTCGACGCCGACGACGTCCGCCCGGTCTTCCGCGGCGCCGTGCTCGCCCCCTGGCCGAACCGCGTCGTCGACGGCCGGTACACCTTCGACGGGGTCGAGCAGGAACTCGCGCTGACGGAGCCGAAGCGCGCACACGCCCTGCACGGTCTCGTGGCCTGGACCGACTTCGCCGTGCTCGAGCAGGACGCCGACCGGGTCGTCCTCGCCACCACCGTGCAGCCCCAGGAGGGCTACCCCGCCCGCGTCGAGGTGCGGGTCGAGTACCGCCTGGACGCCGACGGTCTGCACACCACGATCACCGGGACGAACACCGGGGACGACCGGGCACCCTGGGGGACCGGTCCGCACCCGTACCTCGTCGCCGGCGCGGGCACGGTCGACGACTGGACGCTGACGCTCCCGGCAGCCGAGGTGCTCGAGGTCACCGAGGACCGCCTGATCCCGACCGAGCTGGTCCCCGTGCACGACGAGTTCGACCTCCGCCTGCCGACGGCGATCGGCGCCCGCTTCATCGACCACGCCTTCACCGGCTTCGACCGTGACGCCGAGGGCACCGCCACGATCACCGTCACCGCGGCCGACGGGCACGGCGTGCGGGTCGCCTTCGGCAGGGACTGCGGGTGGGCGCAGGTGCACACCGCCGACCACGTCGTCCCCGAGTACCACCGCTCCGGCCTCGCCGTCGAGCCGATGACCTGCGCCCCGAACGCCTTCAACGCCGACGCCTTCGCCGGTGACGTGGACGCCGGACTCGTCGTGCTCGAGCCCGGCGACGCGCACGCTGCCGCGTGGACGATCTCGGCGGTCTGAGCGTCACGGTGGACCGTCCCGCGGGCGTACCGCGGATCGCGGTCCAGCGGCTCGCCGACGTCCCGGACCTCGGCGAGCTCGCCCGTCGCAGCACCGCCGACCTGGCCTGGCTGGACTCGGCGCTGCCGGTCGACTCGCCCGCAGCGGCGGCCCGCCGTGCGGCGTGGTCGGTCCTCGCCGTCCCGGACGGCCCCTTCGCCGCCTGCCTCCGGCACGAGGACCGGATCGCCCACGTCACGGTGTCGGGGTCGGCCGCCCGGTGGTTCGGGTCCAGCCGGGTCGAGAGCCGACCGGCCTTCGCCGTCCTCGACGAGCTGCTGCGCCGCACCCCGACGCTCGACGAGCCGTTGCCGGGGTGTGCGTTCGCCCTCGGCTGGGTGGGCTTCCTCGGCTACGAACTCGGTCGCGAGGTCGACGGACCCGACCGGACCGCTGACGGACACCCCGACGCCGACCTCCGGTTCGTCGACCGGGCCGTCCTGGTCCACGCGGACGGCTCCTCCTGGGCGATCGCGCTGGTGGACGACGACGCGCCGACTGCCTCGGATGCGAACCGGGCGTGGCTGGCGGAGGTGCGCGCGTCGGCGACGCGAGACGACGTCACGGTGGAACGCCCGGGCCTCCCGGCCGGGGACACGGTCGTCGTCGGGCGCGTCCTGGAGGCCCGCGGTCGCGTCCGCCGCGTCGCCCACGAGCACGCGGTGGACGTTTGTCGACACGAGATCCGCGAGGGCAACGCGTTCCAGGTGTGCCTGACGACCGCCTTCTCGGTGCCGGACGCCCGACCGAGCCGCGACGGCGACCGGTACCTGGCGGAGTACCGGCGCGTGCGCGAGGGGGACCCGGTCCCGTTCGGCTCGTACCTGCGCTGGGGCGACCTGCGGATCGCGAGCCGTTCGCCGGAGCGGTTCCTGCGGATCGACGCCGACGGGAGCGTGCTCGCCGAACCGATCAAGGGCACCCGTCCCCGTCACCCGGACCCGGTGGCGGACGCCGCGACACGCGCGGAGCTCTCCGACAGCGCGAAGGACCGCGCCGAGAACGTGATGATCGTCGACCTGCTGCGGAACGACCTGCTGCGGACGGCACGCCCGGGCACGGTGCGCGTGGAGCGGCTCTGCGACGTCGAGACCTACGCCAGCGTGCACCAGCTGGTGTCGACGGTCGCCGGGGTGCTGCCGGAGGGCACCTCCCGGGCCGAGGTGGTGCGTGCCGCGTTCCCACCGGGGTCGATGACCGGCGCGCCGAAGCGCAGCGCGACGGCGATCGCGGACCGCCTCGAAGCGGCGCCGCGCGGGGTCTACTCGGGGGCGATCGGGTACTTCTCGGCGAGCGGAGCGGTCGATCTGTCGGTGGCGATCCGGACACTGGTGACGGTCCTGCACCGGGACGGCCGCGTGCGGTCCCGGTCCCTCGGGGCCGGCGGCGCGGTGACGTGGTCCTCCACGGCGGCGGACGAGGCGGACGAGGTCGAGACGAAGACCCTGTCGGTGCTCGGGGGGATCGGGGCAGTGGCGCGCTGGTGATCGTCGGGTCCTGAACCGATCGAACGGGTGTTCGAGCGGTTGTCCACCGGATGTCGGTGCCGGTTGACATGATCGAACACATGTTCGAATATGAGGGCATGCAGACGGCGGCGGCACTCCGGTCGCCCGATGAGCGTGGCGACCGCGGACGCGGGGACCGGGAGCACATCGGGCGGAACGGTGCTGCCCGGGCTTCCGACCACGTCGGTGCAACTCGTGCGGCGCTCGACCGGATCACCGCACTGCGCTCCCGGGTCGCCGACATGGAAGCGACCCGCGTGGACACCGAGGGGCTGCCCACGGCCGATGCCCTCGCGCCGCTGTTGCCCGGCGGCGCCATCCGCGCCGGTGGCACGTACTCCGTGCCGGAGTCGGTGCTGCTCGCCCAGACCATGCTGCAGGCGGCCTCCGCGGCCGGAGCCTGGTGCGCCGTGGTCGGGGTGCCGTCCTTCGGCGTCGAAGCCGCCGCCGCGGCCGGCATCGACCTGGAACGACTCGTTCTGGTGCCGGACCCGGGCGACCAGTGGCTCGCGGTCACCGCGGCGCTCGCCGACGTCGCGCAGATCGTCCTCACCCGGCCGCTCGGCCGCGTGGTGCCCGGTGACGTCGCCCGGCTCTCCGCACGCCTCCGCCAGCGCGGGGCCGCCCTCGTCGCACTCGGTTCCTGGCCCGGCGCGGACGTCACCCTGCGGGTCGCCGAGTCGCACTGGAGCGGCATCGGCCAGGGACACGGGTACCTCACCGAACGCCGGGTGACCGTCACCGCCTCGGGTCGGGCCGGAGCAGTCCGGCCGACCAGCACCGAGCTGCTGTTGCCCGCGGCGGACGGGTCGGTGCGTGCGGCGGTCCCGGTGGCGGCCTCGGCCGGTGGGCGGGCCCTGCGTCCCGTGGCGGTGGCATCGTGAGCCCCCGCGGACGTCGGGCTCTGGCCGCCGGCCCACGTGGTGGTGCCGTGCTGCCGAATGTCGGGTCGTCCGGGGTGGGGCTGCCGGGTGCCGGAGCCGTCCGGGCCGACGCGCTCAGCCGTGGTGCCGGTCTGCCGGAATCCCCGCCGACCCGGACGATCGTGCTCTGGTGCCCGGACTGGCCCGTCATCGCCGCTGCCCGGGCTGCGGGCACCCCGCCCGAACAGCCGTTCGCCCTCATCGCGAAGGGCCTGGTCTTCGCGAGCTCCGCCTCGGCTCGACAGGTCGGCGTGGTGCGCGGACTGCGGGTCCGCGAAGCACAGGCACGTTGCACCGACCTGGTCACGCAGCCCTACGACGACGCACTCGACCACCGGGCGTTCGAGCCCGTCATCCGCGCGATCGAAGCCGCCGCGCCAGGGGTGGAGGTCCTGCGCCCCGGGACGATCGCGCTGCGTGCCCGCGGCCCGGCGCGCTACCACGGCGGCGAGCGGGCGGCCGCGACGATCCTGGCGGGCATCGCCGCCGACCACGGCGCACCCGGCGTGCGTGCCGGTGTGGCGGACACCCCGTTCGCGGCGGAGCAGGCTGCCCGGGCACGGCCGACCCGGCCGGGAGAGCGCGTCCGGATGGTGCCGGTCGGTGGATCGGGCACGTTCCTCGCCCCGCTGCCGCTCGGGGTGCTCGGCGACCCTGACCTCGCGATGGTGCTCGGCCGCCTGGGCCTCACGACGCTCGGCGACTTCGCAGCCCTCACCGACGAACAGGTGCGCGACCGCTTCGGCGTGCCCGGGGCATTCCTGCACCGGCTCGCCGGGGGTCGCGACCCGCGGGAGGTCTCCGCGCGGGACGTCCCACCCGACCTCGAGGTCCAGGCGTCCTTCGAGCCGCCGCTCGACCGCGCCGACCAGATCGCCTTCGCCTTCCGTCGTTCCGCCGACGAGTTCGCCGCGAAGCTCCGGGCGGCGGGGCTGGTGGCGACGACCATCCGCGTGGGCATCGTCGACGAACGGGACGTCCTGCTCGAACGGGTCTGGGCGCACCCGCGGTGGTTCGACGCCGCGGACGTGGTGGACCGGGTGCGCTGGCAGCTCGCCGGTGGGGTCGACCCGACCGGGCTCGAGGCTCCCGTGACCACGGTCGTGCTCGAACCGGTCGCGGTGGACGACCTGGCGAACCACGAGCGCGGGCTCTGGGGTTCCGGACCGGACGAGCGGGTCCACCACGGGCTGGCCCGGGTGCAGGGCATGGTCGGACACGACGGGGTCGTCACGCCCCGGATCGGTGGCGGGCGCACCCTGGCCGAGCGCATCGTGCTCGTGCCGTGGGGCGACACGCCGGTCGGTGGCGAGCGTGCCCTCGCGGTCGTGCGGGACCGTCCGTGGCCGGGAAGGCTCCCCGGGCCCCCGCCGGCGACGGTCCTCGAACGACCCCGGCCGGTGGACGTCGTCGCGGCGGACGGCGGATCCGTGGACGTCGACGACCGTGGCACCCTGACCGGCGAACCCGAGCAGTTCCGCTCCGACGGCGACCGCGGGGGACGGTTCACCGCCGTCACGGCCTGGGCGGGACCCTGGCCACTGGTCGTGCGCTGGTGGGAGTCCGGCGGGCGACGGCTGCACCGGTTGCAGCTCGTGGACGCCGACGGGCGTGCCTGGTACCTGGTCCTCGCCGACCACCGCTGGTGGGCAGAGGCGATCGCGACGTGAAGGACGGTTCCTGATGGGGTACAACAACCCGCCGATCCCGTGGTCGCAGTTCGAGCGCGCCCTCTCCGACAAGCGGAGCCCGGGCACGACCCCCGAGGGCGACGGTGGTGACAGCCCGGCCTGGTCGCGGAAGCGTGCGCCCTACCGACCGGCGGACCTCGCCGCGCCCGACGCGCCCCCGGCTGTCCCGTACGCCGAACTCCACGCGCACTCGACCTTCAGCTTCCTGGACGGCGCGAGCCCGCCCGAGCACCTGTTGGAAGAGGCTGCACGACTGGGCCTCCGTGGACTGGCGATCACGGACCACGACGGCTTCTACGGGGCCGCCCGGATGGCCGAGGTTGCCGAGACGTACCCGAGCATCATCACGGTCTACGGTGCCGAGCTGTCCCTCGGCCTCACCGAACCACAGAACGGCGTCCCCGACCCCGAGGGCTCGCACCTGCTGCTCCTGGCCGACGGGCAGGACGGGTACCACCGGATGGCCGGCGCGGTGACGGCCGCGCACCTCGCCGCGGGCTCCGAGAAGGGTCGGCCGCGGTACGACCTCGACGACCTCGCGGAACGCTCGGCCGGCCGGTGGCGGGTGCTCACCGGCTGTCGGAAGGGCAGCGTCCGTCAGGCCCTCGAACGCGGCGGTGAGAGCGCTGCCGAGCAGGCCCTCCGCGCACTGCTGGACCGGTTCGGCACCGGCAACGTGGTGGTGGAGCTCTCCGACCACGGTGACCCGCTCGACAGCGCCCGGAACGACGTCCTCGCCGTCCTCGCCGACCGGCACGCGCTGCCCGTCGTGGCGACCGGGAACGTGCACTACGCGACCCCGGACCGGTTCCCGGTCGCGACCGCCCTCGCCGCGGTCCGGGCCCGCCGCAGTCTCGACGAGATCGACGGGTGGTTGCCGGCGGCCGACACCGCACACCTCCGTTCCGGTGCCGAGATGGCGCGGCGGTTCGCGCGGTGGCCCGGAGCGGTGGAGCGGAGCGTGGAGCTCGCCGACGAGCTCGGGTTCGCGCTACGGACGGCGAAGCCCGGCTTGCCCGACCTGGACGTGCCGGACGGTCACACCCCGATGAGCTGGTTGCGAGACCTCACATGGCGCGGTGCGCGCCGGTTCTACCCCGGGGACGCCGACGGGGTGGACGCCCACAAGCGGGAGCGCATCGAACGCGAACTGTCCGTCATCGAGGACAAGGGGTTCCCCGGTTACTTCCTCATCGTCCGGGACATGGTGCAGTTCGCCCGGAGCCGGGGGATCCTCTGCCAGGGACGCGGGTCCGCGGCGAACTCGGCGGTCTGCTTCCTGCTCGAGATCACCGCGGTCGACTCGATCCGGTACGGCTTGCCGTTCGAACGGTTCCTGTCGTCGATGCGCGACGAGGAACCCGACATCGACGTGGACTTCGACTCCGACCGGCGGGAAGAGGTGATCCAGTACGTCTACGACAAGTACGGCCGGTTCAACGCCGCACAGGTCGCGAACGTCATCACCTACCGGCCCAAGGGCGCCGTGCGGGACATGGCGAAGGCGCTCGGCCACAGCCCCGGCCAGCAGGACGCCTGGTCGAAGCAGGTCGAGCGGTGGGGCTCGGTCACCGAGAGCCAGGACCACGACATCCCGGAACCCGTGGTCGACCTGGCGCAGCAGGTCCTCGGGTTCCCGCGACACCTCGGCATCCACTCGGGCGGGATGGTCCTGACCGACCGGCCGGTGGGCGAGGTCGTGCCGATCGAGCACGCCCGGATGGACGGCCGGACCGTCCTGCAGTGGGACAAGGACGACTGTGCCTACATGGGGCTCGTGAAGTTCGACATGCTCGGGCTCGGCATGCTCGCCGCGCTGCAGTACTCGTTCGACCTGGCCGCGGACCACTGTGGGGAGCGGTGGGACATGCACGCCATCCCGAAGGAGGAACAGGGCGTCTACGACCAGCTCTGCCGCGCGGACACGATCGGGGTCTTCCAGGTGGAGTCCCGTGCGCAGATGGGCACGCTGCCCCGGCTGCTGCCCCGACGGTTCTACGACCTGGTCATCGAGGTCGCCCTCGTCCGCCCCGGGCCGATCCAGGGCGGCGCGGTCCACCCGTACATCCGACGCCGCACCGGCGAGGAACCGGTCACCTACATGCACCCGGCCCTCGAACCCGTGCTGGAACGGACGCTCGGCGTGCCGCTGTTCCAGGAACAGCTCATGCAGATGGCGATCGCGGTCGGCAACTGCTCCGGGGACGACGCCGACCTGCTCCGCCGCGCGATGGGGTCCAAGCGTGGCCTCGAGAAGATCGACCGGCTCCGGGACAAGCTCTACCGGGGGATGGCGGAGAACGGCATCCTCGGCGAGGACGCCGACGCCATCTACGCCAAGATCCAGGCGTTCGCGAACTTCGGCTTCGCGGAGAGCCACTCGATCAGCTTCGCGCTCATCGTCTACGCCAGCGCGTGGATGCGCCTGCACTACCCGGGAGCGTTCCTGGCGGCGCTGCTCCGGGCGCAGCCGATGGGCTTCTACTCACCGCAGACCCTCGTCGCCGACGCCCGGCGGCACGGGGTCCGTGTGCTCCGGCCGGACATCCTGCGGTCCGAGGTCGACGCGACCCTCGAGCCGATCGACCACCCCGACCACCCCGATCGCCCCGACCGTTCCGCCGGTCACACGGGTCTCGCGGGTTCCGCCGCTCACGCCGCCGGCGGCCTGGGGGACGCGTGCCTGGCGACGGAGCAACCGCCCGTGCTGCCCTTCGACCGGGACGCCGAGGACGACACCGCCGCCCACCGACGGGACGGCGCGTTCGCCGTGCGACTCGGGTTGGCCGAGGTCGCCTCGCTCGGCCGACGCAGCGCCGAGCGCATCGTCACCGAACGGCGGGCGAACGGGCCCTTCACCGACATGTCCGACCTGGCCAGGCGGGTCGGCCTCACCACGGCACAGCTCGAGGCCCTCGCCGCCGCCGACGCGTTCGAGTCCCTGGGCATCGACCGCCGGGCCGGCATGTGGTCCGCAGCGCAGGCGGCGGCGGAGCGGGCCGACCAGTTGCCGGACACCCAGGTCGTCGTGCAGCCGCCGCTGTTCGGGCAGATGACGAGCGGGGACGTCCTCATCGCGGACATGTGGTCGACGGGCATGTCGACCGACGACCACCCGATGGGCCACCTCCGTCCGGAGCTGTCCGACCGTGGGGTGCTCAGCGTCGAGGACACCCGGACGGCGGAGACCGGTCGGCGCGTCGAGGTCGGCGGCATCGTCACGCACCGGCAGCGTCCGGCGACGGCGTCGGGTATCACGTTCCTCAACGTCGAGGACGAGTCCGGGCTGGTGAACGTCATCTGCAGCGTCGGCGTGTGGGGGCGGTACCGGCGGGTGGCCCGGGAGTCGCCGGCGGTCATCGTGCGGGGGATCCTGGAACGCTCGCCGGACGGCGTCGTGAACCTGGTCGCGGACCGGATCGAGCACCTGCCCCTCGCGGTCCGGACCCGGTCCCGGGACTTCCAGTGAGCGCGGCACTTCCCGTGAACGCGGAGCTCCCCGTGAGCGCGGGAGGCCCCGTGAGCGCGGCACTCCCCGGATTCGTCAGCGCGGAGGGTTCGGCGTGACCCGCACCTCAGGGACGCGGATGGTGACCTCGAGCCCGCCGGTCGGGACGTTGCGGAGGGTGGCCGAGCCTCCAGCCCGTTCGGCGACCGCGCGGACGATCGCGAGTCCGAGTCCGGAGCCGCCCGGCATCGGGATGCCGGGCACTGCGTCCGGGTCGCGTCGTGACGTGCGGGCCTCGTCGGGCCGGGTGAAACGGTCGAACGCGACCGGTACGAACGACTCGGGGACGCCGGGGCCGTCGTCGGTGATCTGCAACACACCCTCGCCGGGGGTGGTCCGCCAGGTGACGACGACGCTGCCGCCGCGGGGGAGTGCGGCGACCGCGTTGCCCGCGGTGTTCGTGACGAGTTGCGCCATCCCGCCGGTGTCGAGCCGGTACCGCGGTTCCACCGTGCCGCCGCCGATGCCGGGGCCCGAGCCACCGACTGCGACGGGCGGGTCGAGTTCGAAGTCGACCGTGACGTCCTTGGCGCTCGCGATGAGCCGGACGCGGTCGACGGCGGCCATGACCTCGTCGCCCAGGTCTGACCATGCGGTGGCCGTCTGCGGGGCGCCGTCCGCCGATCGGCGTTCCGACTCCTCGATGCGGGACAGGGTGAGCAGGTCGTTGGCGAGCCTCGAGAGCCGGGCGACGCTGTTCTTCGCGCGTTCGATGTGGGCGGCGAGGGCCTGGGCGTCGTCCCCGTCCAGGGACGCCAGGTCGAGCTGGGTGGTGAGGATCGCGAGTGGGGTGCGCAGCTCGTGGCTGGCGTCCGAAACCATCTGGCGTTCCCGCTCGGTGGCCTGGCGGGTCCGCGCGAGGAAGGCGTTCAGGGTCGTGGCGAGGGACGCCAGCTCGTCCTGCGCGGGGCCGACCGGCAGCTCGGCGCGCTCCGGGGCGACGGAGAGCCGTTCGGCCTCACGACGCATCCGGTTGACGGGACGCAGCGCCGTGGTCGCGAGCACCCACGAGGCGACGCCGAAGGCCACCAGGATCGCCAGTCCGGTGAAGGACAGCGTCGTGGTCAGGTCGTCGACGACGATCGCCTCGGCCTGCGAGTTGCGGGCGGCGACCACGGTCCAGCGTCCGGCCTGGTTCACCGGGTGTTCGACGACGACGCGGTACTCGGAGTCGCCGACGTCGATCACCGAGGTGCCGGCCGGGGTGGAGCGGAGACTGCCGAGCGCCTGTTCGAGGCGTCCGGGCATCGACGACAGGGTGATGTCGCCCGTGGGGGAGACCACCGCGACGAACTGGGCGTTGCCGGGCGGGGAGAGGTTCGGGTTGCTGTCGACCTCGAGCGTGGCGACGTACGGGTCAGTGTCGGCGTCGAGCAGGGTCTCGGTGGCCCGTGCGACGACGCTGACGACCTGCAGGCGCATCACGAGCACGAGCAGCGCGATGACGACGGCCGCGATCACCGTCGAGCCGATGGTGATGCGGGAACGCAGCGAGAGCGATCGCAGCGTCCACCGGGTCCGCCGCGCGGGTGCTGCCCCGTCCGACCGCGTCACGCGGTCGTCACGCGCCGATGAGGTCGAGTCGGTAGCCGCGGCCACGGACCGTGCTGATGGCGACGGTCGCCTCCTGCGCGACGAGCTTCTTCCGCAGGTACGAGATGTACTGCTCGACGACGTTCGGGTCGACGTGCTGCGAGCCGTCCCAGACCTCTTCGAGGATCTTCGGGCGGTCCACGACCGTGCCGACCGAGCGGGCGAG
The DNA here is from genome assembly GCF_003234145.1 of Curtobacterium sp. MCPF17_011. Taxonomy (NCBI): domain Bacteria; kingdom Bacillati; phylum Actinomycetota; class Actinomycetes; order Micrococcales; family Microbacteriaceae; genus Curtobacterium; species Curtobacterium sp. MCPF17_011. The sequence continues at coordinate 58,869 of NZ_QKSK01000014.1, forward strand.
CAGCCGCAGCAGCGCGAACTCGGTGGGGCTCATGGCGACGCGCTGGCCCTTGATGGACACGCGGCGTGCTTCGGAGTCGATCGAGACGTCGCCGACCTCGATGGTGCGGGGAGCACCGACCGGTTCACGGCGGCCGAGCGCACGGAGCCTGGCGGTGAGTTCGGCGAACGCGAACGGCTTGGTGAGGTAGTCGTCGGCGCCGGCGTCGAGTCCGAACACCCGGTCGTCGACGGCGTCGCGTGCGGTGACCAGGAGGATCCGGACCGGGTCCTCCCGTTCGCGGACGCGTCGAGCGAGCTCGAACCCGGACATGCCCGGCATCATCACGTCGACCACGGCGATGTCGTAGGCCTGCTCACCGAGGGCGATCAGTGCCTCCACGCCGTTCTCGACCGCGGTGACGCGGTACCCCTCGGCAGCGAGCCCGCGCTCCATGAGCGCGCGCATCTCGTCATCGTCCTCGACCACCAACAAGCGCATCTGGACCTCCCGCGACCATCGTGGCACCGAACGGGGTCCGGCGGGCGGATCGGCGGGCGGCAGGCCTGAACACCGTCACAGCACCGACGGCGTCCGTTGCGTCCGGTGGACAGCTCGAGACCGACGGGTACTGGCCGGGACCATCGCCTTGCTATGCTCCGGCCCGGACGCTGTACCCGACAGACCGTCCTGTACTGGGGGGCACCATGCACGACCCGGACCATCCGGAGATCGTCCGCCTGCGCGCCGAACTCGACTCCGCCCGGGAGGGCGTCGTCGGTCTCGGTCCGCTCGACGGACCACATCGCGACCGCGTCGTCGCCGACCTGCTCGCCGCCGTGCTGGACGGTGCCGGCCGTGCCGCGCGCGCAGCCGGCCAGGAGGCCGTGGTCGCCGAGATCCGTCGGTTCGCCGACGTCGAGGTGGTCACGTCCGACCCGTCGTGGCCCGCGGCGGGGGTGTGGGCGGACCTCCTCGAGGCGGCGCACCAGGCGGCGTGCGGCACGGACGAACCCGTCCGCTGACCCGACGTCGGAGCAGGCCGCTCAGTCGTCCTCGCCGAGCAGTTCCTCACGGACGCGACGGACGTCCTCCAGCAGTGCTCCGATGAGCACCCAGTGCCGGGAGTTCGGCCGGACGACCGCGAGCGGCGCGGTCAGCGCGTGCTCGACCGCGGTCTCCTCCGGTCCCTCGGTGAGCTCGCCCGGCGTGAGTCGTGCCGACTCGACCTGCGCGCCGAGGCGGCGGACGTCGGAGCCGATGCGGGCGACCTCGGTGGCGATCCGCCCCACCATCGGGTCGGCACGGAGGTCCGGGGCGGTGTTGTCCCGGACGGCACGTGTCATGCCCGTGACCCGGGTGACGAGGACGCGCAGGTGTTCGGCGACGGCGACGTCCCGCTCGAGGACGGTGTGGTGCCGACCACCGCGGGGGTTCATGGCGAGTGAGTCGCGAGCCGAGGTCAGCGCGGCCTCCGTCCGGCCGTGCTGCTGCCGGAGCGCCCGGGCCTGCAGCAGGGCCGCGTCCCACTGCTCGTGGTCCCACCCCTCGGTCAGACCGACGGCGATGCGTTCGAACGCGGCGGCGGTGTCCCGGGCGAGCCGTGCGACGGCCAGGTGCGCGGGTTCGAGGAGGACCGGCGGCACGATGACGGCGTTCACCACGAGCGCGACGACCGCGCCGATCACGGTCTCGAGGATCCGGTCGGCCGAGTAGTTCGGCGTGACGACCCCGGCGGTCAGCACGAGCATCCCGCTGATGCCGACCTGCGTCGCCGAGGTCGGGGTCAGGCGCAGTGCCCAGGCGAGCAGGATCGCCAGGACGACCACGAGCAGCACGATCCACACCGCGTCGCCGAGGAGCAGGTGCACCCCGGTCGCCAGGACCACGCCGAGCAGGACCCCGGCGCTGCGCTCCAGGCCCTTCACGAACGACTGGTTGATGCTCGGCTGCACGACGAGCAGGGCGGCGATCGCGGCGAAGGTCGGGAACGGTCCACGGATCAGGAGCTCGCACAGCAGCACCGCCGCGACCACCGCCACCGCGGTCTTCACGACCTGGAGGAACGGGGTGCGGCTGGAGCTGCGAAGGCGCCTGACCGGGTTCACCCCTCCACGCTAGCCAGGAGCGGCACGCCGAACCGCTCGGCAACGCGCCGAATCCCCGCACACACGGTTGACTGTGGCCGTGTGGCCCAACCATGAGCGTGTCATCCCCGAGGCCTTCGCCGGGTCCGGGACGTCCGTCGTGGCCGCGCGTGCGCACTCGGTCGAGCCCTCGGGCAACGGCTACCTCTACGGGTACGAGATCGACACCCTCGACCGGAACGGCCAGCGTGCCACCGTCCTGACGTACGTCGACACCGGCGGCGCCCACGACCAGAACAGCGCCATCGTCACCGACCCCGCGACGGGGGAGCCGGTGTCGGTGTGGGCCTACCCGAACGACCCGGGCCTCCCGGTGCTGCCGCAGGTGACCTACCGGGACGCCGTCGCCGAACTCCTGACCACGCTCGGCATGCCGGTGACGGACCCGACCCTGACGGTGGCCGCCTACCGGCCCGGCAAGCGCGCCGTGGTCCGCGTCGACGCGCCCGAGCGCACTCTCTTCATCAAGATCGTCCGGCCGCACCGGGTCGCACCGATCGTCCGCACTCACGAGCAGTTCGCGGCGGCCGGGCTCCCGGTGCCGCGCGTGCTCGCGAGCCGCGGTGACGGGCTGCTCGTCCTCGAGCTGGTCCGGGGCGTCCCGGCCGGCAGCCGGATCACCGAGATCGCGGACGACCCGCGCTTCGTAGCGTCCCTCGCGGCGCTGACCGGCCGCATCGCCGCGGTCCCGATGACGCAGCAGGCGCGAGCGGACGCGATGGACCACGCGGATTGGCACCGCCGTACCCTGACGACCGCGCTGCCCGCGGACGCCGAGGAGATCGACCGCCTGTACGACGCGATCGGGCGCCGGTCGATCGGCTGGAACGCCGCGCAGAAGCAGGTGGTGCACGGTGACCTGCACCTCGAGCAGGTCTTCGTCGACGAGGACGAGCCGTGGCGCATCTCCGGCCTGCTCGACATCGACACCGCCGGTTGGGGGTACCCGGTGCGGGACGTCGGCGCGGTCGTCGCGCACCTCGTCGTCACCGGGCTGTGGCACCGCTCCCGTGGTGACGTGGACCGCGGTGCCGCCGCCGAGCGCCTCGCGGACGCCGTCGCCCGGGACTGGGCGGCCCGGAACCCGCAGGAGGCCGAGCGCCTCGGGCCGGCGATCGGTGCACAACTCCTCGCGCATGCGGGCGGGCAGGCGACCACCGGGTCGGTGAACGGGATCGCGACGGCGGAGCAGCTGCTCGCGGCGACGCGTGCCGCCCTGGCGGAACCGGCCCCGAGCCTCCCGTCCGGTGCCGGCCGGCCACGCTCCGCACCGCACCTCTGACGCCCGTCCCGTGCGCCCTGCCCGTGACGCGGCGTCCCGGCCGGGAGGCTCGCCACGCGCGGGGTGTGGAGAGTCGCCTCCGTCGGTGCCTGGGGAGTAAACTGACGGCGCACGCACGGCGTGCTCGCATGTCGCGTCGATCCCTGCCGCGACGACCGGTCGCTGGCCGGTGCGGGCCGCAGCCGCGTCGCCTGGTAGGTCAGACCTCCAGGACGTTCTCCGGAGGACCTCCTCCGGGATGGGTGGCGTGCGTGAGACGCCGCCGGACTCCCGAGCAGACCGTCACATCGACCACCGGCCCGCACCTGGGCCCCCGATGCGTCCTGCCGGAACGTGCCGGCGTGCTGCGGGCCACGGCGGCCCGTGGTGGACACCGGCGCGACGGCCACGACACACGGCAGCCGCACCACACGACTTCCGCCCGTACCGGGTGGCTCGCCCCGACGAGGGCGGAACAGGAGGAGCTTTGGCTCGATCAGGTACCCGTCGCGCTGCCGGTGGCACGCGGACGGCTGCGCGCCGGACCCGACCGCTCGACAACGACGGCCTCATCCCCGTCCTCGCCCGCGCCGTGCGCGAGGTCGAAGCCGCCGCGCAGCGAGGCCCCCTCAAGGCGACGAACCGCACGAAGTTCCAGGCTGTCGCCCTGCTCATGCGCGAGGAGCGTGCCCGCGTCAAGGCGGACGCGACCCTCACCGACTCGCAGCGTGCCGAGCAGTTGAAGCGCCTCGACGGAGTCGCCACGATCCTCGCGAAGACCGCTGCGCGGGACACCAGTGTCATCCAGCTCCTCACCGAGGAGGCCTCCGTCTCCGAGGCCACGCGCACGGTGAAGCGCGACATGATGATCGCCGCCGGCATCGAGCTGCAGCCCGAGGACCTGGTCATCGCAGCCGAACCGACCGCTGCGGTCGAGACGCCCGAGCGGTCCGTGGTGCCGCAGTCCGTCGTGCAGCGGCAGCTCGCGAACCCGTTCCTGCCGCCCGACTTCGCGCTCGCCGACCAGCCCGTGGCGCACCCGCGTCGTCTGGCGAACTGGGAGCTCTTCGGTCCGCTGTTCAAGTCCTTCGAGTACGGCGCCGGCGGCGGAGTGGCCTCGATGCCGCTGCCCGAGCCGGCGACGCTGCACACCCCGGCCGGTGCCTCGCTGATGAAGCACCAGGCGGAACTCGTCACCTCGGCGGCGCAGGGGCACCGCACCTTCCTGCTCGCCGACGAGCCGGGCCTCGGCAAGACCGCGGAGTCGCTGCTCGCTGCCGACGCCGCGAAGGCGTTCCCGCTGCTCGTCGTCGTCCCGAACGTCGTCAAGACGAACTGGGCTCGCGAGGCCGAGCGCTGGGTGCCGAACCACCGTGCCACGGTCATCCACGGGGACGGCCAGGACCTCGACGGGTTCGCCGACATCATCATCGTCAACTACGAGATCCTCGACCGGCACGTCGGTTGGCTCGGGACCTTCGGGTTCAAGGGCATGGTCGTCGACGAGGCCCACTTCATCAAGAACAAGGACTCGCAGCGCTCGAAGTTCGTGCTGCAGCTCGCCGAGAAGATCCGCGAGCGCACCGCGAACCCGCTGCTGATGGCCCTGACCGGGACGCCGCTCATCAACTCGGTCGAGGACTTCCGCACGATCTGGGAGTTCCTCGGCTGGATCGACGACAAGAAGCCCCGCGCGCAGCTCATGAACGAGCTCGAGGAGATCGGGCTGACCCCCGCCGACCAGGGCTTCTTCACCGAGGCGCGCAAGGCGGTGATCGACCTGGGCATCGTCCGTCGCCGCAAGGTCGACGTCGCCGCGGACATCCCGGCCCGCCGGATCGCCGACATCCCCGTCGAGCTCGACGGTGACGAGGGTCGTTCGATCCGCGACGCCGAGCGCGAGCTCACCGCGAAGCTGGTCAAGCGGTACCACCAGGCGCTCGCTGCCCGCACCGGCCAGGCGCCGGTCGACGGCATCGACGAGAAGCTCGTCCGCCAGGTCGCCCGCTGGGAGCTCGAGGACCAGGACGCCTCGTCCACCGGGGAGAACGTGTTCTCGATGGTGCGTCGCATCGGTCGTGCCAAGGCGCAGCTCGCGGCGGACTACGCGGCGCAGCTCGCCTCGAACGTCGGCAAGGTCGTGTTCTTCGCGAAGCACCTCGACGTGATGGACCAGGCGGAAGAGGTGTTCGCCCGCCGGCACCTGCGCACCGCGACGATCCGCGGCGACCAGACGCCCGCGCAGCGCACGGCCGAGATCGACTCGTTCGTGAACGACCCCGACGTCGCCGTCATCGTCTGTTCGCTCACCGCGGCCGGCGTCGGCCTGAACCTGCAGGTCGCCTCCAACGTCGTCCTCGCCGAACTGTCGTGGACGAGCGCCGAGCAGACGCAGGCGATCGACCGCGTGCACCGCATCGGTCAGGAAGAGCCGGTCACCGCGTGGCGCATCATCGCCGCGCAGACGATCGACACCAAGATCGCCGAGCTCATCGACTCGAAGGCCGGCCTCGCTGCCCGCGCGCTCGACGGGTCGGACGACGAGGTCGTCGACTCCGGTGACATCCAGCTCGACGCGATGGCGTCGCTGCTGCTCGACGCGCTCTCGCGGTAGGGCGCGGCCGGCCGGCTGGCGGGCGCCGGCTGGCTGGCTCCGTTCGGCTGCGCACAACAGGAACCCGCTCGAACCACGGGAGACCGTGGTTCGAGCGGGTTCCTGTCGTGCGGGTCCGGCTTGCGCCGGGCGCCGGGGCCGGGCGCAGGGCGCCGCCGCGGGTCAGACGCGCGACTGCACCTCGGCCAGGGACGGGTTCGTCGCCGTGCTGCCGTCGGGGAAGACCAGCGTCGGCACGGTCTGGTTGCCGCCGTTGACCTCGGCGACCAGCTCGGCCGTGCCGGGCGTGTTCTCGATGTCGACCTCGCGGAACGGCACGCCCGCCTTGGTCATCTGGTTCTTCAGCCGGGCGCAGTAGCCGCACCAGGAAGTCGTGAACATGGTGACGCCGCCGGCCTCGGGCACGAACGCGTCACGGGTGATCGTCTCGCTCATGTGCTCACGGTAACCCCGGTTCCCGGGAGGCGCGTCCGACCCCGCCTCCGACCCTGCCTCCGGCCGCGGCTCCCTGACGAGGCACGACGGCCCGCCGCCGACCCACCCGTGGTGAGGACCACGCCGCCACCCTGGTAGACAAGACCGTGTGAGCGACACCCACCTCGAGATCGAGCGCACCTACGACCTGCCCGACGGCGCCGCACTGCCCGACCTGGTCGGCGCCGGCGGGATCATGCAGACCGACGTCCAGGAGCCCTTCGAGCTCGACGCCACCTACTGGGACACCCAGCGGTACGACCTCGTCGCCGCGCACGTCACCGTCCGACGGCGCACGGGCGGACACGACGCCGGCTGGCACATCAAGCGCTCCGAGTCCGACACCGTCCGCCACGAGCAGCACTTCCCGCTCACCGAGGACCCGGACACCGTGCCCGTCGAGGTCCTCGCCGCACTCTTCACCGAACGCCGCGGCCGCGGACTCCACCCCGTCGTCCGCATCACCACCACCCGCACCGTCACCCGCCTGCTGGACGAGGACGGTGACCAGGTCGCCGAACTCGCCGACGACCAGGTCGTCGCGGAACGCCTCGACGACGACGCGCCGGCGGACCCGAACACCTGGCGGGAGGTCGAGGTCGAAGCCGTCGAGGGCGTCGACCCGCAGATCGCGCACGAACTCTTCGCCGCCCTGGACGGCCGGTTCGCCGCCGTCGGCGCCGGCCCTGCCGCCGTCGCGTCCAAGCTGGCACGCGGGCTGGCGGGGGCACCGGCACCGCGCCTCCAGACCGAGGAGAAGCCGCACAAGGGCACCGCGGCCCGCGCACTCACCAAGCGCCTGCGGAAGCTGCGCGGCACGCTGCTCCGCCTGGAGGCCGGACTCCGGTCCGGCGCACCGACCGACCTGGCCGAGACGGCGGAGACCGCGCTCGGCATCGCCGCCGTCCTCGGGTCGTACCGGCCGGCCTTCGCCGACGGGGACGAGATCGACCGGGCCGCCGCCGCGGCCGACGCACTCGCAGCCGTCACGGCACGAGCCGCGCTCGCCGAGTACCTGGTCGACCGACTGTCGCATGCGTCGAGCCCGGCGCAGGAGGCGCTCGTCGACTCGATCACCCGCGAACGCGTCCTCGCCGCCACTCGCCAGCGCCGCGACGACGCCACCCGTGAGGTCGTCCTGTCCCTGCACGAGGAGTCGTTCCTCGAACTGCTCGACGCCCTCGACGACGCCGTCGAACGCCCCCGGCCGACGGCGTGGGCGCTCCGCGATCCGAAGCGGGTCGCGCAGGACGTCTCGGCGATCGAGAAGCCGCGCGTCCGCGACCTCGTCCGCGTCGCCGTCGGGGACGACCCCGCCGACGAGGCCGGGGACCGCGAGGCGACCCAGCGTGCCTGGCACGCGACGCTCCGCGCCCGGATGGCGATGGACGTCCTCGGCGACGACGCGTTCCCGCACGCGCTGTGGAAGCGCATCGGCACCGCGGCCGACGTGCTCACCGAACGTGTCCGGTCGCTGCACGCGCTGGAGCAGCTGCGCGTGCAGGCGGGCATCGCGGAACGCGCCGGCGAGGGCACCTTCGGGTACGGGGTCCTCGCGGGCGACCGGGTCCGCGTGGCCGAGGAGTCCTACGACGAGGCGGTGCACGCGCTCAACCGCGTGTGACGGCGAAGGCCGGGAACCACGACGGCGCGCACCCTGATCGGGTGCGCGCCGTCGTCGTCGGTCCGGACCGGGTTCGTGCTCCGGGTCAGCCCGCGGCGATCGGGTTCGCGCTCGCGGCTGCGGGGGAGACGTCAGCCAGTCCGAGCACGTCGAGCAGCCAGGCCAGCTCGGACGCACGCTCCTTCCACGAGTCGTACCGACCGCTGACACCACCGTGTCCGGCGGACATCTCGGTCTTCAGGAGCACCGGGGCCCCGACCTCGCGCAGCTTCGCAGTCCACTTCGCCGGCTCGACGTAGAGCACTCGGGTGTCGTTGATCGAGGTCACGGCGAGGATGCGCGGGTACTGCACGTCGTCGCGGACGTTCTCGTACGGCGAGTACTCGCTCATGTACCGGTAGACCTCGGGGTCGTGCAGTGGGTCGCCCCACTCGTCCCACTCGATGACGGTCAGCGGCAGGTCCGGGTCGAGGATGCTGGTCAGCGCGTCGACGAACGGCACCGCGGCGAGGATGCCCGCGAAGCGTTCGGGTGCCAGGTTCGCGACCGCGCCCATCAGCAGACCGCCGGCGCTGCCGCCCTCGGCCACCAGACGCTCGGGCGTGGTCCGGCCGCTGTCGATGAGGTGATCGGCGACGGCGACGAAGTCCGTGAACGTGTTCTTCTTCGTCAGGGTCTTGCCGTCCTCGTACCAGTGCCGGCCGAGCTCGCCGCCACCGCGGACGTGGGCGACGGCGAAGACGACCCCGCGGTCGAGCATCGACAGGCGCATCACGCTGAAGCCCGGGTCGATCGAGTGCTCGTACGAGCCGTACCCGTACAGGTGCAACGGGGCCGGGGTCTCCGCATCGACGGCGTCCCGGCGCCACACGAGCGAGATCGGGACCCGCGTGCCGTCGGACGCGGTCGCCCAGTCGCGCTCCTGCACGTAGTCGGCCGGGTCGTAGCCGCCCAGCACCGGCTGCCGCTTCAGCACGGTGACCTCGCCGGTCGCCAGGTCCAGGTCGCTGACCTCGGACGGGGTGACGAAGGACGTGTACCCGAGGCGGAGCGTCGGCTGGTCCCACTCGGGGTTGCCACCGAGGCCAGCCGAGAACAGCGCCTCGTCGAAGGGGACCTCGTGCGCGTCGCCGTAGCCGTCGCCCTCGATCGGGATGATCGCGATCCGGGGGAGCGCCTCGGACCGGTACTCGAGCGCCAGGTGTCCGGCGAAGGCGTCGACCGACTCGATGCGTCGCTCGGCGTGGTGCGCGACGACGACGCGGCGGTCGGACTCCGAGGTCGGGTCGTCGGCGGGGACGTCCACCAGCTCGAAGTTCTCGGCGCCGTCGTTGTGCAGGACCAGCAGTCGGTCGCTGCCGCCGACGATCGCGTGCTCGATCTCGTACTCCACGCCCTCACGACGGGGCCACACCACACGGAACTCGCCGGTCGGGTCGGACGCGTCGAGGACGAGCGCCTCGGAGGTGATCTTCGACCCGAGCTCGATGACGATGTACTGCGACGAGCGGGTGATGCCCACGCCGACCCAGTAGCGGTCGTCCGGCTCCTCGAACACCACCACGTCCGCGTCCGCGGACGTACCGACGGTGTGGCGCCAGATGCGGTCCGGTCGCCACGAGTCGTCGACGGTCGGGTAGAAGACGTACCGGCCCGAGGGGTCGAACGTCGCGCCGGCTCCGGTGTTCGGGATCGTGTCGCCGAGGTCCTGTCCGGTCTCGAGGTCCCGGACCGCCAGGGTGTAGCGCTCGTCGCCCTCGACGTCGACGCCGTAGACCAGCCGGCGACCGTCGTCGCTGATGTCGTAGGTGCCGAGCGAGAAGAAGTCGTGCCCCTCGGCCAGGGCGTTGCCGTCCAGGACCACCTCTTCCCCGGGCAGGGTGCCGGCGCCCGTCGGCGAGTCCTCGGCTGCCGCCTCGAGCGACGGCGGGGTCCAGTCGTCGGGTCCGCTGATCGGAGCGCGGCACTGCACGCCGTACTGGCTGCCCTCGCTCGTCCGGGTGAAGTACCACCACTGGCCCATGCGGACGGGGACCGAGAGGTCGGTCTCCTGCACGCGGGTCTTGACCTCGTCGAAGAGCCGCTGGCGGAGCCCGCCGAGGTGCTCGGTCTGCCCCTCGGTGTAGCGGTTCTCGGCTTCGAGGTACGCGATGGTGTCCGGGGACTCCTTGTCGCGCAGCCACTCGTAGTCGTCGACGAAGTCGATGCCGTGGTGGGTCCGCGTCCGGGGCCGCTTGGCGGCGGTCGGCGGGATGGTCACGTCGTGCTCGCTGGTCACCTGGCCCACCCTATTCGCTCGGCATGGAGGACCGACCCGGCCCCGCCGCTCCGCCCACCGCCTCGGCATCCACCGCCGAGTCCGCCGGCACGGCCGCCGAGGTCGACGACACCACGGCCGCCCGGATGCGTTCCGCGAGCGCGTCGAGCTCCGCCAGCACGTCCGACGCCACCCAGGCCCGGTCCCGTCGCCGCTCGGTGACCGGCCGCAGCACGCCCGCGTCGACCAGGTCGTCGATCACCGCGTCCGTCCAGGGCAGGTCCGGCGGCAGCGCGGCACTGATCGCCGCCTCGGTCCGGACCGGGTCCGCGAGCAGGACGCGGAGCACCGCGGAGTCGTGCGTCACCCGGGGTCCGCAGCTCGTGCTGTGCACCGCGGCACGCTCGTGTTCGATCTCGTCGAGGCGGAGTGCCGCGTACTCGACCTCGTCACACACGGTGCCGATCGCCGCGGCGACCAGGGTCACGACACCGTCGACGTGCCCGTCCCGGTACCGGACGAGTTCGGCGAAGTACCCGGCCCGGTCCGCGACGAGTGCCGCGGCCACGGGGACCACGAGCGAGGACGTCAGACCGCGTCGTCGGAGCACGGCGTTGACGAGGGCGCGGCCGATCCGCCCGTTGCCGTCGGTGAACGGGTGGACGGACTCGAACTGGGCGTGGGCGATCGCCGCCTGGACGATCGGGTCGAGGTCGTCCCGCGACAGGAAGGCGAACAGGTCGTCCATGGCCTCGGCGACGTCGTCGGCCGGCGGCGGGACGTACGCGGCGTCCCGCGGGGACGCTCCGCCACCGATCCAGTTCTGCACCTGCCGCCAGCGCCCCGCGACCGGGCCGTCGACGGGGTCGTCCCGCATGAGCACGGCGTGCGCGTCGAGCACCGAGCGCTCGGTGATGCCGCCCCGGCCGGCGTCGTCGATCATCGCCCTGAGCGCCGAGGTCGCGCCGACCATCGCCGTCGCGCTGCCGTTCGCGCGGATGCCGACGAGGGCTCGGGCGTAGTCGTCCAGCGTGGCGTGCTCGTCCTCGATCCGGGAGGACGAGACGGCCTCGGTCCGGGCGAGCAGCAGGTCGAAGGTCGCGGTGCGGTCACCGCGGCGTCGGTCGAGCTCCGTCAGGCGCTCGGTGACCCGCGACACGAAGTCCGCCGTGCTCGGGGGTGCGGTCCAGGTGCGGTGGGCGATGCGGGGCGGCAGCGAGCACCGGACCGAGCGGACCATGCGGTCGGCTCGGGGCGGTCGTCCACTGCTGCGCCACGGTCGGGTCGCGGTGCGGTGCGCCGGCCAGTCAGGCCGGGGCGACCGGGTGTCGTGGTGGTGCATCCTGCCTCCGCTCGTCGGGTCCCCAGAAGGTACCCACGCACCGTCCTCCACCGCGAAGAACCCGTATGTCGTGTACGAAGACCGAGGCGTCCGCCGATGGGATCGGTACCGTTGTGGAATGACTGACAACTCGTTCGTGATCACCGGTGCCCACGTCGTCCCCGTGGACGGGGCGGAGTTCGACGGGGGAGCGGTCGTCGTCCAGGACGGCCGGATCACGGCCGTCGGACCCGACGTGACGCCTCCCGACGGACTGCCCGTGATCGACGCCGTCGGCGCTTGGCTGCTGCCCGGCTTCGTCGAGGCACACGGCCACGTCGGCATCCACGAAGAGGCGAACGGCTCGGCCGGCAACGACACCAACGAGATGACCGGCCCGAACATGGCCGCCGTCCGCGCGATCGACGCGGTAGACATCGACGACGAGGGGTTCCGCGACGCCCTCTCCGGCGGCATCACGAGCATCGTGGTGAAGCCCGGCTCCGGCAACCCCATCGGTGGGCAGACGGTCGCGATCAAGACCTGGGGTGGCCGGACCATCGACGAGCAGCTCATCTCCGACGCGGTGAGCATCAAGAGCGCCCTCGGCGAGAACCCGAAGCGGGTCTACGGCGAGAAGGGGCAGACCCCCTCCACCCGCCTCGGCGTCGCGAAGGTGATCCGCGAGGCGTTCGTCGCCGCGCAGGACTACCGGGCCGCCCGTGACGCCGCCGCACGGAAGGACGAGCCGTTCACCCGGGACCTCACGAAGGAGGCCCTGGTCCGCGTCCTCGACGGCGAGCTCGCCTGGGACCAGCACACCCATCGCCACGACGACATCGCCACCGCGGTCCGTCTCGCCGAGGAGTTCGGCTACCGCCTGGTCGTCAACCACGGAACCGAGGCCCACAAGATCGCCGACCTGCTGGCCGAGAAGGGCATCCCGGTGATCTACGGGCCGCTGTTCACCAGTCGTTCCAAGGTCGAGCTGCGCGACCGCGGCATCCCGAACCTCACCACGATCGCGGCAGCCGGTGTCCGCGTCGCGATCACCACCGACGCGCCCGTCGTCCCGATCAACATGCTCGTCACCCAGGCGACGATGGCGGTGCGTGACGGCCTGCCGCGGCAGACCGCGCTCGAAGCGATCACCTCGGCCCCGGCCGACATCCTCGGCTTCGGGGACCGGGTCGGGCGCATCGCCGAGGGGCTCGACGCCGACCTGGTGCTCTGGGACGGCGACCCGCTCGACGCCACCAGCCGCGCCCAGCGCGTCTGGATCGAGGGCGAGCAGGTCTTCCGCTACGTCGACGGGCAGGGCGTGACGACACCGCGCTGGTGACCAGCCCGGTGTCGGTGACCGGCTGACGGACGGGAGGCTCGGTGCGGCGCCGCACCGAGCCTCCCGTCCGGCGTCGGGTCCGGCCGGTTCAGTCCTGACGCGACAGGAGGAAGTCGTTGATGCGCTCCGTCATGCCGAGGTCCATCTCCTGCGGAACGCCGTTGACCGTGTGGATCGGAGCGGCCTGCCGGATGCTCGACACCAGCCACAGCGCGTCCGCAGTCCGCAGGTCGTCGAGGGTGACGAGTTCGTAGGCGGTCTCGATGCCCTCCTGCTCGGCGAAGCGGAAGACGTCGGCCTGCGTGGTGCCGTCCAGGATCCCGATGTCGGTCCGTGGGGTGACGAGGCGGCCACCGACCGCCATGATGAGGTTCGCGCGGGTGCCCTCGAGGACGTAGCCGTCGGTCGAGACGAAGAGCGCATCGTCGGCACCGCGGCGGACGGCCTCGCGGAGGGCGGCCATGTTGATCGCGTACGACAGCGTCTTCGCGCCCTGCAGCAGCCAGGGCGAGGTCCGCTCGACGTCGTGCCGGTAGCCGCGGTCCAGCGTGACGACCCCGATGCCCTCGGTGCGGTCGCGGGTCTGGTCGGCGGAGGGGGCCGCGTAGACCCAGCCGGTCGGACGACCGAGGCCCTCGACCCCGCGCGTCAGGACGGTCTTCGCGTACGCCTCGCGCACCGGGTCCAGGCGTGCGCAGACCGCCTCGATCGCCTGTCGCCAGGCGTCGAGGTCCGGCTCCGGCAGGTCGAGCTTGGCGGCGGACCGACCAAAGCGGGCGAGGTGCGCCTCGAGTGCCTGCGGACGACCGTCGATGACCGTGATCGTCTCGAACACACCGTCACCCCGGGTCAGGCCGAGGTCCATCACCTGGATGTGCTCCTCGAGCGGCTTCACCCACGTGAAGGCCTCCGCCTCCGGGTCGTGCGGCGCGGCGGCGCGGGAGGGCTGGTTCAGGACGGCGAGGACGGTGTCGGTCATGCCCCCATCCAACCCCAGGCGGGCGTCAGCGACCACCGGGCAGTGCGTCCATGAGCTTCCACACGGCCTCGGTGAGTTCCGGGTGCTGGAGCGCGATGCGGCGGAGGCGGTGGTACTCCTCGCCGTGCTCGGTGCCGTGCCCGGATGCCGGGTGCGACGACCACTGTGCGCTGCGCTGGCCGATGCGGACGTCGAGTTCCATCGCCTCGGCGCGGAGGATCAGCACGACCTGCTCGTCGACGCTCGGCAGCGTGTGCATGAAGTCCCAGGGATCGTCACCCTGCCGACACCGGTGTTCGACGATGACCGAGATCTCCTCGGCGGCTTCGGCGCGCAGCACCTCGAGGCTGCGCCCCGTCCTGCGAGACTCAGCCATGACGCCCCCACAGCACGCCTGCCATGCATCGAGCGTACGTCATCCGATCGGCCACACTGGACACATGACCGAGCGCGACGAGAGCAAGTCCCAGCACCCGGCCGTCGTCGTCGTGTACCTCCTGCGGGACGGCGCGGACGGGCCGGAGGTGCTGCTCGGCGAGAAGCGGCGGGGCCTCGGCACCGGCCGCGTGGTCGGACCGGGCGGCAAGCGCGAGGGGGTCGAGACAGCGGCCGAGACCGCCGTGCGCGAGGTGGCGGAGGAGGTGGGCCTCCGCATCGACCCGGCCGACCTGGAGGCCCGTGGCACGTTGGACTACCGGTTCCCGTTCCGCCCCTCCTGGTCCCAGGTCTCGGACGTCTTCGTCTGCCACCGCTGGCAGGGCGACCCGTCGGGCGGTGACGAGTTGGAGCCCAGCTGGGTGCCGGTGGGCGCCGTGCCGTACGACGCGATGTGGGACGACGCGCGCTACTGGCTGCCCGGGGTCCTGGCTGGCGGGCGGGTCGATGCGCGGGTGGTGTTCGCGGAGGACAACGCCTCGGTCGCCGGGTTCACCGGGACGGGGATCGGCGAACCGGCCTGATCGCGCTGCCCGGTACCGCCGTCCTGACGCTCTGACCGCCGGCGCTCGTCAGCGTGCGCGCTGCGTCGGGGTGTTGCCGGTGCGCGCGGCTTCGGCCTCGGCCATCACGTCCGCGTCCCCGCTCCGTCCGCCGAGCGGCCGGACGAAGAAGTCGACGACGCCGAACACGATCGCGGCGACGAGCGCGAACATCGCCCAGCCGTCCCAGAGCCCGGCGACGCTGCGGCCACCGCTCGGCGCGAGCACGATGCTCGTGACGTAGGACAGCGCCGCGATGACGAGGAAGACGACGACGATCGTCATGAGGAGGCGGTGCCAGGCGGTACGGGTCATGATCGGATCAGGATAGCCCTCGCTCGGGCGCTCATCGACGGGGGTTCAGCGGCTGGTTCTCGAGCCCGTCGCGGCCGCCCGTGAAGACGTCACCGGCGGCGCGTTCGTCCTCCCAGTCGTCGTCGCGCAGGACCTCCAGCGTGCCGGTCTCGGTCGAGATGAGGCCGTTCCGCTCGAGCTCGGCGTCACGCTCACGGCCCAGGAACTCGCGGTTCGCGGTGTTCGCGTCCTGGAACATCGTGGTCCGGCCGGTGACGATCGCGCGGATCCGGCGGCGTTCCCACCACTTCTTGCCGAGGAACATCAGGACGAGCCCGGCGGCGGCGTAGCAGCCCATCGTGACCAGGCCGCGCTCCGGGCCCGGGCCGACGCCGTAGAGCTGGTGCTTGATCATGTCGACCATGCTCGAGCCGACCACGACGTTGTTGAGCCACGCGAACGGCTCCGGCATGAACCACTTCGGGTAGGCGCCACCGGAGGACGGCATCGACAGGAAGACGAAGCAGATCATGGCCGGCGCGGCGATGAACCGGCCGACGAAGTAGCTCAGGCCGTTCACCGCCAGGCCGATCGCCACGATCCAGCCCCAGGCGATGAGGACGAGCGGGATGAAGTGCCCGTGGATCGCGCCGACGACGGGGCCGGCGAGGGTGTTCGTGATGAGCGAGATGACCAGCCCACCGGTGACGATGACCGTCATGCGCGTCCGGTGACGCAGCGGGCCGCCCATGATGCCGATGAACATCGCGACCATGTAGCCGCCGATGCACCACGCGAGCATCACGTACATCGCGACCGTGCCGTACTCGTCGTAGGCCGGCAGGGGAGCGAGCTCGGTCACTCGAGGGGCGGCCAGTCCCGCGCCGGTGAGCACCGCGGTCAGCGTGGCGGGCACCAGGCTCGCGACCTGGAACTGGTGCGCGCTGGCCTTGAACAGCTCGTTGGCCGACGGGTCGTAGGCGACGGCGATCGTCCCGGCGACGACGTCGCGCTTCGCGCCGGCGAGCGAGTCGTAGGACGAGAAGAGGTACTCGCCGGGGAGCGCCTTCTGCACGGCCCCGATGAACGTCTGGTCGCTGCCGACGATGCCGATCGGGACGTCGTGCGGATGCGGGGCGTGGAACGCGAACACGTAGCAGAGGCAGAACCCGACGATGAAGAACAGCGGCATCCACAGCTGGAGCCCGATGAGCTGCAGCGACGGGTGCAACGTGGCGTACCAACGGCGGTAGCGGCCGATGTGTTGCTTCGGAGGCGGAGTGGGGCGCGCCTCCCGGCCGGGGCGGTGGACCGGCCGTGACCGCTCGTGCGCGACCCGCGCTGTGTCGTCGGCGCTGCGCGTCGGGAGGTCGTTGTTCCTGCGTGCTTGGTTCCGCGGCGTGCTCACTCGGCGGTGCGCTCCTGTCTCGTCGTCTGGCGTTCCAGGGTACGCCCGGGCGCCAGGGTGCGGGCAGGTCAGGAACGGCTGCGGGACGCCTGCGCCGAGTCCATCGCGAGCTCTTCAGCGTCGAGGGTCACGAGCACGCGGCGCATGACCTCCTCGTCGAGGTTGCCCTTCTCGCGTTCCTCGAGGACGATCTCGCGTCGGCGGTCGAGCAGCTCGCGGCGGATGTCCTGGATCTGCGTCCCGCGGAGCCGAACCGAGGTCCTGCGGTCCTCGGACTCCTCTTCTTCTGCGTCCTGCCGGAACGTCTCCGCCTGGCGTTCGAGACGGGCCTTCAGACGGGCGAGGACCTTGTCGGTCGCTTCCGGACCGTACCGGGTGCCCCATTCCGGCCGACGTCGGTCGAGCAGCTCGATCGCGGCGACGGTCGTCCGCTGGTTGAGCAGCATCTCGCTGCGTCGGTCCTTGTCGTCCTCGGCCGGGTCCTGCACCCTGAGGGCGCGGATCACGAACGGCAGCGTCAGCCCCTGCAGCAGGAGGGTGCCGACGGTGACGATGAACGCGATCACGAAGATCGTGTCCTGCGCCGGGATCTGCGTCGGGCTCGCGACGACGGACACGGCGGCGGCGAGGGTCACCACCCCGCGCATGCCGGTCCAGGAGATCACCGTCAGCTCGCGCCAGTTCAGTCTCGGTTCGGCCGTGCCGCGGATCCAGCGCAGGGAACGGTGTCCTCGGGACAACCGGACGCGCAGGGGACGGATGAAGCGGCCGTGGAGGCGGTTCCGCGCGTACGACTCGAAGATGAACAGCGGTCGGACCAGGATCACGACCGCGAGCACGACGGCAGCGGCGGTCAGGGTCTGGCCGAGGCTGCGTTCACTCTCCACCAGGTCCTGCACGACCGTGTTGAGCTGCAGTCCGATCAGTGCGAAGACGAAACCCTCGAGGATGACGTCGATGCTCGTCCAGAGCGGGCGTTCCTGCAGTCGGGTCGCGTACCCCTCCTTCGGCGAGTTGTAGCCGATGTAGAGCCCGGCGGTGACGACCGCGATCACGCCGGAGCCGGACAGCTCCTCGGCCAGGATGTACGCCACGAACGGCAGCAGGATGCTCATGATCGTCTCGACCACCGGGTCGTTGATCCGCATCCGGATCCAGTGCACGAGGACGCCGAGGACCCCGCCGACGACGAGTCCGACGCCGATCGCGAGGCCGAAGATCGCGAGGTCCTGCCAGATCGTCAACGAGGCCCCGGCGATGATCAGCGTGAACACCCGGACCAGCGTCAGGGACGCCGCGTCGTTGATCAGGCTCTCGCCGGAGAGCACCGTCATCACGCGTCGGGGGAGCCCGAGCTTCCGTCCGATGGCCGCGGCGGACACCGCGTCCGGCGGGGCGACGATGGCGCCCAGGAGGATCGCGGCGGGCCACGTCATGTCGGGGATGATCAGGTACGCGGCCAGCCCGACCGCGAGCGCCGTGACGATGACCAGGAAGATCCCGAGCCGTCGGATCTGCTTGATCGAGCCGCGGAAGCTCTGCCACGACACGTCGAGCGCCGCCGAGTAGAGCAGTGGCGGCAGGACGACCGTGAGGATCACCTCTGAGTCGATCTCGATGTGCGGCAGTCCGGGGATGAACGACACGCCCAGGGCGACGGCGGTGACGAGCAGCGGTGCCGGGAGTCCCCAGGCCCGAGCGAACCCCGTGACGGCGAGTGATCCGACCAGCAGGATGAGCAACTCGGCGATGTCCACGGGGCCATCTTCCCATCCCGGAGCCGCGGACCTGAGCGAACGTGAAGGCCAGATGAACGACAGGTGTCCGTTCGGCTTGCTCGATGCCCGCTCGCCTGGGACACTTGCCCGCGGTGGACATCACGCTCATAGTCGTCCTGGTCATTGCGTTGGCCCTCTTCTTCGACTTCACAAACGGTTTTCACGACACCGCCAACGCAATGGCGACCCCGATCGCGACCGGCGCCATGAAGCCCACGGTGGCGGTCTCCGTCGCAGCGGTGCTCAACCTCGTCGGGGCGTTCCTCAGCACTGCTGTGGCGACGTCGATCTCGCACGGGCTCATCAACGAGGGACCCGGTGGCGTCGCCATCAGTCCGGAGATGATCTTCGCGGGACTGATCGGCGCGGTGGTCTGGAACATGATCACCTGGCTGCGCGGCCTGCCGTCGTCGTCCTCGCACGCGCTCTTCGGCGGCCTCATCGGCGCCGCCATCGTCGGGGCCGGCTTCGACTCGGTGAACTACGCGGCGCTGCTGACGGTGGTGATCATCCCCGCCTTCCTGTCGCCGGTGATCGCGTCGCTGGTGTCGCTGCTCGCCACGCGGATCGCGTACCGGATCACGCGGCGTCCGGTGTTCCCGAACGAGCGCGGCGGGTTCCGGATCGGCCAGATCTTCACCTCGTCGATGGTGTCGCTCGCACACGGCACGAACGACGCGCAGAAGACGATGGGCGTCATCACGCTCACACTCATCGCGTCTGGTGCGCAGTCGGCGGACCAGGGCGTGCAGTTCTGGGTCGTCGTGGCCTGCGCGCTCGCGATCGCACTCGGTACCTACACCGGCGGGTGGCGGATCATCCGGACCCTCGGTTCCGGCATCACCGAGATCCGTGCCACGCAGGGGTTCGCGGCCGAAGCCTCGACCGCGGCGACCATCCTGGCCTCGAGCCACCTCGGCTTCGCGCTCTCCACCACGCAGGTGTCCTCCGGCTCGATCATCGGTGCCGGACTCGGTCGGCGCGGATCGAAGATCCAGTGGTCGACCGCGGGCAAGATCGTCATCGCCTGGTTCATCACCCTGCCGGCGGCGGCTGCGGTCGGCGCAGTCGCGTCGGGCTTCGCCCGCTTCGGCGTGATCGGCCTGGTGATCGACGCGGTCGTCGGTGCGATCGTGATCCTCGGCCTGTACCTTTGGTCGCTCCGCAAGCCGCACGAGCACGCCTCGGCCATCGAGATCGACGTCGCCGCGAACGCCGTGCTGACCCGCAAGGAGCAGCGCGGACTGCAGCGCAAGAAGCGTGCCGAGGCCGTCGCCGCCCGCCGCGCCGAACTGAGCCGTGAGCGGACGCTCCGCCGCATGGCCGGACGCAAGGGAGGCCGTCGCTGATGGGCATCGCCACTGACGGACGCCGCGGGGCGTTCCGGCTTGGAAGGACCTGCTGATGGGCATCGCCACTGACGGACGCCGCGGGGCGTTCCGGCTTGGAAGGACCTGCTGATGGGCATCGCCACTGACGGACGCCGCGGGGCGTTCCGGCTTGGAAGGACCTGCTGATGGGCATCGCCACTGACGGACGCCGCGGGGCGTTCCGGCTTGGAAGGACCTGCTGATGGGCATCGCCACTGACGGACGCCGCGGGGCGTTCCGGCTTGGAAGGACCTGCTGATGGGCATCGACTGGGGGGCGTTCCTCCTCGTGGCACTCGTCGCCGTCGTCTCGGCGTGCTTCGTCGTCTCGGTGTACTCCGTTGGCCTCCGCTTCTGGAGCGCCGCAGACACCCGGGCCGGCAAGTACACCGTGAAGGACGACGGCACGATCGGCCCGGCCACCGCAGGATTCCCGGACCCGAACGCTGCGGCGTCGGCCGTCCGGATGCTGCGGGCGCTCGCCGTGGTCTGCTTCGTGCTCTGCGGTGCGGCCGTGCTCTACGGCATCTACCTGATCGTGCCCGCCTTCCACTGAGGCACCGCGCGACCCATCCGACAGCGGTCGGCCTCCGGGCCGGCCGCTGTCGCGTTGCCGGGTGTGCCCGTCCGCTGGGGGCGAGCGGGCGGAATGTCAGGGTGCCTCACCGTCGTACCACGCGTTCCCGCCCGCTCGCCGTCTGCCGGACGGAGGCGGCTGGCGGCCTGGTCCCGCGCCTCCCGTCCGCTCTCGGGCGTGAGCGGGCGGAATGCCAGGGTGCGTGACGGTCGCACCACGGGTTCGTGCCCGCTCGCCGTCTGCCGGACGGGAGGTACGCGGCGGGCTGGCCCCGCGCCTCCCGTCCGGCTCACGCGAGCGGGCGGAGTACCAGGGTGCGTCGCGCGCACACTCTGCTCTTGCGCCCGCTCACCAGATGGACTCCGCCTCGAGTGCGAGCGGGCGGAAAGGCGGCGCGCGCGCCGTACGTGCGCCGCTTTGCGCCCGTTCGCCTGCCGCCCACTGGGCAGCTGGCGGCCCGGAGGCCCGCGGCGGCCTGGCCCCGCGCCTCCCGTCCCCCGCACGCGAGCGGGCGGAAACGCGCCGCCGCGGCGAATGGCACCGCCCGTTTCCGCCCGCTCGTCGGAGCGGGCCCCGTTCGAGTCAACACGCGGGTGCGAGCGGGCGGAAACGCGCCGCCGCGGCGAATGGTACCGCCCGTTTCCGCCCGCTGGTCGGAGCGGGCCCGGTTCGAGTCAACACGCGGGTGCGAGCGGGCGGGAACGCGCCGCCGCGGCCGATGGCACCGCCCCTTTCCACCCGTTCACCCCAAGGCGGACAGGAGGCGCGTGGCGGCCGGGTGGTGCGCCTCCCGTCCCCAGGACGGCGAGCGGGCGGAACTCCGTGGCGGGCGGGGAGAGGACCGTTGCATTCCGCCCGCTCGCCCCGTCCCGCCTCGCCCCGTCCCGCCT
>NZ_QKSK01000015.1:0-70803 GCF_003234145.1 Curtobacterium sp. MCPF17_011
ATAGCGAGAGGGAAACGCCCGGTCACATTCCGAACCCGGAAGCTAAGCCTCTCAGCGCCGATGGTACTGCAAGGGGGACCTTGTGGGAGAGTAGGACGCCGCCGGACTTCTCCTCATGAAAACCCCTGACACGGGGAGCATCCGCTCCCTCTGTCAGGGGTTTTCTGCATTTGTCGGCCTCATCGCTCGCTGCCTAGACACCGCGTTCGCCGCAGCCGGTAGACCGGATGCATGCAGGTCGTCGGAGTCACACAGTTCGGAGGGCCCGAGGCCCTCGCCGTCCACGAGGTCCAGGACGTCCACGCCGGCAGCGGGTCCGTGCGGATCGCCGTCCGAGCGTTCGCGGTGCACCCCACTGACACCGGAGTGCGCGCAGGGGAGCGGGACTCGAGCGCAGCCGCTCCGCCCTACGTCCCCGGGATGGACGCAGCGGGTGTGATCGACGAGGTCGGTCCCGACGTCGAGGGTTGGGCTGTCGGCGACGAGGTCATGGCCATCGCGCTACCCCTCACCGGCCACGGCGGCGCCTACGTCGAGCACCTGGTCGCACCGGTCGGGTCGTTCACCCGCATCCCACGCAGCACCTCGATCGAACTCGCGTCCACCGTCCCGATGAACGGCCTCACCGCCATCCAGATCCTCGAGCTCGCCGGCCTGGAGCGCGGCCAGACCCTCGCCGTGACCGGTGCCGCGGGCCTCCTCGGCAACTACGTCGTGCAGCTCGCCAAGGCCGCCGGGATCACCGTCATCGCGGACACGTCCGAGCAGGACGAGGCGCTCGTGCACTCGCTCGGGGCGGATCACGTCGTTCCTCGGGGCGATGCGTTCGCCGATGCAGTCCGGGCCATCGTTCCCGAGGGTGCCGACGCCCTCGCGGACTGTGCTGTCCAGCGGGACGTCGTCGTCCCGGCCCTCCGCCACGGTGGCGTCTTCCTCGACGTCCGCGGTTGGCAGGGCAACGGCACGGACGGCATCCGCTTCGAGCAGGTCATGGTCTTCCGCGAGTACCGGTCGTTCGACAAGCTCGAGCGGCTCCGACAGGCGGTCGAGGGCGGCACGATCGTTCCCCGCGTCGCCGAGGTGCTGCCCGCCGCGCGTGCCGCCGAGGCGCACCAATGCCTCGAAGCCGGCGGGACTCGAGGCCGGTTCGTGTTGACCTGGTGACGGAGGTCCGCAGGTGACGGGTGTCGCCGTGTGACGGGAGTCACCACGTCACGGACGGGAGGCCCGGGACCGACTGGTCCCGGGCCTCCCGTCCGTCATCGGCGCGCCTCCGTGAGCGTGCCTAGCCCAGCCGCGTCGCCACGAGGCCGCCGTCGACGTCGAGGATGTCCACCCCGCAGTAGCTCAAGCGTGCGCGGCTGGGGGAGGCACGGCGGCGGATGGTCCTGCTCGGCGAGACCGCGGCGCGCGCTGCGGTGGCGGTCGGCTACCGCAGTGCGTCGCACTTCTCACGGGACTACCGGGAGGCGTACGGCCGGCCGCCGGCCGAGGACGCCGCGGCTGCGCGGGAGGCGTTCGCCGCGGTGGGGTGAGTGCGCCCGAGTCGGCGTGACGCGATGCGGTCCCACAGATCCAGCGCGGCCTCCACGACGTCCGCTGCGCCCTCGACGTCCTGGTGCTCCCAGATCCGGATGACGACCCATCCTTCGCTGCGGTGTACGGCGTCGTGCGACGCGTCACGTTGCCGGTTGGCCAGCAACTTCGCCCGCCACAGCTCGGCGTTGGCCTTCGGCGGGTGCGCGTGCTCCTCGCACCAGTGCCAGAAGCAGCCGTCGACGAAGACGGCCACACGAACGCGGGGGAAGACGAGGTCGGCGCGCGCCCTCGTCCGGCTGCTGATCCGACGGTCGACGAAGAAGCGGCGACCGCGAGCGTGCAGGGCCCGACGGAGCGCGAGCTCAGGCGCGGTGTCCCGTCGTACGAAGCGGGCCATGTGGCGGCTGCGCTCCTCGTCTGCCTCCCAGTGCTGCATCCCGGGACGGTACCGCGGAGGCGGCGGCGGACGCCGCGCGATCCTGAAGTCTGTGGACAACGTCGGACGGGAGGCGCGGGGCGGGACCGCGCCGCGCCTCCCGTCCGGCGACGGCTTCGGTCAGAGACCGAGTTCGGCGCGGAGGTACGGGGCCGTGCGGCTGTCCGGGGAGGCCGCGACCTCGGTGGGCGTGCCGGCCGCCACGACCTGGCCACCGGCGTCGCCTCCGGACGGCCCCATGTCGATGACGTGGTCGGCTGCGGCGACGACCGACATCGAGTGCTCCACGACGACGACCGTGTTGCCGGCATCCGTCAGCTGGGACAGCTGTTCCGTCAGGCGCTCGACGTCGGCCGGGTGCAGGCCCGTGGTCGGCTCGTCGAGGACGTAGAGCGTGTGGCCGGAGCGAGCGCGCTGCAGTTCGGTGGCGAGCTTGATGCGCTGGGCCTCGCCGCCGGACAGTTCCGGTGCGGGCTGCCCGAGTCGCAGGTAGCCGAGCCCGACCTGGCCCAGGGCGTCGAGTGCGCGGGCGGCGGCGGGGATCGCTGCGAGGAACGGAGTGGCCTCGTCGACGGTCATGCCGAGGACGTCGGCGATGGTCGATCCGTTCCAGCGGACCTCGAGCGTCTCGTCGTTGTAGCGGGAACCGTGGCACTCCGGGCATGGTGCCCAGCTCCCCGGCAGGAACAGCAGTTCCACGGAGACCGAGCCCTCGCCCTGGCAGACCTCGCACCGGCCGCCCGCGACGTTGAAGGAGAACCGTCCGGCGGTCCAGCCGCGGGCCTTCGCGTCGTCGGTCGCCGCGAACGCCGTCCGCACCGCGTCGAACAGCCCGGTGTACGTGGCGAGGTTCGACCGGGGCGTCCGGCCGATCGGCTTCTGGTCGACCTCCACCACGCGGCTGACCGTCGGGTGGTCGACCGCCAGGGCAGGCAGTACCCCGCCGACCAGTGAGGACTTGCCGGAGCCGGAGACGCCGGTGACGGCGGTGAAGACCCCGAGCGGCAGGTCGACGTCCAGCCCGCGGAGGTTGTGGCGCGTGACGTCGCGCAGTGCCAGGGTGCCGATCGGCGTGCGGGTGGGGCGGGCCTCCCGGTCGGAGCCCCGCGGCTGCAGGAACCGGCGGGTGACGGACGCCTCGACGTCAGCCAGGCCGTCGACCGGTCCGCTGTACAGGACGGTACCGCCGGCCGTGCCCGCACCCGGACCGACGTCGACGATCCAGTCCGCCTGCCGGACGATGCGCATGTCGTGCTCGACGACGAAGACGCTGTTGCCGCTGGCGCGGAGGTCCTCCAGGACCTGGATCAGGGGCTCGGCATCGGCGGGGTGGAGGCCCGCGCTCGGCTCGTCGAGGACGTAGACGACCCCGAACAGGCCGCTCCGCAGCTGGGTCGCGATGCGGAGGCGCTGCATCTCGCCGGGGGAGAGCGTCGGCGTCGCGCGGTCGAGGCTCAGGTAGCCGAGGCCGAGACCGGTGAGCACCTCGACGCGGCCGAGCAGGTCGCGGGCGATGGCCACGGCGACCTCGGTGCGCTCGCCCGAGGTGGTGCGTGAGGTGGCGGCGGCAGCGTCGGTCAGCTCAGCCGTGGGGCGGAGGACCTCGGCGACGTCGGACAGCGGCAGGGCGTTGAGGTCGGCGATCGTCATCCCGCCGAAGGTCACCGCGAGAGCCGCCCGCGTCAGCCCCGAACCACCGCACAGCGTGCACGGACCGGACTCGACGAACTGCAGGACCTTGTTCCGCTGTGACTCGCTCTGCGAGTCCGCGAGCGTGTGCAGGACGAACTGGCGTGCGCTCCAGAACTTCCCCTTGTACGGCTTCGCAACCCGGTCGCGTTTCGGGTGCACCTCGACCACCGGCTGCTCCTCGGTGAAGAGCAGCCAGTCGCGGTCCGCCTGTGGCAACTCCCGCCACGGTCGCTCGATGTCGTAGCCCAGGCCAGCCGTCACGTCGCGCAGGTTCTTGCCCTGCCACGCTCCAGGCCACGCCGTGATCGCACCGTCGCGGATGCTCAACGACGGGTCACGGACGGCGGAGGCCTCGGTCACCTCGTGCGCGACGCCCAACCCGTGGCATCGCGGGCAGGCGCCGGCGACGGTGTTCGGGGAGAACGAGTCCGAGTACAGCTGCTCCGCGCCCTCCGGGTAGGTGCCGGCACGGGAGTAGAGCATGCGGGTCGAGTTGCTCAGCGTCGTGAGCGTGCCCACCGTCGACCGGGAGCTCTGGGCTCCGCGGCGCTGCTGCAGGGCCACGGCCGGCGGGAGGCCCGTGATCGACTCCACGTGCGGGGTCGAACCCTGCGCGATGAGGCGGCGAGCGTAGGGGGCCACTGATTCGAGGAAACGGCGCTGTGCCTCGGCGAAGACGGTGCCGAACGCGAGGCTCGACTTACCGGAGCCGGAGATGCCCGTGAAGGCGACGATGCGGTCGCGGGGGATGTCGACGTCGACGTCGCGGAGGTTGTTCTCGCGAGCGCCGCGGACGCGGATGAAGCCGTCGCTCGTGGTGGTGGGGACGAGGGCTGTGGTCGAGTCGCGGGTCGTGCGTGGTGCGGGCATCACTTCGAGCGTAGGCGGGTCCGGGCGGGTCGGTGATGGGTCGGTGTGTCCCTGCTGGACGTCAGGCGCGTGGCGGGCTGGTGCTGCGCCTCCCGTCAGTCGGTACGGTGGATGTGGGGAACGGGGGACCAATGGTCGACGACAGCGCGTGGTCGCCGCCGAAGCGGCGGAACGGCATCGGGTGGATCGTGCTGAGTGGTCTGCTGCTGCCCGCCGGGTGGATCGCGTGGCTGCTCGTCGCGCTCGCCGGGTACAACGGCGTCGACAGCTCGAACCGGTCGCTCTCGGCGCAGACGATCGGTGACGTCGTGGTGACGGTGGTGTGCGCAGGGGTGCCGCTCACCGGGGTCGTCGTGCTGCTAATGCAGCGACGGCGGGACCGATCAGTCACGCTGGTCGGGCCGGTGGCGTGCGCCGTGTTCGCCGTCCTCGCGGCCGGGACGCTCGGGTACCCGACGACGGGGGCGGCGAAGAGCTGGGCTGCGGATGCCGAGCGACGTGCGCAGCCGCTCACCGAGCTCGAGACGAGCATGACGCAGACGGAGGCGGAGCAGGAACTCGCGGGCGTCGGGGAGCGCGCCGTGCGCGCGCTGGGCGAAGACGTGCGTTCCCAGGACGTCGTCCAGGTCACCCTCGAGTGCCCGCTGTCGAACCTGCAGGAGGGCACGCAGTACATGTGGCGATGGTCGGTGCCCTCCGACCCGGAGGGCGAGCCGCAGACAGATGCCGAGCGGCAAGCCGATCAATTGCCAGCAGACGAGGTCGAGCGGCGACTGGCTCCCGTGCGCGAGGTGCTGCGCGAGGCCGGGCTCCGCGACGCCGACCCGTCCGGCTGGGACATCCGAGCGCTCGGGGACGACTGGCTCGCGGAGGCGAACGCAAGCGTGACCAGGGCCTCCGGCGACGTGATGGTCGAGACGACCTGCCTGGCGGGAGGGCCCGGCAACGGGTACGACGATGAGTGAGCAGGACGAGACCGCTGTCCCGAACCACCGAGCATCGACCCAGGTGCGGGTCGCGCTCGCGGTGTCGGCAGCGTGCACCGGGTACGAACTGCTCGCTGGCGCGCTCGTGGAGTGGACCGGGCTCGGGTTCGTGCCGCTGCTGCTCGTCGTGCCGGTCTACCTCGTGGCGATCCTGCTGCTCGTGTGGGTCGGGCAGCAGGGCGTCCGGACAGCGAGGACTCTGGCGATCGTCGTCGGGATCGTGCTCGCGGTGTCGCTGCCGATCTCGATGATCGTGGCGCTGGCGACGTGGGACTGACCCCGGTCGGCCGCTCCTGCACGGTGCGCTGAGGCTGCCCGGCCGCCGGGTCCTTCCGCCGCTGGGCCTCCCGCAGCTGGATCAGGGGAGTCCACGATGTTCCGGAACCACACGCCGGTTCGGGGTCCGTGCGGATCCGGGTGCAGGCGTTCGCCGTGAACCCGACCGACACGGGGGTGCGTGCCGGCCAGCGGGACAGCTCGCAGGCCTCGCCGCCGTACGTGCCGGGGATGGACTGCGCCGGCGTCATCGACGAGGTCGGGCCCAACGCCACCGGCTGGCAGGTCGGCGACGAGGTCATGGCGATGGCGTTGCCGCTCAGTGCCCATGGTGGCGCCTACGTGCAGGAGCTCGTCACGCCGGTGGGGTCGTTCACACGGATCCCTCGCGGGACGTCGATCGAGGCTGCGGCTACCGTGCCCATGAACGGGCTGACGGCGTTGCAAATCCTGTCGCACGCCTCGCTCGCGCCGGGGCAGACGCTCGCCGTGACCGGTGCCGCGGGGCTGCTCGGGAACTACGTGGTGCAGCTGGCGAAGGCCGCCGGGCTGACCGTGATCGCGGATGCTGCTCCGGCGGACGAAGCGCTGGTGCGGTCGCTCGGGCCGGACCACGTGGTGCTTCCTTCGCTTCCGCTGTCCGTGCGCTCGTGCCGGACGGGGTCGATGCGCTCGCCGACGCCGTGCAGCGCGACGAGGTGGTGGACGCCGTTCGCGACGGCGGAGTGTTCTTCGACGTGCGGGGTGGCAGGGCAACGGGGCTCGGGGGATCGAGTTCGTGCAGGTCATGGTCTTCTCGGAGTACCGGTCGTTCGACAAGCTCGAGCAGCTGCGGCATGCGGTGGAGAGTGGGACGTTGACGCCGCGGGTCGCCGAGGTGCTGCCAGCTGCTCGGGCTGTGGAGGCGCATGAGCGGTTGGAGGCCGGGGGAGGCGGGGGCGGTTTGTGCTGACTTGGTGAGTTGAAGACGTGGTGATGGACGGGAGGCGCGGCGCCGGTTGGTGCCGCGCCTTCCGTCGTTCGGTGGCAAGGCTCTCGTGCTTCGCCCACGTCGAGCAGGTGTCCAACCGGTAGGTGGCCCGACAAGACAGTCAGAGCGTGCGGGCTCCCGTGGAGGTCAGTTCGTCCAAGACCGCGCTTGTGCACTCAGCACCGAGCGTGCGGCTTTGAGCCCAGCGCGAGAGCTCGCGGCGCCCTGAATGTTGATCGGCGGATCCCATTCGCCGATGACGGGTGCCTCCAGCGAGCGGAGAGGAGCAGCCAACTCCGCAGTCTTTGCCCACGCGGACAGCAGGAGGTGTTCGTGCATCCACGCGGTCAGACGGAGGTCATCGTCCGAGCGTAGGGCGTAGTTCGAGAAGTGCCGCGGCTTCTCGACGTTCCTCGGGATGGCCCGGAAGCCCAAGGACGGTGCCAGGAGTGCTGCGAAGGAGCGGCGCACCGTGGACGACCCCGTCTTCGAGGCCGAACTACTCCCCGCGGCGAAGTGCGTATCGACCTCACGTTTGCGAAGGCTTTCCTCGGCCTTGCCGACATAGAGCGGAGTGATCGGTCCCCGCCACTCAAGTCCGAGTTCAGACCACGTTTCCTCGTTGGACCAGACCGCATAGAGACCCGGACCGGTCGGCATCCGCTCGGCCGAGCTAACAGGAAATGGATTGGCTCGCAGCGCCTGTCCTGCATCGTTCAGATGGACCTGAGGAGATCTAGACTCATGCAAACAACCTAGGCATCGTCCGTCCGCAGCGAGCGCTCAGCCAACCGCGGCACCCTTCCGGCGATTGCACGGCCCGCACAGCACCTGCAGGTTCTCTGGCTCGCTGCTTCCGCCTCGCGACACCGGGATGATGTGATCGAACTGCAACTCGGAGGTCGAGCCGCAGGTGCCGCATCGGCCACCGTCGCGAGCCCAAACGAGTTGCTTCACATCCCGCGGGATCGCGCCTCGACGGTACTGCACGGGCTGCGAAGGGCTGTTGGCGATGGTGTGGGCTCGAGCGATGGTCGAGGCCTGCCGACGGTCGCGTGTCTCGAGAAGCGCGAAGACCTGCTCCGGCAGCAGATTGTCGTTGTCCCAGAACCAACGGCCGCGGAACCACCAGTACTGGCGCTCCTTGACACGTCCGACCTTCACCGGGTTGCGGTTTGATGTCGCGAAGGCAGCGGAGAGCTCGTCTTTCCGTAGCTTCGACCCGACGTAGTACGTCGAGCGGCCAACGGTGAGCTCGACCCGACCCCTCCGAGTGAAGAGGTTCACGCGGTGCCTCATCGTCACGTTCTCGGCTCTGCGCAGCACTGAGCGCCCCTTAACTTCGTTCCTGTTTTCCGCCGTCAATCCTGGTCGGGAATTGGCAGGCCGTCTAGCACCCGTTCGGGGTGGGCCGTGCAACCCATCGCCTGCTACCTCGGTGTGCGTGGCGCTGATTCACTCAGCTGGTTCCGACGGCGGCTCAGTAGCTCCGCTGGGACGGCGGGGCGACAGTAGTCGTCTTACTGAGGCGACTGCAGAGTGCACATCGCTTCTGAACTGTGCGGGATGCCGTACTCACGACGCGGAGTTTTGAAGGAAGTGACGAAACGTCGCGCGAGTCCGCCAGAATGTCTCGAGTGGCACAAGCCGGGAGGACCACAGCATGAGTGAAGTAGTCGTCCACGACCGACGAATGAGCGCGTATGAAGAGAAGGTCTGGGACGGGCTGGGGACCTACTGGGAAAAACGCAACAACGCTCGCGGGTTGCCGAACTGGGTGAGCGAGGCGATCGACCGTGGAGGGGCCGCGGCGCGGAAGGGCGCTGGTCGCGTCGTCGAGAAGGTTCCGGAACCGATCAAGGAGCCCATCCGCCGCGCAAGCACCGCCGTCGCGGATGCGGCAATAAAGCCGGCCTTCGAGTCGGCGGTGGCTCTCCTGAACCTCGTGAACGACTGGGTCGTCGAGCTGAATGACCCTAAGGCGGTGGAAGAACTCGCTCGTAAGCGCGGATTCGACGTCGAGGCGTTCACTGACCTTCGCTGGCGTGACCTCCGAGACTGTGATCGCCTCCTGACGCTCAACACCCTGCGCTGGAGATCGGCCGGAGCCGTTGAAGGCGGTGCGATGGGAGCACTCGCACTGGTACCAGTAGCGGGTATCCCGATCGCGATCACTGCAGACATCGTTGTTGTGCAGGCTCTGAGCGTCTCCATCGCAGCTCGTGTGGCGTACTCGTACGGATACGACGCGAAGGACCCTGAGGAGCAAGAGTTCATCCAGCGGATCGTCCGAAGGTCGTTCATCGCACAGGCCGCCAAGGCAGGTCCGATAAGGGATGCATCGCGAGCGGCGTGGGCAGCGAAAGACCGAGTCCGATGGTCGAACAAACTCCGCGCCGACCACCGGCTCCTGGCCGCTCTTGAGAAGCTGATGCAACAGGTCGGCGTAAACGGCGGACGGGTTTCCGTGCAAAGCGTCGCGAAGGTCGTGCCTTTCGTCGGCATCGTGATCGGGGCCGGGGTGAATGCCGCCGTTCTCGGACAGCTGGCGGAGGACGCCAAGCGGTACTGCCAAACGCGGTTCCTCAGCGAGAAGTACGGGCTACCAATGCCGACAGCCCTGCTCGAAGAAGACGACGACGCCTTCGAGGACCACGCATGACGCGTACCGAAAACCGACTCGAGCGACTCCGCGCAGCGCTGCGATATCTCGATCAGCAGGGTGTCGGTCGACGACTCGAGGTCTGGGACCACGTGAAAGACCTTGTCCCACTCGAAGGCGACGAGCGAGAGCTCAACGGCAGTGGGGAACCCCAAGGTCAGTCGGACTTCCTGTGGGGGACTACCGCTCTGGTTCACGCTGGATTCATGGAGAAGCCGCGTCGCGGCGAGTGGATCGTCACGGATGAGGGCAGCGACGTCGCACGCCCTGAGCTGTCCCTTGAAGAGTTCGGTACTACGCTGAACGAGCGAGAGCGCGCGTTTCAGCAGGCGCAACGCGAAGATCTTGCACTTCGGCTGCGCACGGAAGTCGTTCCGCCAGATCGGCGAGCGGAAGTGATCCGAACGACCGAGCGTCTCTTTGTCGACAGGGGGCTCGCAGCACTCGACTCGGTTTTCGCTCCGGGGCGATCGGTCTGGCGCCAGGACGTCGCGGACGAGCTCCGGCAGCGATTTCTGGCTCAACCCAAAGCGGACGGCCAGGACTTCCTGGCGAAGCTCGGCAACCAGTTCGGCGAGGCCAGCGACGACGCGAAGTTGCTGATGGCCGAACTTGTTTGCTGGCAGATCCTGCCGCTGCAGACGCCAGGGGAGCGCAAGAAACGGGAGCGAGTCTCGTTCCTGCTCGATGCCATGGAACACCCGGTGACGATTCCAACAGAGATCGACGCGGCGTTCCGCTCATGGTCGTTCAACCCGGGAACTGCAATGTCGGTGCAGCTCTACAAGGCACTGTCACTCGTCGTCGAGTGCGCGGTCCGCTGGATCGATCTGACGGCTGAGAAGCGCGAACATGCTTTGGAGGACCCGTGGGCCTGGCGCGACTTCGTGAACTCGCTCCCCGGCTCTGCTTTTCCGACCCAGCGCAACGAACTGCTGTATCTGGTGCATCCAGGCGTCTACGGCGAGGTCGTGTCGAGTGACAACCGCGAAGCGATTCGGTTGGCCTTCGCCGGCGAGGTCGAAGGCCAGATGGACGACGATGCGGACGCCGCGTTCCAACAGATCACTCTCGCGCTGCAGCAGAAAGCCAAAGGCCCGGCGCTCTACTACGTTGAGCCGCTAGCAAGCCGGTGGCAGTCGAAGTCAGCTCCGGTCCCCGGACCGGAGCCAGACCCAACGCCGTCGCCCGAGCCCGATCCGGAACCGACCACTGAGCGATCCGCTTTCCCCGACGCGGCCGAGTGGTTGGCGGACGATCTGCACATGCCGAAGCCCTGGCTACAGGACACCCTCGACCTCATCGAGCGGCGCAAGCAAGTCATCCTCTACGGTCCGCCGGGCACCGGCAAAACCTTTTTGGCGCAAGCGCTGTCGAAGCACGTGACGGACGGTACCGACGGTGAGACCACCATCGTGCAGTTCCACCCGACGTACTCGTACGAGGACTTCTTCGAGGGCTTCCGCCCCGTCGCCAACGACGACAGCGGCAACCTCGCCTTCACCCTTCGGAAGGGACCACTCCGGCGCCTCGCCGACGCGGCCGCCGCCAACCCGGAGGCGAACTACTTCCTGGTCATCGACGAGATCAACCGCGGCAACATAGCGAAGGTCTTCGGCGAGCTGTACTTCCTGCTCGAGTACCGCGACAGCGAGATCTCCCTGCTCTACAGCGACGAGCCGTTCACCCTGCCGAGCAACATCTTCGTCATCGGCACGATGAACACCGCCGATCGCTCGATCGCGATGCTCGACGCCGCCATGCGGCGCCGCTTCGCGTTCATCGAGCTGCACCCCGAACGCGAGCCCGTGCAGAACGTGTTGTCGCGTTGGGTGGAGACCAAAGGCCTCCAGGATGATCGTGCCGACCTGTTGTCACGGCTCAACGCGCAGATCCAGGACCACGATGCGAAAGTCGGGCCGTCCTTCCTGATGCGCGATCTCGCCGGGACCGGGCTGCAGGACGTGTGGCGGTACGAGATCCTGCCGCTCCTGGCGGAGCACCACTACGGCGAAGGCGTCGACCTGGAAGCGCGGTACGGCCTGGCGACGCTGCGTCGCCAGGCGACACGCGACGCTGCGGACGGGGCCGAAGGTGCTTCCGTCGACAATTGAGCTGCGGGAAGCAGACCAGCCGGTGGTGCACCGGCTGCCGCGCGCGGTGGCGGTCGGTCTTGCGACGGCGAACATCGCGACCGTCGCACCGACGCTTGGCACCGACGAGTACCGCGTGAGCGGTGTCCGGAAGGTCGGCGTCGTGCGGATCGCCGGGCACACGGTGTGGTTGAAGCCGAAGACGCCGGTGCGGCGGCTGTTCGCGATGCTCGGGTACGCCCGTGCCGGGAGTGCGATCTGGACCGAGGACGACTTCGGGTTCGAGGAGGACGATGACCTCGTGCCGGCATTGGCGTACGCGTTCGTACGGCTGGCCTCGCGGGCGTTGGCCGGAGGACCGCTTCGTGGGTACGTCACGCGCGAGGACGCGCTGCCGCTCGTGCGTGGTCGGTGGCGGATCGGGGACCAGCTGACACGGCGGGGCGGGCAGCCGCTGCCAGTCGAGGTGTCGTTCGATGACTACGTCGAGGACATCGTCGAGAACCAGGTACTGCTGACCGCAGCGACGCGGTTGTTGCGACTGCCAGGTGTGCCGGCCGATGTCCTCGGGGCGCTGCGGCGGATCGTGCGGGTGCTCGACGGAGTGTCGGTGATCCCGGTCGGGGTGCCGGTGCCGGTGGTGCGGGCAGATCGACGAAACGCGCGGTACTCGTCGGCGCTGGCATCGGCGTCACTCGTGCTGTCGGGGTCGTCGGTCGAGCAGCGTGCCGGGTCGGTCGTCGCATCGGGGTTCCTCGTCGACATGTGGTCGGTGTTCGAGGACTTCGTGTCGGCTGCTCTGCGCGAGGCGTTCAAGCCGTATGGGGGAGTGCTCGTGTCGCAGTACCAGTCGACGCTCGACGTCGAGAGGGCGGTGAAGATCGCACCGGACCTGGTGTGGCTCGTCGACGGGGAGGTACGGGCGTGCATCGACGTGAAGTACAAGGTCGAGAAGCACGGGCAGTATCCGAACGCTGATCTGTACCAGATGGCCGCATACTGCCGAAGGCTCGGCTTGGCAGAGGGGTGGTTGGTCTACGCGGCGGGTGAGGTGCCTTCTGGTGCGCTCCAGGTGATCGCAGGGCCCGCTGTATCTCGGACGGTCGTGCAGTTGAACCTTCCCTTCACCGACATGAAGCAACAGATATCACAGCTCGCTCGTGGTGCGGCTTCCTCGACCGCGGCCCCGTCCTGACCAGGCGGTGTCAAGTGCACCGATGAACCGGTTGATGGCGTTGGGACACCGACAGTCGGGCTCCGCGCTCGGTGATGTGCCCGACGAGATCGTTTTCCCCGATCAGGTCGAGTGATGCGACGCGGGTGTGCATCCGCTTCTGCCCGGCCAGGGCGGCGACCGCATGGATTTCGCCGGGCGCCCGGCCTGTGTCCGCCAGCGCCGTGTCGGTGCTGTACGCGAGGTCGGCGAAGCGGACGATGTCGTCGGTGACGTCCTCCTGGCCGCGGGTCATTCGGTCACCGTGGACGGCGACCTCGCGCCAGGCTTTGGTAACGACGATGAAGACGCCGACGACGACCATGTCGACCTGTGCTGTGCGGCTGCCGGGCCAGCGGCGGTCTGCGAGCAGGTGGTACCCGATGCCGGCGCACGCTTTCGTTGTTCAAGTCGGACGCCAACGGGAACTCCGCCATGACGGCCTGTTCCGTCGACTCAAGAAAGCTGCGCTTCCCCGTGCCCCACTCGGGACTCTCGGAATCAATCATCCGACAATAATCGCCGGACACGGTTCTCCCGTCGATTGACGCCGCATACAGAACCGATTCTGCGATCCAGAAACGTGCGTCCACGCCGCGCGTCTATTCGGCGCTTGAAGGCCGCTCAATCGCTCCGCCGCCGTAGCCACGGTGAACCTTGCCTCTTACCTCTTCGACGTCGGACTCGTTGCCCCAGACGTGCCAGTCGGGCCGGGCATTGCGGGCAAACATCTCAAGATACGGGCCGGGGGAGCAAGACTCGATGAACTCGTACTGCTCGTCGGGTTTGCGAGAGTGTTCGCGCTTCCGCGTCTCGATCATGTTGACCTGACTTCGCGCGGGCGGAAGCGTGCGCATGGACCCGCGCACGCCGAACAGGATCAATTCGGTTACGTTACGGAAGTAGAAGCCGACGCCCCGTCCGTCGGGCCCACCGTCCTTGCGACGCTTGGCCCAGACCACGTTGCTCACGTACCGGAAGCCCCATGCCTTCATGACCTCCATACCCTCAGGCAGGAGCGCGTTCGGGACCCATAGGTAGAGGTGCGCGTTCTTAGCCGCATGGTCAGCGACCGGGATTGCCTTGATGTCGTTCAGCGTCATCGTGTCGTACCGGTCGAGGCGACGGTGCTCGGGCGCGACTTTGCCTGTGCGGTTCGTGAAGCGCCACGGCGGGTCGGCAAGGATCGTCTTGAAGCCGTCCTCGATCGTGGGCAGGGGGACGGGGACCGTCGGGTCGATGTCCGCGCGAAGAGGTGTCGTCATAGCCGGGCAAGTCTATTGGAGCCCTCAGACGTCGACTGCCTAGACGACTGGCGGGTCGAAGCGTGTGCCGTCCCAGGTAGCGTCCGAGATCCCGACGATCAGGACGGGACACGTGCCCGCCCCTCCGCGCTGCATACGGATGTCGGCCTTGTCGAGCGACGTGGTGGTTGACGTCGAAAGGTCGATCGGCAGCCTGCTCGACTTCAGGTGGTCGGGCAGCGTGTCTTGGTACTCAGCCCATAGGTCGCGTGCCAGCCTGAGCAAGGGCAACCGATCCTTGGTGATGATGACCGCTCCGTCGATAAGCCCGTTCTCGTGCCAAGACCGGTACGCCGCCAGATCGCGATCAAGGTTCCCGTCCTTGGCGTTCCACTCAACGTCTACGATCATGCGGCCCTTGTGGTTGTCGACTCGGAAGCCCTCGCTGTAGACCGCTGGGACCTCGACAATCCTCCGGCCGACTGTCCCGGCTCCCTGCTGATGGAAGTCCGTGTGGAAGTAGCCCTTGATCTCGAAGTCGATGCGCGTCTCTTCCCAGCCCATCCGCCGGAACTGCTGATCGAGCGCATCTGTCAGGTCTCCTTTGTTGCCGCCGGCACGCAGCCACTCGTTCGGATGCAGGGTGAAGTTGTTTAGCACGTACAAGAACTCGTGGAACTCGGTCGTGGCCACCGCGTTGAGGACGGCGGCAGCGTTGCCGGTCTCTATCCATCTGTAGCGGCGCATCAAGTCGGGAGGGATGACGGCAGGATCGCGGAAGCTGCTAGTGACGTACACAGCTTCATGTTAGTGCGGATGCCTCACTTCGCCGATCGCGAACCGGGGGGTGCCGCGAGTCACATTTGACGCGCGCCGGACCTGTTGGTCTTCCCTTTTTAGGCGGCGCCCGAACTCGAAGTAGGTCTGCGCCGCAGGCGGGACGCAGATTTCCCCATCGGCGTTCGGCGACACTCCGGAAGAAATTGCCGAGTGCAGGAAATCACGAACGGCTAGCTTCTAGAGAAAAGGACTCATGACATGGCCAATTTGACTAAAACCCAACTACCAGCGATAATATGGAGTCCTCGTCGAAGTGGAAATCGCCAGCTCATGCTACCGCCATACGGAGCCGTGCGGGGATTTCTCCGTGCCCTATGCTGACTTCCCCGGCTCAGCTTGGTCGGCTCCAACTGCGTGCTTTCCATGAGTGGAGTCCTTGTTCAAGTCGTGGGCGAGCCTCGCGACGATCTTGCGAGCGTCTTTCAGCAGGTTCGGGTTCGTTGTCGGCTCGTTGATCTGTTCTCGCCCTTCAAGGGCGCGCAGGGCGTTTATCAACTGCACGTGAGCCTTCGCATGTTCGCCGAGAGCCCATGTCTGCCCGCCTTTCTCGAACGGGGGCATCAAGAGAACAAGAGTGATCATCACACATTGGTCGAACTGCTCCTTCCATGCCCGGCGGGAACACGAGGCGGAATGCGTTCGCGGCCAGGGCAAACGCGTCGGTTGCTGGTTTCGTCTCACGCACCGATCTGGCCGGCACCACCCATCGCCAGCACGGGCAGCAGAACGTTCCAACCAGTCTGGTCGATCAAGGTGGTGTGGATCGGGATGAGCCCCTGGTGCATGCCGGTCATGACGAGGGGCAGGAAGAGACCTCCGAGCACGAAGCCGGCGAAGGCGCCACCGTTCGCGAGCAGCCAGGTCGCAGCAGTACCGATCGCGACCGAGACGACACCGGCGACGGACATGAGCACGCCGAGGGTGATCGAGCCGGCGACCAGGACGGTGACGGTCGGCACGACGATGAGCGCGATGACGTCCGGCGTGACCCGGCGCATGAACCGCTCGACGTACGCGGCGAGGATGCCGCCGGCCAGCGCACCGAGCACACCACCCTGCCCTGGAGCCAGGGTCTCGCCGAACACCGTGACGTTCGCGACGCCGGCCGCGACGATGATGCCGCCGACCGCGCCGCCGAGGATGGGCGTGCCGCCGAACTCCTTCGCGGCGTTCATTCCGACGAACACGGCGAGCAGGGACAGGAAGCCGGACGAGAGCACGCCGAGGAACGGCGTCAGCGCAGGCACCCACCCCAGGTTCGTCAGGATGCCGTTGATCCCGGCGATCAGACCGCAGGCGATCAGTGCGGGGATGAGTGGGATGAAGATCGCGGAGATCTTCCGGATCGCGCGCATGGTGCGACCGTCGGAACGGGACCGCGCGGTCGCCTTGATGGACGCGCCGCGAGCAGCGAGCTCCTCAGGCGACGCACCAGGCCCACCAGCCGCAGCCGACGGGGCGGCCGCGCGCAGGGCCTCCAGACCGTCGGCAACGCGGTCGACGAGACCCGGGCCGAGCACGATCTGCAGGTTCGAGCCGGCCGCGATGGCGGCCATGACGCCGTCGGTGGCCTTGAGGTCCTCGAGCTCGACGGAGGAGTCGGACACGACCTCGACCCGCAGGCGGGTCATGCAGTTCTCGACGTCGGCGATGTTCGCGGAACCGCCGACGGCGTCGAGGATCTGCTGGGCGAGTTGCTGTGCATCGGGCATTGCTGTGCTCCTCGGGGGAAAGGAAACGGAAAAGGGGGAACGAGGTCTACAGCACGGCGCGCAACGAGCCAGCAGCAGCATCGAGGCGAGCACGCACGTCGGCAGCGGAGGCGCCGGTCAGGATCACGGCGATGGCGGTCTTCACCTCACCGTCCGAGGCATCGAGCGCCGCCTGGACCTCGGTCGAGGCAGCGCCCGTGACGTCCTGCACGAGCGAGAACGCCCGGGCGACGAGCTTCGCGTTCGTCGCCCGCACGTCGATCATGCGGTTGCCGTACGTCTTGTGGCTGCGCACCATCGCGAGCGTGGTGAGCATGTTCAGGACGAGCTTCTGCGCGGTGCCCGCCTTCAGGCGGGTCGACCCGGCGATGAACTCGGGACCGACGACGACGTCGATGGCGATGTCCGCCTCCCGCCCCGCGGCCGAGTCGGGGTTGCACGCGGCGGAGACCGACAGGGCGCAGCGGCGCTGTGCCTCCAGGACGGCCGGGTACACCTAGGGCGTCCGGCCGGACGCGCTGATCCCGACGACCACGTCGTCGGGATCAGGTAGAGCGGCAGTCCGAGGACTGCGCCGTGCGAGCGCCTGCAACGTCTCCAGACGTTCGTTGCCGAAGTCGGCTACTGAACCTCATCACGGGCGAGAGTCGAGCCCTCTTCGCGGTGCTCGAGTCCGGGCGCGGAGCCGGGCGCCGAGCGAAAGCGGGAGCGCGGTTCATACCTGGGCACTGGCGCAGCGCCGTGATCACGGC
This sequence comes from Curtobacterium sp. MCPF17_011, assembly GCF_003234145.1. Classification (NCBI taxonomy): domain Bacteria; kingdom Bacillati; phylum Actinomycetota; class Actinomycetes; order Micrococcales; family Microbacteriaceae; genus Curtobacterium; species Curtobacterium sp. MCPF17_011. Next base: position 17,286 of record NZ_QKSK01000015.1, read on the forward strand.
TCGCGCAGCGCTGCCCCTCACCCCACCCGGTACAGCCCTGCCGGCGTTCCCGGCCCCTTCGCCCGGTAGCCCTCCGCGGCCACGAGCCGCCCCACGGTCGCCCTTCGGAACATGTCCGGCTGCAACTCCACTCCGAGCACCACTTCGCGCAACCGTCGCAGCTCGGTCTTCGTGAATGGTCCTCCCGTAGCTGCACCACCGCGTACTCGAGGATGTCGTCGTGCGCTTGCACCATCGCCCCCGCTGAGGCGACGGGCACCAAGCGCGCCCGCTCTTCGTCGATCGACACGGAGACAGCCGGCACGACCTCGAGGTGACGACGTCGACTTCACAGCGGCAGGAAGTCGAACCTACGAACTTTGGCGAGGACAGCCCAAGCAGCGGCCAACACGATCGCGGCGATCAGGTTCAAGACGATCGACAGACCCGAGATCGGCGGCAGGAAGCCACCGCTCGGACCAGTGAGGGTCAGCGGCAGGATGTTCGCGTAGAGGTTGACCGTGAACAGCTGCCCCCCGACGCCGATGAAGAACTCTTGCGTGTTCGGCGCCCCGATCCGCCAGAGCAAGACGGCCTGCACGCCGATGACGACGAGCAGCCCGACGGCGAAGAACGAAGTCGAAACTCCTCGACCACGGAGCACTTTCGACAGCGTTGCGAGGAAGGTCACCGAGAGCAGGAACGCCGCGATCGAAACGACCTTCGCCAGCGTCACGTACCCGATCACGGCTGCCGCGTCTGCTCCTGCGGGTTCGAGGAGGCTCTGCAGCTGCAGACCGACCGTCAGGAGGTGCTGGACGGTGAGCAACACGGCGAGGACGCCCAGTTTGAGGCCGACGAGCTGCCAGCGACTTCTGGTGCTGATCTGGAACAGCTGGTCACGCCCGAGAACGACGAACGCGAACACCACGACGGCTGAGTAGACAGTCGTCGCGCTCCAGCACAACAAGGTGCACAGCGCTCGGATGACGTCCAAGGTGACGATGTTGGATGCGAGCACGGCGGCTACGCCGGTCACCGTCGTGGCGAGGTACGCGGCGACGAACACCGGCAGGTGCTTGCGGAACTCAACGCGCCAGAGCATCAGCGGAGATCACTTCCTTGACTCGTGCTTCCAGACCGCCGCGTGCAGCAATCGCATGGACGTCTTCGTGCAGGACGAGCGCACCGTCGTGCACGACGATCGCTTCGTCGAAGAGGTCTTCCAGTCCTGCCACGAGGTGCGTCGAGATGAGCGCAGTGGAACCTGGCAAGCGGTGCTCTCCGATCAGTTGCACCAAGCGGTCCCGTGTCCAGGGGTCGACAGCGGCGAGCGGTTCGTCGAACACGTACAGATGGCAGCGTCGACTCAGGACGAGGCCGAGGTGGATCTGCTCCGACATCCCCTTGGATGCCTGGCTGACCCTGAGGTCATCGGGAAGACCGAGCTCGGCGAAGATCCTCCGAGCGACGTCGGCATCGAAGTCTGACCACAGCTGCCGTGCGAGTGCGACGCACTGATCGAGTCGGAGGTGTCCGTAAAGGAATGGTGCGTCGGGGAGGTAGGCGATGGAGTTGCCGTGGCGGGAGAGCACTCCGCGGTACCTGTTGATCACCCCGCACATCGACCGTATGAGTGTGCTCTTGCCAGCCCCGTTCTGACCGAACAGCCCGATCACGTGGCCCCGGTCCTCGATCGTCAGTGAGAGGTCGTCGACGGCGGTTTGACGGCCGAACCGCACGGTCAAGCCTTGGATCGTCAGGAGGTCAGGCAATGAGGTTCCTTGTCAGTGTGAGGATGGTGCGGATGACCACGAAGACGATGAAGACGACGCCCGCGACCTTGATGCCGATCAGCCACGGGGGGTTCGCCGGGAGATTGCGTGCAGCGTCGACGCCGGCTAGGGCGAGGAGCACCCGGTAACCGTCGGAGTTCAAGATCGGTACGACGTTCCAGGCCACCGCTATGAAGACCAGGTGTGCCGCGACTTCGATGCCTGAGGACCGAACGGCCCAGGTGTTCCCGACCAGCAGGAGGGCGTTGGTGGCGAGGTTCGCCAGGATGCCGGCAGCATGGACGATGACCTGTTCCTGTCTACTCAGGAGCAGGCTCTGGTTCATCCGGACGTAGAACGCCGGGAAGACCCGGTAGCTCAGTTTGAACCCGACACGATCTACCGAGCGGCCGAATCCACGGAGCACCAGGATGTGTGCTCCTTCGTGGATGAGGACGGAGAACACCAGGTAGACGGCCGCTGCGATCGCTGCTGACGAGTCCGTCGGCGTCGTGCTCGTCGGCAGGAGCATCGCATTGACTGCGAGGAGTGCCGGGAGCGTTCCGGCGGTGCTCCACGCAGCCCAGGTCGGAACGGACGACCGCCGGATTCGCGCGGCGGTCCGTATCGACTCGGGCAACGAGTCGACGGGGGCGCGGTAGTAGGCACGCTCCAGGCGATCGAAGACCACCGCGTGTCCACCAGAGATGCGGAGTTCGCATCGATCATCGGCGTAGACCTGATCAGGCCGCATCGACAGCTGCCCAGTACGCGTCGACCTGTGGCCTGATGAGGGCGATCGATTCCTCGTCCCTGAATACGATCGAGCACAGTTCGCAGGCCGAGACCACTTCGGTGACCGTGGCGGCGGGTGCGTCCGGTGCGACCCGCCGTATCGCGTCGATGAACCACTGGAACCCTCGCGCTGCATGATCCCGAGCAGGGCATTGCGCTCGAACGTGTCGACCACTTGCTGGAACGACTGTGCACCTGCCCGGCCGAGTGTCATCCTCGTGTCGAAGATCGGCGGCGAACAGCATGGGTACACGTTGCCGTCGTTGTGGAAGATCACCTGATTCCCCGGGCAGTGCAGCATGCCCCGGGTGATCGGGCGGCGGTGGAAATCGGACTCCGGAAGCGATCGTGCCTCGCCGGCAGGAACGACGGGGAACTGGGTGATCTGGACGCCATGCACACTGTCACCGAGTTCGGCCAGCAGTGCGCGAGAGTCCTGCGACCGACTCACGCACATGTTGAGTACGACCTTGATACGTCTGTCGTGCGAGGCATCGAGGATGTTCCTGATCCGCTCCGGTTTGACGTAGGGCGAGTGGAAGTCGTCGTAGCTCAGCGTGAGCTCCCGCAGTCCGGCGTCCTCGAACTCGGCCAGGACTCGGTCTGCGGCTCGCCGTGTGACCCCCCAGAAGCCGTTGGTCACGCACGAGGCCACTCGTCCGCTGGCGGTGATCCGGGCGATGATCGACATCGTTCGAGCCCGCCGGATGAGGGGCTCTCCGCCGGTGAGACCGATCTCGCGCACATTGGGTTCGCGGAGGAGCTCGTCGACGATGTTGTCAACCAGGTCGTCGTCGAGGTTGGCCGTCGCGTTCGGGGAACTGCTGACGCAGCAGTGTGCGCATCGTGCGTTGCACTTCGAATCGAAGTTGATGCCGACGCTCCAGCGTGGGTCAGCCATGGTTTGTCCTCGTGTTGCTGTCGGGAAACGGTGGGGCCCCGCCCCGATCCCCGGACTGGTCAGCCCTTACCGCTGCCGACGATCACGGCGCCGCCGCTTCCGACGACGAAATACCACAGGTCGTCCACGACGTCGAGTTCTGCAACCCTGTCGTCCAGCGTGAAGCTCTGGAGCATGTTGGCGCTCTCGTTGTTCTGCATGTTCCCTCCTTTCGGGTTCGTTGGGACGGGCACGGGGCGGGGCGTGCAACACCATACTCAAATCCAGAACATCAGACCAGCACTTCCGTGATTCGGGCGCGACGATCTCCCCGCGACGCTGCCGCGGTGTCGTCGATCGGCTCGCTCAGTGCCTCGGTGACCACGGGTGCGCGAGCAGGGCTACCGCGACGAGCGACACGCTGCTGTCGCTCTCATTTCCGCCGGTACAACCCCGCCGGCTTCCCCGGCCCCTCCGCCCGCTTCCCTTCCGCCGCCACGAGCCGCCCCACCATCGCCCTCCGGAACGTGTCCGGCTGCAACTCCACCCCGAGCACCACTTCGTGCAATCGCCGCAGCTCGGTCATCGTGAACGGCTCCGCGAGCAGCCCGTGCGGGTCCGGCCGCTCCCGGTGGTCCTCCCGCAGCTGTGCCACCGCGTACTCGAGGATGTCGTCGTGCGCGTGCACCATCGCCCCCGCTGCCGCGACGGGCACTAGGCGCGCCCGCCCGGAGTCGATCGTCAGGGCAGCGGCGGGCACGACGTCGAGGTGCGCCACTGACAGCACCCACCCCCGCGAGTCCCGCGCCGGGTCGTCGAACACGTGGAGCTGCCGCGGTGCGAGCCCCTCGACGCCAGCCTTTTCGCGGAGGGACCGCAGCACCGAGTCGGCGAGCCGTTCGCCCTCGTGGACGAACGTCCCCGGCAGTCGCCAGTCACCGTCGACGGCATCACGGACCTGCAGGACCGACAGCTCACCGTCAATGACCGTCATCACCGCGGTGTCGACCGCCACGGAGGGGTGCGGGTAGTCCGCCAGACGCTTGCCGCTCGGATCGCGGTACTCGGTGTCAGCCACGGAGAAGAGTTTACGCGTACTTGCGCTAATGACCAGAAGGGTGCACGATCGAGTTAGCGCGGAACTGCGCTAACCTGCATCCGGAGGTCTCGCCATGACCGAGCACACCACGATCCTCGACCGCGCCGTCGGCGCCGTCCTCGGCTCCGCCGCCGGCGACGCCCTCGGCGCCGGCTACGAGTTCGGCCCGCCCGTCCCGGAACCGACGCCGATCCTGATGCAGGGTGGCGGCTCGTTCGGGTGGCGACCAGGGGAGTGGACGGACGACACGAGCATGGCCGTGCCGATCCTCCAGGCCGTCGCCCGAGGTGACGACCCGGCGGCGGAAGCCACCCTCGACAGCTTGGTCACCGCCTGGGCGAAGTGGGCGCTGGACGCACCCGACGTCGGGATCCAGACGAGGAGCGTCCTGGGCGGTCTGGAGGCTCGGACCGCCTCCGCCAGCCGCGTTGCTGCCCGCCAGGTGCACGGGTCGACCGGCCGGTCGGCCGGGAACGGCTCGCTCATGCGGACGGTGCCGCTCGTCCTCGCGTACCTGCGCGGCGACGACGGTGAGGAGGAGCGGCTCGCCACGGCGGCCCGCGCGGTCAGCGACCTGACGCACCACGAAGCGGACGCGGGGGACGCGTGTGTGCTGTGGTGCGTCGCGATCCGGCACGCGGTGTTGCACGGCGAGCTCGACGTCCTGCAGGGGCTGGACCTGCTCGAGCCGGCGGCCCGACGGACGTGGACGGAACGACTCGTCGCAGCCGAACACGCGGAGCCGGTGGCCTTCACCGCGACGAACGGGTGGGTCGTGTCGGCGTTGCAGGCGGCCTACGCGGCGGTCCGGTCGTCGACCTCGCTCGAGGACGCCCTCGTCCGAGCAGTCCGGTCGGGCAACGACACGGACACGGTCGCGGCGATCGCGGGCGGGCTGGCCGGTGCGCTGTACGGGGCGGCGGCGCTGCCGGAGGAGTGGCGAGCCGTCCTGCACGGATGGCCGGGGCTGCGGGCGGACGACCTCGTGGCGATGTCGGAGCAGGCGGTCGGCGGGCACTGACCGTGGTGCCGGAGCCGGCGTCGGAAGCTGCCGTGGGGGGAGTTTCCGACGCCGGACCCGGTGCTACGCGATGCTGCTGCGGCCGCGGAAGACGCCGACGCGCACGAGCCAGACGTACATCAGGCACCCGATGCAGACGTCGAACGCCGCGTTGAGGAACGCGGCGACCAGGGCGACGGCAGCGCCGACCGGTGCGGCGTAGGGGACGCCGAGGAGGGCCAGGACGAGGGCGACAACGGTCACGACGAGTCCGACGCGCTGGGCGAACGTCGGGGGCTCGGGTGCCTCCAGTTCGGCGGGCGGGCCGAGCTGCGGGCGCACCAGGCGGCGGAACAGCGCGCCGTACGGGTGGCGGGCGATGCCGGCGAGACCTCCCCAGGCGAAGAGCGCGGCGATGACGGCGAGCAGCACGATGCCGATCGTCCGCGTGCTGTCGTTGAGGGTGAGGACGATGTCGAGCGCGAGCAGGACCGTCGTGATCGTGGCACCGAAGCGGGGTGAGCGCCGGTCGATCCCTCGGGAGGGTGCAGGGCTGGTGGTCATGGGTGCTCCTCGGTGAGGACGGCGTCGAGCGCGGCGATGAGTTCGGGCTGGCGGGGCGGTCCGCCGAAGCGGGCACGGACGGTCTGGTTTCCGTCCACGAGGAGCACGGTCGGGGTCTGCATCACGTCGAAGCGCCGGGCGAGCTCCGGCCGTTCGGCGAGGTCGATCTCGAGTCGGCGGACGCGGGCCGGGCCTCCGGCCGTCGTCGACTTCGACGCGGCGACCGCGTCGAGTTGCCTCGCCGTGGCGGGGCAGCGTGCGCACGTGGGCGTCGAGAACTGGAGGAGCGTGGCGGCGGTCCCGAACGCCTCCCGGTCGGCGAGGTCGGCAACTGTCGTCGCAGCGCTGCCTCGGGACGTGACCACGCGTGCTCGGCCGGTGCGGCTGCGGAGCAGCAGGCCCAGGACCGTCGCGATAGCGAGGACGCCGGCGACGATCGCGAGCGAGAGGGCGACGGTCATGTCTGGACCCTACGTGGCGGGGCCCGCTGGACCAAGGGTGTCTCGTCCTATGGCGAGAACGCCGGAACTCGACTCTGAAGTGTTTGAATCAGGCCATGCCCTTGTTCCGACTCGAAGCTGACGCGCTCGTGGAGCAGCGTCCGGCCACCTTCCGAGACCTGCACCTGTACGAACGCGGCGACATCCAACGGCTCCTCCGTGCTCAACCAGGCGCACTCGGTGAATCGCTCCTGATCATCAGCGAGGAGTTCGGCGACTGGGAAGACTCGCGCCGTCGAATCGACCTGCTCGCCCTCGATGAGGCTGGCAACCTCGTCGTGATCGAGTTGAAGCGGACGGAAGACGGCGGTCACATGGAGCTACAGGCAATCCGTTACGCCGCAATGGTCTCCTCGATGACCTTCGACGAGGTCGTTCAAGCGCTAGCAGCGCACCGTGCTCGACTTTCCGAGGGCGACGGTTCTCTGGACGAAGCGCGCGGCGTCATCGCGGACTTCCTGGGAACGGAGGGAGAGGGCATTGCACTCTCGACGGACGTGCGCATCGTTCTGGTCTCGGCAGATTTCGGGCGTGAGATAACAACCGCCGTTTTGTGGTTGAACCGCTTCGAGGGCATGGACATCCGCTGCGTCCGACTGAAGCCGTACGAAGTGGACGGTCGCATCCTTCTCGACATCGACCAAGTGCTACCGCTGCCCGAGGCCGCCGCCTACCAAGTCAAGATCGGGAAGAAGGACGCCGCCCGGGCACGGCGTTCCTCCTCCGACGGCCGAGACTTCACAAAGTACGTCGTCTCCGCTGGCGGACGAGACTCGGACGTGTTGAACAAGCGGAACGCTGTACGGCACATGGTCAACGTTCTGACCAACGCCGGTGTGTCGATCTACGACATAAAGCCCCTGTTCCGCGAGCGAATCTTCCGGTCCGTGCCCGGACTGATCGCCGCCGGTGATCCCTGTGTCCGGGCTCTCCTCAACCATGAGCCGCAACTCGATGTCAAGCGCTACTTCACCGAGTCGCCGATTCATCAGGGGAACGAAACGCACGTCATGTTCAGGATGTGGGGAACGAACACCGAGCCCACCTTGCAGAAGCTTGTCGATGCCTTCCCAGCGGTCGGGGCCTCGTTCACCGCCTTCCCACCCGACGAGGACTGAGCTCCGGCTGCTTCACCATCCCTCGTCGGATCATGTAGTCCGGGTGGCAGATCAGTTCGAAACTCCGACCCAGAGCTGGTCGCGAGCTCTGGTCATGCCGACGTAGAGCTCGCGGAGATCGAGTCGGCGTCGTTCGAGGGCGCTCTCGTTCTCGGCCGCGGGCTCCTGGTCCAGGAGCCGCGCTGGGACGTCCGCCAGGAAGACGTGCTTGAACTCGAGGCCCTTGGCGCGCTTGATCGTGCCGACCTTGATGTTGCTCGTCGTCTGCCCCGTGTACCGCTCGATCGAGACGACCGGTAGGCGCTCCTCACGCAGGATGCCGATCACACGGTTGGCTGCCGCATTGGTCGGAGCCAGGATGCCGATGTCGCCAGTTCTCGTCCCGCCGCGGACAGCAGACCGAACAGCAGCCACCAGTGCCCGGTGAAGGTCCCTCGACTGGGTGAAACGTCGGAGCACCGGCTCCGGTCCGGTCCGGGTGATCGCGGCGACCGTGTCACCGGCAGCGTCCGTGCCCTCGATGTCAGTGACGATGTCCTCTTCGACGAGACGGCGCGCGAAGTCGGCGATCTGACGGGTGTTGCGGTGGTTGACGTCGAGGATGACGCCGCGGCCGGCGAGGCTGATCCCGATCTCTCCGAGCGTGTAGCCGCCAGGGTAGATGGACTGCTGACCGTCGCCGATCAGCGTCAAGCCGTCTCGCTGGTCACCGACGAGAGCGTGCAGCATGCCGACCGTCACGCAGCTGAGGTCCTGTGCTTCGTCGATCACGACTGCCTCGTACCGGTGGAGTGGACGCTCCCGGAGCTCGTCGCGAGCCATCCGGGCCAGGTCAGCCCAGTCGACGACGCCAGCGGAACTGAGATTGCGGTTGTAGGTCTCGGTCAGTGCCCATGCTCGCTCCCGGAGCTCGACGGGGAGGGCGTACTTTCGTCCGACGCGGGACACGGCTGCGTACCGCTCGAACTCGGTCAAGCCTCGACCCTTGATCACGTGTGTGACCTCGTCCCGCCAGTAATCAGAGCCGAACCGTGGGGACCTGAGCGGGTCTTTCGGGTCGAGGGCGTTCCAAGCGCGCCACCAGGCGGTGTTCGCGGCGTCCGGGTCGATCTCGAACGGGACGCGGCGTTCCTTGAGGAGCGAGCGGGCGAAAGCATGAACGCCTGCGAACTCGACCTTCGCGGCGTGCGCTGGTTCCAAGCGCTCGAGCAGCGACTTCAAGACCGCCGGGAAACTCTTCACGAACGTCGTCACGAGCACCTTGTCGGTGGCGGCTCGGGCGAGGTGCGCTGTTCTGTGGAGGCCGACGACGGTCTTCCCGGTACCCGCCGCGCCGCGGATACGGGCGGGCCCGTTGAAGCTCCTCCGTGCGATCTTTGCCTGCGCCGGATCGAGGAAGGACATCCACGTCTCGATCGGCGCTTCGTCCAGGTGGAGGAGCCCCCGGTGGAACTCTTCCAAGTCGAAGACGACCTCGTCCTCATCGACGTCGATGTGCAGGGCGGAGGGCCCGTCCTCTGGGTCGACGATGACCGCGAAGTAGTCGCGGGCGACCGCAGCGAGCTTCTCCACGTCGGCGACGTTCAGCCGCGCACCGGGACGTCGGAGTCGCTCGACGAGCTTCTCGGTGCCCACGACCTCGACGGTCCCGACAGCGGTCGCGATCCGGGGCTGCAGCGACATCACGGCGATGCAGTGCACCTCGCTCGGTGGCAGACCGACCTCGGCGAAGGCCTCCTGCGTGTCAGCGAGCAACGTCGAGAGAGAGTCGAACTCGTCCGTGACGTCGTCCTGTCCCCGGTGCGGCCGACCTCCCTGTACCGAGAAGTCCCGCCATGCCTTCGTGTCGACGATGAAGACTCCGGACCGCCCGACCACGACCAGGTCCACCTGGGCTGTTCGAGATCCAGGCCATCGTCGGTCCGGAAGGAGCTGGAAACCGTCGGTCGCGAGCTCGGAGACCAGTTGCATGGTCTGCGCTTCGGTCTTCTCCGCAACCGAGAACCGGCTGGAAGCGGCGAGCAACGCGGCTGCGTTGGCTGGGTCAGCCTCAGCTGCGCGGCTGAGGTGACGAGCACGTTTGCCCGCTGACGCGCCCGCCATGCTCATACAGTCGCCTCCAGAACGGAGGATCCACCATCGACTTCGCGGCGGTCCCCCTGCCGTCGCGCCCGCACATCAGTTTGATGGACGCCGTCGCGGCGCACCAGTGACCTCTTCGGGCGACGTCAGCGACTGACCAGTACTAGTCCGGCAGGCCGAGCCGCTCGCACTCGGCCCACTGCTCGGGGCGCCGCTTGTCGAGCCACGCGGTGAACTCGCGGTAGCCGCGGTAGTTCGTGAAGACCATGAACTGCTTCTTCCGCTGCTCGTTCCAGGCGGTGAGGCTGATGAACGTCACACTGCCGTTCGACTGCTTGCCGAGACGGAGCGTGTGGATGTCCTCGACTTCGCGGCGGCGGAACTTCCCGAAGCCGGACTTCACGTCGTAGTGCCGGTCGTAGACGTTGATGCGGCCGGCGGCGAGAGCCAGGCCAAGCAGCAAGGACCCCGCTCCGAGGACGATGAAGATGCCGAACGCGGGGCTGTCGTCCGAGCCCGCGATGAGCTGGAAGACGAGCCCCGGAACACCGATCACCAAACCGATCAAGCCGAGGGCCAGGAAGATCACCCCGGGGAACAGCGGCCGGCGCACGACGATCTGCGGCGCCACCTCCGCCTTGGTCGCGCTTCCGCCCCACTGGTTGATGCTGTCGCTCATCGTTCCCCCTCCGACGGACACCGTACCGGGAACGGCGGCGCACGGTCGGCTGTCGTCTCCGTAGCATCGGGAGGATGAGCGATGACGTGACCCCAGGGCGGTACCGGCACTTCAAGGGCGGGGAGTACCAGGTGGTGCTCCTGGCACAGGACGTCGAGACCGAGGAGCCCGTCGTCGTGTACCAGGCGCTGTACGGCGAGCACGGGCACTGGGTACGAGGTCTGGCGGACTTCACCGCGCATGTGTCGCGTGACGGGTACGACGGTCCGAGGTTCGTGCGCCTGGAGTCGTAGTCGTGACGGCGCTGCCGCGACCTTGGCTCAGAGCGCGGCGCGGGCCTCCTCGATCGCCGCGATGAGCCGCGGGACGCCCCACACCACGAAGCGCCCGTGCACACCGCTTCGGAGTTCGACCCGGAGCTGCCGCGACAGGCCTCGTGACACGTCGCTGAGCGAAGCGATCTCGCCCAAGAGGAAGCCGAACTGCGGGCGGACGCGGTTCATCGCGTGGCCCTCGAAGAACAGCGCGGTCGAGGTGAGGACGAGCCTGCCGCCGATGCCCTCCGTGCCCTTCCGCCCGGGCACGAGCAGGCCCAACTCTGCCGCGACGGACTGGTCCTTCGCACCGTGGTCGATGAGCAGATTGGCGTTCTTCCGCAGCAGTGTGGTGCTGGAGCCCCCGGGTTCCATGTGGCAACCGTACGGGAGGCTGCTGCACGCGCCAGTGACGTCGGTGCCCGCCCCTACCCTGGACGGACACCGACAGCAGGGAGCGCAGTGCAGATCACCGAGGACGGCCGAGCCCTGCTCAGCCCCAGCGACCTCACCACGTGGGCGACCTGCGAGTGGGCGTTCCTCCGCCGCCTCGACGCCAAGCTCGGCCGCGGAGAACCCCTGCCCGACGAGCACGACGACATGCTCGACCGGACGGCCCGCCTGGGGGACCAGCACGAGCTCGACTACCTCGAGATCCTCAAGGAGACCCACGACGTCGTGGAGTTCGACCGTCCGGCCCCGCCGCAGTACCGGGAGGCGGCAGCCGCAGCGCTCCAGGGCATGCGGGACGGCGCGGACGTCCTGTACCAACCGACGTTCCACGTCCCCGCGTCGGCGGACGGCACGGGCTTCATCGGCTTCGCGGACTTCATCATCCGCAACGACCGCGGTGAGTACGAAGTCTACGACACCAAGCTCGCCCGCCACGCCAAGATCAGTGCCCTGCTGCAGCTCGCCGCCTACGCCGAGCAGATGCGCGCGAACGGCATCCCGACCGGGCAGCAGGTGCACCTGGTCCTCGGCGACCGGACGACGACCACGCACGAGCTGGCCGACATCGTCCCGGTGTACCGCACGCAGCGGGCGGAGCTGATCCGGGTGATCGCCGATCGCCTGGCCGCCGACGAGCCGATGCAGTGGGGCGACCCCCGCTACTCCAGCTGTGGGCGGTGCTCCGCGTGTCAGCAGGAGGTGCAGCGACACCGCGACCTGGTCCTCGTCGCCGGCATGCGCCTGGACCAGCGGACGAAGCTGATCCGGCAGGGCGTGCGGTCGATCGACGACCTGGCGGTCCGGACCGCGCCGGTGGCGACCATGTCGAAGACGACGCTGGATCGTCTGGTGCGGCAGGCGGGCCTCCAGATCGAGACGGAGCGCGCAGCGAACCGGAGTGACGGGACGAACGCAGGCCGGACCGGGCCGGCCTTCGACGTCCTCGACCCACGTGCTCTCGATGCGATCCCCGCACCCGACCCCGGCGACGTCTTCTTCGACTTCGAGGGTGACCCGCTGCACACCGAGGACGGCGTGCACTGGGGCCTCGACTACCTGTTCGGCCTCGTCGACGACCAGGCCGAGTTCCGCGCGTTCTGGGCGCACACGATCCGCGACGAGCGACAGGCGCTCGTGGACTTCCTGGCCTACATCGCGGACCGCCGCGAGCAGTACCCGGACATGCACATCTACCACTACGCCTCGTACGAGCGGACGCACCTGCTGTCCCTCGCCGCGCGGCACGGGGTGGGGGAGGACGCGGTGGACGACCTCCTCCGCGCCGGCGTCCTCGTCGACCTGTACCCGATCGTGCGGAAGGCGCTGGTCGTCGGCAGCCGCAGCTACTCGATCAAGAAGCTCGAGCCGCTGTACATGGGCGACGACCTGCGGCTCAGCGACGTGACGAACGCGGCCGACAGCATCACCGCCTACGTCGACGCGATCACCGAACTCCGGACCGGCGACGCGGTCGAGGGCCAGCGGCAGCTCGACCAGGTCGCCGACTACAACGCCTACGACTGCCGGTCGACGCTGCGCCTCCGCGACTGGCTGCTGGGCCTGCGCGCTGAGCACGCGCCCGACGCCACGACGACGACGGAGCTGGAGGGCCTCCCGCCCATCCCCGTCGAGCGCGAGCCGAACCCGGTGTACGTCGCGCTCGCCGCCGAGACGGCGGACGTCGACGCCCTCGACCGCACACCGGACCAGACCGCGCTGGCGCTCGCCGCGGCCGCGATCGACTACCACCGCCGCGAGGCGAAGACGTTCTGGCAGGACCACTTCGATCGCCTGCGCAACCCGGTCGACGAGTGGGCCGACACCCGCGACGTGCTCGTCGTCGAACGCGCCTCCGTCGAGCGGGACTGGGCGACATTGCCGCGCGCCCGCTCACAGTCGCGGGAGATCCGGTTGTCGGGGACGCTCGCGCCCGGCTCCAGGCTCCGGCCGGGAGGCTCGCCCCACCTCGTGTACGACGACCCACTCCCGGCGACGATCACCGCCCCGGGCCCCGGCTCGAAGGGCGCCACCGACCGCGCCACGATCCTGGACGTGTGGGACAACGGCGACGCCACCGAGGTGCTCGTCCTCGAACGACTTCCCGTCGGCGGCGGCGAACCGCACACCGGGTTCCCGGTCGCGCTGGCACCGTCGTCGCCGCCGCGGGCGAAGCCGCAGCCGCAGGCGATCGCCGAGTGGGGGGCCGAGGTGCTCGACGCGCTCCCCGAGATGCTGCCCGACCCGGCGCTCGACCTCCTGCGTCGGGTGCCGCCTCGCGGGCCCCTCGTGCCGGTCGTGGGGGACGACACGGTAGGCGCCGTGGTGGCGACCCTGCTCGGACTGGACCGGTCGTACCTGGCGATCCAGGGGCCTCCCGGCACAGGCAAGACGTATGTCGGGTCGAACGTCGTCGCACGGCTCGTGCGGGAGCACGGCTGGCGGGTCGGCGTCGTCGGACAGTCGCACGCGACCAGCGAGAACTTCCTCGACGCGGTCATCGCCGCCGGGGTCCCCGCCGACCGGGTGGTGAAGCAGCCGAAGAGCGGCGCCGACCCCGAAGACATCGAGGCCGCCGAGTGGACGCCGGTGAAGAACGGCGCGGCCATCGCAGCGTTCCTGCAGTCCTGCGCTGACACCGGCACCGGGGGAGTCGTCGGCGGGACGGCGTGGACCTTCGCGAACGAGTCGACCATCGCTCGGCACTCCCTGGACCTGCTCGTCGTCGACGAGGCGGGGCAGTTCTCCCTCGCGCCGACGATCGCCTCGGCGATCGCCGCCACACGCCTGCTGCTCCTCGGCGACCCGCAGCAGCTGCCGCAGGTGTCGCAGGGCTCGCACCCCGAGCCGGTCGACGAGTCTGCACTCGGCTGGCTGGCCGACGGCGAGCACGTGCTCCCGCCGGAGTTCGGGTACTTCCTGGCGCAGACCCGGCGGATGGAACCGGCCCTGACCGCGGCGGTGTCGGGGTTGTCCTACGACGGGCAGCTCGCGTCGATGGTGTCCGGGCGGTCCCTCGACGGGATCGAGCCCGGTTTGCACCCGGTGCCCGTCGTGCACGCAGGGAACACGACCTCGTCGCCGGAGGAAGCGGAGCAGGTCGTCGCGCTCGTCGCCGACATCGTCGGGCGTACCTGGACCGACGACCGCGGTACCCGACAGCTGACCGACGAGGACGTCATCGTCGTCGCGCCGTACAACGCGCAGGGCGCGGTCATCCGGGACGCTCTGGACCGGGCCGGCCACACCGGCACGCAGGTCGGCACCGTCGACCTGTTCCAGGGCCGGGAGGCCGTGGTCTCGATCACCTCGCTGGCCGCGTCCTCCGCGGCGGACATCCCACGCGGGCTCGACTTCCTGCTCATGCCGAACCGGCTGAACGTGGCGCTGTCGCGGGCGAAGTGGGCGGCGTACCTCGTGCACTCGCCGGCGTTGACGACAGCGCTGCCGCCGTCGATCCCGGGGCTGGCGCTGTTGTCGCGGTTCATCGAGTTGGTGGCGCCGCGGGAGTGATGCCGTCGGCGTGACGCGGTCGGCGGGCGGGTCAGCTCGAGATGGCCGCTCAGCCCCCGGCCGCACCGCCCCCGGCCGTCGCCGCCGTCTGACGGCTCTGTACCACGGACTTCACCGCGCCCGCGACCCAGTCCCCGTCCGTCAGCGCCTTGACGCGCTGCCGGTCGACCTTGCCGAACTGCCCGCGCAGCGTCCCCGTGGCGTTGAGCAGCCCGATGAGCGCGACCGCGAACGGCGTGGGCGCGGCGCCGAGGTGCAGGACGTCGCCGATCTCGCCGCGCAAGAGCTTCGCCGGCCCGCCGTCCCGCTCCGGCCAGCGCACCCACGCGAGGATGCCGAAGATCCGGTGCTCCTGCCGCGTCACGAGTCCGCGGTCGCCGAGCCCGCCGAGGACCGACGCCCGGAGCGTCACGTTGGCGTTCCGGGACACCCAGGAGGCGGGTCGGCGCGGCGATGGCGAGAGGTCGATCTGCTCCTTCATCCCGTCGATCACCGGGTCGCCGACGGGAGCGGACTTTGCCGGGATCACCTTGCGTCCGTCGAACTGCAGCACCCCGCGGAGCGCCAGGTCGCCGAGGACGGCTCCGGCGGCACCGGGGTCGAAGGTCTGCGACGAGACGGCGAGCTTGCCGTCCGGACGCAGGAGCAGCAGCGCGTACGCCTGCGGCAGCGTCAGCTGGGCGGCCATCGTCAGTCCTCGTCGGCCTCGGGCGGCACGCCGCCGATGCCCGCACGCAGTCCGGCGACGACGTCGGCCTGCAGGAAGTTCGCCGCTTCGGCGCTGGTCGGGTCGACGACGATCCCGAACTCCTCGGGCAGCGCGGTGACGAGTTCGGCCATCGGCATCGCGCGTGCTTCCAGGCCCGGGAGGCTCGTGGCCAGCTGGGCGGGATCGGTGAAGACCGGCACGAACGGACGGTCGCGCAGGACGACGTGCGCCACGCTGCCGTCCTCGGGCTCACCGCTGGTGCCGGCGACCTTCCACGGAACCCAG
Source organism: Curtobacterium sp. MCPF17_011 (assembly GCF_003234145.1). NCBI lineage: Bacteria > Bacillati > Actinomycetota > Actinomycetes > Micrococcales > Microbacteriaceae > Curtobacterium > Curtobacterium sp. MCPF17_011. The sequence continues at coordinate 33,028 of NZ_QKSK01000015.1, forward strand.
GCAGCGCTGCCGAGGAACCCCTCCGCTGATTCGCCCATGCGGCGCCGCAGGTCGCCGGCAGCGTCGGGTCCGGTGTTCTCGGCTCCGGGCCCGAAGCTGGACCCTGTCGTTCCGTTGGCGCTCATCGCGTTCCCCTCCACGGTCGTGTCACCGGCCATGCTGCCACGCAGGACGGGCGGAACAGGTGGGGCGCGCCTCCCGTCAGGAAGGCGCGCCCCGGTGGCTCGGACCGCGGAGGGTCAGTACTTGGCGGACTGCCCGCCGTCGATCGGGACGACCGCGGCGTTGATGTACGACGCGTCGTCGGAGAGCAGGAAGGCGACGACCGCGGCGATCTCGGGTGCCTCGCCGTAGCGCTTGGTGGGGTTGATCTGGATGAACTCCTCCGCGGCCTTGCGCGGGTTCTCCGGGTCGATCTGCTTCATCGAGTTCTCGACCATCGGCGTCCAGATGGCGCCCGGTGCGATCGCGTTGATGCGGATGCCGAACTCGCCGTACTCGACGGCGGAGTTGCGGGTCAGGCCGACGACGCCGTGCTTGGCGGCCGCGTAGCCGGACTGGTTGCCGACGCCGCGGATGCCGCCGACGCTGGCGGTGTTGACGACCATGCCAGAGCCCTGCTCACGCATCACGGCGAGGACCTTCTCGAGGCCCAGGAACACGCCCCGGAGGTTGATCGAGACGACCTTGTCGAACTCGGCGGCGGTGAACGACTCGGTGAGGTTCTGCTTGCCCTCGATGCCGGCGTTGTTGAAGAAGCCGTCGATGCGGCCGAAGCGCTCGACAGTGGCGGCGACGTAGGCGTCGACCTGCGCTTCGTCGGAGACGTCGGCGATGGTGGTGAGGACCTCGGCGTCGGGGGCGACCTCGATCACGGCGGACTTCGTGGCCTCGAGGCCCTGCTCGGAGACGTCGACGAGCGCGAGCTTTGCGCCCTCGGTGGCCAGGCGGACGGCGGTCGCACGGCCGAGGCCGGAGCCGCCGCCGGTGATGAGGACGACGCGGTCGGTGAAACGGGTGCTGGAGCTGGAGCTGGAGCTGGAGTTGGAGCTGGTGCTGGTGTCGGTCATGTGGTGGAGGCCTCCTGCTGTCTTCGACGATGAAGGGCTCGGGGTCCGGGGAGCGTCCGTGTCGGTGCGCGGCGCTGAGCGGCGAGTCCGGTCCGGCGGCGTCCGCCGGACGAGAGTTACGCTACAGGTGTTGTCTGACTGCGAGCGGTGTGCTCGGTGGCTCAGCAGGTGGTGAGCACTCGCTCCATCGCGTCCCGCTCGGCCGGCACGACCCAGAGCCGGTACTTCGCCTTCACCGCGACCTGGTGCTCGACGTACTCGCAGCGGAAGTCCTTCGCCGCGGGCAGCCAGGTCGCGGCGTCGAAGGAGCGCTTCTGGGAGTTCGAGTGCCCGTCGACCGCGAACAGGTTCTCGGGGTCGTTGGCCAGCGCCTGCCGTTCGGCCTGGGTGAGCTGCTGCGCTCCGGTGCGCCAGGCGTTCTCGAGCGCGACGACGTGGTCGATCTGCACGAGGGTCGAGGTCGTGTTCCCCCGCACGAACGCGATCTCGCCGCCGGTGTACGGCGAGACGAGGTCGCCGGACAGCACCTTGCAGGGCCCCTGTCGGACGATGTCGGTCAGGTCCCGCGCCAGGACGTCGTTCCGGGTGTCGCAGCCGTTGTGGTCGACGTCCAGCCAGGGGGTGCCGAAGTCGGCCTCCCGGTCGTAGCCGGTCGCGGGCGCCTTCCCCTTCACCGGTAGGGCGGCGAGCATCGCGCGGGCAGCATCGGCCGACGGACTGGAGGCCCGGCTCGGCCCGGTCGTCGCGGGCGTCTGTGCCGATGTGGTCACGTTGGGACGTGGGGTGGTGCCGGGGGCGCCCGTGTCGGTGGTGGTGCTGCCGGCGCTCGTCGTCGCGTCCGCTCCGGTGGAGAGCACTCCTGACGAGAACAGCGCCCACACGCCCATCGCGAGGACGAGCGTGACGATCGAGGACTTGATGGTGGCGCGGGTGCGGCGTCGGCGGGACGTCATGTTCGGTGGTGCTCCTGGTGGTGCTCGGGGGACCCGTCGATCCTGGCGGAGGCCGCCGACACCCTGGGACGCACGCGCCGCCCGGTGGGCTGGTCGGTGCTGAGCCAATGCAGGTCGTTTGTACCTCGTTCTGGGTGTTCTCACAGTCGGCGCATAGCTGAGACTATCTCCGCATGAGTGAGTTCAACGCGCCCGCTGCGCCGTACCACCAGTCATCCGCTCCGGAGCAGCGTCGAGGCAACGGGTTCGGCGTCGCCGCACTCATCCTCGGCATCCTGACTGTTGTCGCCTTCGCCATCCCGTTCGTCAACTACGTCGCCATCGCCACGGGAGTCGTCGGCATCGTCCTGGCGATCATCGGGCTGACCCGCAAGGGCCGGCCGCACGGGACCTCCATCGCCGGGCTGATCCTGTCCGCGGTCGGGGCGATCTTGGCCATCATCATGGTCGTCGTCTACTCGGCGATCTTCTTCGCTGCGTCCGACGCCGTCGACAAGTCGAACAAGGCCGCCGCGGCTGAGCACACGGTCTCGTACACAGTGACCGGTGACAGCACCGACTCGACCATCAACTACTCGACCTACACGGACAACAACTCCGGCTCGGAGGAGGTCTCCGGGGCGAAGCTGCCTTGGACCAAGGAGGAAAAGGTCACCGGTTCGTCCGAGGGGCTGAAGTTCAACAGCTTCACGCTGACTGCCACGAACGGTACGACCGGCAACGAGATCACCTGTGAGATCAAGGTGGACGGAAAGGTCGTCGCCTCAAAGAAGAGCTCGGGGCAGTACGCGTCGGCACTGTGCACGGGTTCGAACTGAACCGTTGACGGTTCCACGGGCGAGGCCGCTGACGGCGTGACGTCAGCGGCCTCGCCCGTTCATGTGCTGACCGCCTGTCGACGGTGGCCGCGTAAGAAGGAGCCATGACCGACTACGCACAACCGTCCGTGCCCGTCACCGGAGGCTCGATGCCGCTCCTCGGCTTCGGCACCTGGCAGATCGAGGAGCCTGACGCTCCCGCCGCGGTGGCCGCCGCCCTCGAAGCCGGCTACCGCCACATCGACACCGCCACCGGCTACGGCAACCAGCGCGGCGTCGGCAAGGCCATCGCCGACTCGGGCCTTCCCCGCGAGGACCTGTTCGTCACGACGAAGCTGCCGCCGGACAACGCCGACCGCGTCCGCGAGACCATCGAGGAGAGCCTGGACCAGCTCGGCCTCGACCACCTGGACCTGTGGCTCATCCACTGGCCGCCGAACGGCGAGGCACGTCCCGACGTGTGGCAGCAGCTCGTCGAGGCGCAGCAAGCGGGGCTGACGCGGGCGATCGGTGTGAGCAACTACTCGCTCGAGCAGATCGACGAGCTGGTCCAGGCGACGGGTGCGACGCCGGCCGTGAACCAGATCCGCTGGAGCCCGGTCGAGTTCGACCGCACGGTCGCGGACGGGCTCCGGGACCGCGGTGTGGTGCTCGAGGGCTACAGCCCGTTCAAGGCGAGCAACCTGCAGGACCCGACGCTCGTGGAGATCGCCGAGGCCCACGACGCCGATGCCGCACAGGTCATCGTCGCCTGGCACGTCGCCCACCAGTTCGTCGTCATCCCGAAGTCGTCGAACCCGGATCGCATCCGGTCGAACGCCGCCGGCGCGACCCTCGAACTCAGCGCCGACGAGATCGCCCGCATCGACGGCCTGGCCGCCTGACCCGCGCGGCGCGGCCGTCCGCGCGAGACGCCGCCGAGCCCCTGAGACGCCGCCGAAGTCCGCGGCGTCTCGGAAGGTCGGCGGCGTCTCGGGCCGACGGCGGAGCGTCGCGATGGCTGGGGTGACCCCGGCAGGAGAGCCCTGCCCCGCCTCGGAATCACCGACCTGACGGCAGCCATTCCCACCAGCCCGGTCCTGATGCAGGTGCCGCGTCCTCGGCTGGTTCGTCAACGACCGAGAAACCAACGCGGCGTGCTGCCGCAGCGAGACGGCGGTCGAGCGTGGCGATTGCGGTGCTGGTGCGAATTGCGACTGCGAGGACCGCTGCATCCGGTCCCCGCAGCCGTTCACGAGCCGCCAACGTGCTGATGCTGCGCACCAGGTCGCCGTCGACTCCGAAGGCGATCACGTCGAGCGCTGTGATGGCGTCGAGGTGTTCGTCGTACATGCCATCCAAGGCCGGACGGACGAGTACTTCCGCCAGGGTCACCGTCGCCGTCGCGAACTCGTCCCACTCGTGGGACTCGATGATCTCGACCGCGATCTCGTGGCAGGCGTCCTCTCGATCGAGCCATCCGATCAGGACGTTGGCGTCGAGTGTCAGCACTCGCCTGTCGTCCGCAGCCGCTCGAGGTAGCCCGCCGGGTAGTGTCCAGCACCGTTGCCGGCTGCAAGCTTGATCCGGTGGCCATCGGGCAGCACGAACTCAGAGGTTCCGGGACCGAGCCGGTGGACCGCTTTGGCATCCGGTTCCCACGCCGGCATGCCCAGTTCGAGCAGCCAGGCCGTCTCGTTGGGCGGAATCGCAGGGTGCGTGTCGGAAATCGCGAGGAGCATCCCCGCACGCTAACCAGCCCCTGGCCTCGACACCAAGGACTGTGAATGCCACATTCCGCCGCCGGTCAGGCCAGCAGCGATCGGATGTCCTCGGCGCTCAACCCCTCGGCGAACAGCGCGTCGTCGTCGATCATCGTGGCGAACAACTGCGCCTTCCGCTGCGCGAGCGCCAGGACCTTCTCCTCGATGGTGTCCTCCGCGATGAGCCGCTCGACGGTCACGGACCGGGTCTGCCCGATGCGGTGCGTCCGGTCGACGGCCTGGTTCTCGGCGGCCGGGTTCCACCACGGATCGAGCACGAACACGGTGTCGGCCTCGGTCAGGGTGAGCCCGAATCCGCCGGCCTTCAGCGAGATGAGGAACGCCGGGGCGCTGCCGTCCCGGAAGCGGTCGATGACGACTCCTCGGCGGCGGGTGGAGCCGTCGAGGTACTCGTACGCGACCCCGCGTTCGTCGAGGGCGGCGGAGACCATCTTGAGGAACGAGGTGAACTGGCTGAACACGAGCGCACGTCGCCCCTCGGCCGCGAGCTGTTCGAGTTCGTCGAGGAGCAGGTCGAGCTTCGCGCTGGGCACGTCGCCGTGGTCGTCCGACACGAGTGCGGGGGACAGGGCGAGCATCCGCAGGAGGGTCAGCGAGCGGAAGACGATCATCCGGTTGCGGTCCAGGTCGTCGACGAGGTCCAAGACCTTGAGCCGCTCCCGGTTCAGCGTCTTCTCGTAGAGCTCGCGGTGTGCAGGGTCGAGGGTGACCCGGACGACCTGTTCGACCTTCTCGGGCAGGTCCGCGGCGACGCTCTCCTTCGTCCGCCGGAGCATGAGCGGTCGGATGCGTCGCCGGAGGCGGTCGGTCAGCTCCTTTCGGGCCGCTCCGCGGAGCTCGGGCGAGGCCAGCGGCTTCACGTAGTCGTCGCCGAACCGCGTCCACGACGACAGCAGCCCGGGGGCGACGACGGCGAACAGTGCCCAGAGGTCGGCGAGCCCGTTCTCCAGCGGCGTCCCGGTGATCGCGATCTTCACGGGGGCACGGAGTTCGGCCGCAACACGGTGGGTCTGCGACTGCGGGTTCTTCACGAACTGCGCCTCGTCGAGGAGCAGCGCCGACCAGCTGAGGTCGAGGTAGGCGGGTGCGTCGAGCCGGAGCAGGGCGTAGGAGGTGACGACGACGTCCGACACGGCGGCGGTCCGGGCGACCCGCGCGGGGTCCTTCAGCGAGGTGCCAGCGATCGTGGTGACGCGCAGCGACGGGACGAACTTCGCCGCTTCGTCCGCCCAGTTGCCGACGACCGAGGTGGGCGCGACGACGAGGAAGGGTGGTGCCTCCGGGTCGGCGGCCCGCCGGTCGGCGATCATCGCGAGCGCCTGCAGCGTCTTGCCCAGGCCCATGTCGTCGGCGAGCACCCCGCCGACGCCGTGTTCGACCAGGAACGTCAGCCACGCGTACCCGTCGCGCTGGTACGGCCGGAGGTCGGCGTGCACGGTCGCCGGCACGACGGCGTCGGCCGGCGCCGTCGCGTCGAGCAGGCGCCCGGCGATCTCCTGCCACCGTTCGTCGTGCTCGGTCTCGTCGGCGAGCTGGTCGAACTCCGACCAGAGCGCGGCCCGGTACGGCGTCACGGTGAGCGGCTGCTCGGGTTCCCACTCGTCGAGCTCGCGGGCTTCCTCGATGACCTCCTTGAGACGGTCGAACGCGGGGTCGGCGAGCGACAGGTACGAGTTGTCGACGAGCTTCATCCGCCGGTCGCGCTTGGCGAGTGCCCGGAGCAGAGGCGTGAACGGGATCTCCTTGCCGTTCACGCTGACGAAGATGCCGAGGTCGAACCAGTCGTGCTTGTCCGACGGCATCGTCGTGACGCGGATGTGCGGCCGCCCGGTCAGGCGCTCGTAGTCGACACGCTCGCCCTGCACCACGACGCGGACGCCGAGTGCGGGCAGCGCCGGCAACAGCTCGTTCGCGAGCACGGCGACGTCGGCCCCGTCGATGGTCCCGTCCTGGAACCACTGCAGTCCGCCGCCCGGGCCGGGAGGCTCGGACGCCTCCGTCTCGTCGTCTGCGGCGAGCACGAGGCCGAGCTCCGGCAGCGGCCCGTGCAGGGACACCGGGTCCTTCCGGCCGTCGACGCTCCAGCGCCACTGCAGGTGCGCCCGGTCGTCGGTCCGCGGCGCCCGGGCCGGTTCGAACGTCACGGTGAGCACGAGTTCCGGTGGCGTCCGTTCCGGCAGCTCGAGTGACCCGTCGGAGCTGACGAGTCCGAGGGATCCGCGGAGCTTCGGCGACCAGTCGGCCAGGAACTCGTCGACCTCGTCCGCGGGGACGGTGATGCGCGATGCCTCGACCAGCATCTTCCGCTGGTCCTCCGGCACGGCTGCAGGGGTCGGGGCGAGCGTGACGTGGAACTCGGGCGACTCGCGGAACGCGTACACGCCGTGGTCGCCGACGACCCGCGCGGTGCCCTCGGCGAGCGGACGCCCGTCGATCACCGCGCTCGCGCCGATCAGCAGCCCCTCGGCGGTCCGGGCCGCGTCGAGCAGGACCCGGGCGTCGAGGCCGAGGTCGACCCCGCCCTTCCGCTTGCCGGTGACGAACGCGATGCCGAGCGGCTCGGCCTGTCGCAGCAGCGGCCAGAGGAGCGGACTGCGGAAGTCGTCGAGGTGGATCCAGTCGCTCTCCCCGGGCAGCCCCGCGAGCACACCCGCCCGGTGCAGCGCCTGGAACTGCATGAACCACGCGTGCTGGTCCGGCTCGAGTCCCAGCCGGTTCATCGAGTAGGGCAGCGCGCCCCAGGTGAGCTGCCCGCGCACCCAGTTGCCCGCTGCACTCCGGCTGACCGGGCGCACGCCGAGGCGCACCGCCCGACTGGCGACGGGCATCGTCCGGCCCGCAGCACGGGCACGTCCGGCGAGTCGGGCCGGCACCGCGTCGCGGAGTTCGAACTGGAGGCCCATCCCGCCACTCGCAGGCACGGTGCCGGAGCGGGTGGTCCCGTCGTCGTCACCGGCGAGGCGGGCGAGGTCGCGCCTCCAGTCCGGGGTCGGCGGGGTGGGCGGCTGCGCGCGGGGCCCGGCCTGCGCGGCGAGGGCACGGGCGTTGATGGTGAGGAGTGCGGCGGCGACGTGCTTGCACTCGCCGCCGAGCGGGCAGGTGCAGCGGCTGCGGACCGGACGGACGAACTCGCCACGGGCGATGGTCGTCTCGACCTGCACGTCGTACGGGTCGGCGGCGCTCCCGCTGACCGTCGCGGTGATCGTGCCGTCTTCGTGCCAGGTGGCTTCCTCGACCAGGCCGGCGCGCACGACGTCACGGGCGCGGCCGAAGGTCTGCGGCCCGACGAAGCGGATGACGTCGACGGCGTCGATCATCGGGGCTGCTGGCACAGGGACATCGTGCCAGGCCCCGCCGACGCTCGTCGTCCGGGTGGTGTTGGTACGGTCGGACGAGCGCCGGAGGGGCGCAGGAGACGAGGGGGAACACATGTCGATGAAGAGCATCCAGCAGGGCGCGACCGGGGTCATCGTGGCGCTGCTCGCCGCGGTCGCACTGACCGGCTGCGCGGGCGGCGGGGACACGGAGACCGCCGAGGGCACGCCGACGCCGACGCGCGCGGCCGGGACGCCGGGCAAGGCGACCTGCGAACTGCTCGGGACCGACGGCGGAACGGTCTCGATGACCGAGACCGCCGACTCGTACACGATCGAGTTCCGGGGTGTCCCGCGGGACGCTTCCGACGACCGGACGTCCTACAGCGTGCAGGTCGACGACGACGACCGGCAGGCCTACGCCGGCATGCTCATGAGCTGGGACCGGGACGTGCTGCGGAACTACGGCACGACGGACGACCCGGAAGCCGACGAGGTCGAGGTCGACGGGGAACCCGAGGAGACCGGTGACGTCGTGCGCGGCACGTTCCCGAAGGTCGCGGACGGCCCCGCCTCGTGGTGGTCGCCCGAGTACACGACGATCACGGATTCCGGGGTGCAGCGTCACGTGTGCACCGAGGACGGCCAGGTCGTGCCGTACACGGCGCTGGCGGCCCGGTAGCAGGCGGTCACCGCGCTGTCCGGGCCTTCGTCCGGATCGGGTCAGGCCCGTTCGGGGGCTGGTTCGCATGCGGGTTGGTGAGACATCATCGGGAGCATCATGCTGCAGTCACTCGTCTACATGAGCTCGGCCACCCAGCCGTTCGACGACCCCGCCCTCGATGAGGTCCTGGCCCGCTCGCGCGAGCGGAACACCGCCGACGGTCTCACCGGCATGCTCGTGCACCGCTCCGGTCGGTTCATGCAGCTGCTGGAGGGTCCGCACGACGCCGTCATCGCCACCTACGGACGCATCATCGCCGATCCGCGGCACGACGAGGTCCGACTGCTGGTGGAGGAGTCGATCCACACCCGTCGGTTCCCGGAGTGGACGATGGCGTTCGACCGCGACGAGCAGGTCGAGCCGCCCGAGGGGTTCGACGAGTTCCTGACCTCCGGCGACGCCAGCGCCGATGCGAGCCGCGCGCGGGAACTGCTGCGTTGGTTCCGCAACCACCCGATGGCAGCGCCGACGGCCTCGCTCGGCAAGCACCGACGCGACTGACACCGCGCACCGCCGCACGCAGCGACCCGACCACCCCCTGGATGGTCGGGTCGCTGTGGTCTGGGGGCAGACGTCTGCGGTCAGTGGTCCGCGGGCTGGGCGAGCTTGCTGTGCTTCCGCGAGTACCCGAAGTACACGCCGAGCCCGATCGCGAACCACACCGCGAACCGCACCCACGTCTCCCACTGCAGGAACGAGACGAGCCACAGTGACGCCAGCACGCCGATGGCGGGCACGACCGGCATGAAGGGCATCCGGAACTGCCGGTCGAGGTCCGGCTGCCGGTAGCGGAGCACGATGACCGCGGTGCAGACCACGACGAACGCGAGCAGGATGCCGATGTTGGTCAGTTCGGCGACGACCCCGATCGGCAGCACCCCGGCCAGGACGGCCGACGCGATGCCGAGGATCCAGGTGACCCGGGTCGGCACGTGCCGCTTCGGATCCGTCTTCGCGAACCACTTCGGCATCAGCCCGTCGCGGCTCATCGAGAACCAGACGCGCGAGGCGCCGAGCATGAACGTCACCAGGACGGTGACGATGCCGACGATGGCACCGATCGCGATGACGTTCGCGACGCCTCCGAGCCCGACCGACGCGAACGCCGACGAGAACCCGGACGCCGGGTCGATGTCCTCGTAGTCCTGCATCCCGGTCAGCACGATCGTGGCGAGGACGTAGAGCACCATCGAGATGCCGAGGGACAGCAGGATCGCCTTCGGCATGTGCTTGCGGGCGTCGGTGGACTCCTCGGCAGCGGTCGACATCGCGTCGTACCCGAACACGGCGAAGAACACGGTCGCGGCGCCGGTCATCACACCGCCGAACCCGAACGGGAAGTACGGCGAGTAGTTCGCGCTGTCGATGTGGAACACCCCGAGCACGACGATCAGGACGACGAGCGCGACCTTGATCCCGACCGCGACGAACTCGAAGCGTGCGGCGCTCCGGATGCCCCGGGTGAGGACGAACGCGGTGAGCAGGCAGAGCGCGATCGCGAAGACGTCGACGACGTGCCCGTCGCCGGTGCCGGGCGCGCCGAGCATCCAGGCGGGCAGGTCGATGCCCAACTGGCCGACCAGGAACCCGACGTAGCCGGAGATGCCGATCGCGACCACCGCCACGATCGCCGTGTACTCGAGCAGCAGGTCCCAGCCGATGAACCAGCCGACGATCTCGCCGAGCACCGCGTACCCGTACGTGTACGCACTGCCGGCCTTCGGGATGAGCCCCGCGAACTCCGCGTACGACAGCGCTGCCGCAGCACTCGCGACGCCGGCGACGAGGAACGAGATGAGGACGGCGGGTCCGGCGACACCATTCGCGACCGTACCGGCGAGGGTGAAGATCCCGGCGCCGATGATGCCGCCGATGCCGATCGCGGTGAGCTGCCAGAGGCCGAGGTGCCGCTTCAGGCCGCCCTCGCTCCCGGAGTCGTCGTCGATGGTGTCGATCGGCTTCCGTCGGAACAGGGTCGAGGGGTTCGGCGTCGTTGCCATGCGGCCATCCTGCACCCGTTCCGGCGGGACGGTACCGGTCGTTCCAGGCGCATCGAAACGGGCGGAGCACGGGCCTCCCGGTCGGCCGACCTGCCCGCGTGACGGACCGTCAGCGTTGCGCGTACGGCCACCAGAACGGCGGCGGGAGCGCCCCGCCGGTCAGGATGACCAGACCCTGGTAACCGAGCATGCCGACGCCGAGCAGGCCGAGGACGGCTGCGGCCCATGCCCACCGTCGGGCCCCACGGTGTCGGCGGCCGCGGCCGATGGTGACTGCTCGCCAAGCCGAGAGGAGTCCCAGACCGCCGAAGAGGAAGCCGATCGCGAGGTTCCGGCCGACGGCCTCGGCGGGCAGGATCAACCCCTGCAGGAACGCGAAGCCGCCCAGCAGCACGGCTGCGGTGGCGGGGGCTGCCGGGGGTTCGTGGTCGCGTGCGCGGGCCATGTCCCGACCGTACCGTCGAACGCGTGCGCTCAGGAGGAGGCACGATGGGGACCATGCGTTCCCTCCTCGGCGTCCTGGCCGGCACCGTCCCCGTCCTGGCCGGCACCGTGATCGGGGATCGGTCGTGACACGCGCGGGCGACGACGGGCGGTCCGGTTCGGGTCCTGCCGGCGGCCGGGAGGCCCGTCCCGGCCTGCGCGGTGGCCGTCGCGTCGCCGACGTGGTCGCGACCGTCGTCCTACTGCTGCTCGGTGCGGTCGCGACCGTCGTCGCGAGTCGCGGGATCCAGTTCATGGCGCTCTCGTTCGGGTCGTGCGACGCGCCCGGCAACCGGTGCGACGAAGGGCTCGGCGGCACGGTCGTGACGCTCGGCCCGGTGGTCGTCGCCCTGGTGTTCCTCGTCACCCTCGTGCTGTGCGTGCTCCGGCTGGTGCGCCGGCGCCTGACCTGGCCGGTGGCGCTCCTCGGGCTCGGGGTGCTCGTGGTGGTCTTCGTCGTGGCACGGCTGCTGGCCGGCGGGGCGGTCTCGATCGGGATCTGATCGGTCCTGCACATCCCTGGGCTTGGTGGTCGTTGTCCACAGCGAGGTGCTCCGGCCTCCGCGGGAGCAGGGTGGACGGCCAGGCTCGGGGCATGCCAGACACCGATGTGCTCGAGCGACTCGAGCGAACCGCAGTCCGTACCGACGACGACGTGGTCGACCTCGTCGTCGCGCTCCTCGAGACCCCTGTCCGACGACAGTGCTGGGTGCTGTTCCTCAGCGCCCGCGGCATCCCGGTGCAGCTCGTGCTGCCCGTCGCCGACCTGCCGTACCAACCCGACGACCAGGTCGAGGACTTCGGCGCCCTGGTCGAGGACGTCGTCCGACAGGTCGGCGCGGCGGAGGTCGTCCTCGCCTGGGAACGGCCGGGTGCCACGGGGTTGTTCCCGGTCGACTGGGAATGGGTCGACGCGATGGCCTGCACCCTCGACGAACACGATGTACGACTGCGCGGGCAGGTCGTGGTGCACGACGACGGGGCGTCCATGGTGGAGCTCGACGACGACGAGCCGGTCGCTTCGGCAGCGGCGTGAACGGCCCGGGCTCAGCCCCGTGCTCGTCAGCCCTGTGCCGGTCAGTTCTGGGGCGCCGCGTCCGGGACGGTCTCGCCGGTCAGGCCCTCGACCACGCGCTTCGCCGTCGGCCAGTACTTCGCGTAGTGGTCGGGGTCGGCGTTCACCTGCACCGCGTGCGCCATCTGCGTCGGCGTCATGGTCTTCCACCCGGGCACCTTGACGAGCTTCGCGTAGAACATCGACGCCGCGGTGTACGGGTCCATCCGCTGCTCGTACGTGCCCCAGGCGCCGTTGTCCCGCTGCTGGAAGATTCCGCGGCTGTCCGGACCGACGGCGTCGCCACGGTCCAGGTTCACGAGCCCGGACTCGCCGATCGCGGTCATCACGCCGACCGCCTGGGTGTGCGGGCCGATGCCCAGGTCACGAGCGGCCCGGATCACCTGCGCGGCGTTCACCAGACGGTCCTGGCAGAAGCCACCGACCGGCCCTGCCGGCACCACGACGCCACCGACGGTCTGCGCAGCCGCGGCCGGGCAGGTGAGCGCCCGGGGTGTCGCCGAGGACGACGCCAGCCCGCTCAACGAGTTCACCGCGACGACGATCAGGACCATGACCCCGATGACCGCGGCGACCACACCGACGCCGAAGACCGACGCGAGTGCGATGCCGGCACGGCGCATGGTGCGGTCCTTCGTCAGGTGGAGCGGGGTGGGGGCCTCGGCGGGCTGGAGCGGGCCGGACCGGAGTCCGGTACGACGAGGCTAGGCGTTCCGACTGGACGACACACGTGCCGACATGCCCCCGGTTCGCGGCACTAGCGTGGAGCGCGGAGGGAACCATGGACACAGCGATGCAGGACCGGGCGCTCGGCGCCGTGTTGGCCAGTGCGTGCGGGGACGCCCTGGGGGCACCGTACGAGTTCGGCCCGGCACTGGCCGCCGACCACCCCGTCGAGATGCGCGGCGGCGGTCCCTTCGGGTGGGAACCGGGGGAGTGGACCGACGACACCAGCATGGCGATCCCGGTGCTGGAAGCGGTCGCGAACGGTGCCCGGTGGAACGAACCCCGCACCCACGGGCGGCTGCTCGCCGCCTGGTCCGACTGGGCGCAGGACGCGCCGGACGTCGGTGCGCAGACCCGGGCGGTGCTCGGGCGGATGTCGGCCAACACCGAGGACGCCGCGAAGGCCGCCGCCCGCGCCGTGCACGAGCAGAACGGGCAGTCGGCGGGCAACGGGTCGCTGGTGCGGACGACGCCGCTCGTGCTCGGGTTCCTCGGTGACGGCGCGAAGAAGCCCCTCGCCGTCGCCGCCCGACGGGTCAGCGACCTCACCCACCACGAGGACGACGCCGGGGACGCCTGCGTCCTCTGGACCGTGGCGATCCGGCACGCGATCCGCCGGGGCCGGCTCGACGTCCGACGCGGTGTGCCGATGCTGCCGCGGGAGCGCCGGACCCTGTGGCTCGACCGGATCGCCGAGGCCGAGTCCTCGACACCCGAGGACCACACCGCCCGCAACGGATGGGTCGTCGCGTCGCTGCAGGCCGCGGTCGCCGCGATCACCCTCGGCGACGGCGTCGTGGACACCCTCGAACGTGCGGTCCGCGGCGGCGGGGACACCGACACCGTCGCCGCGATCACCGGCGGACTGGCCGGGGCGCTCGCCGGGGCGTCGGCGCTGCCGGAGCAGTGGACGGTCCTGGTGCACGGGTGGCCGGGCAAGCGACTCGACTGGATGCGTGCGCTCGCCGTCCGTGCCGTCGAGCGCACGCCCGGTCCCCTCGGGATGCCGGCCCGCCGGAGCTGACGTCCGGTAGCCAGAGAGGCCCGGCACCCGTGGTGTGCCGGGCCTCCTGCATCGCCGCGGTGGAGCGGGTCAGCGGCCGGTGTCAGTGGCCGGTGTCAGCGATCGTGGTCCTCCCGGGCGTTCCGCTGCACGGCAGTCGGTTCCGTCACGACTCCGGTCGGCGCCTTCTCGGCGGTCTTCCGGCCGTGGGTGAACCACGTCACGAGCCAGAGCACGATGCCGAGCGCCAGCAGCGCACCGGCGATCTGGTACTGCTCCCACGCGCGGCCGGACGAGAACGGCAGTACGAGCCACAGGCAGGCGATGATGCCGATCACCGGGATCACGACCCCGGCCTTGAAGTGCCGGTGGCCGACCCGGTCGCGGCGGAGCACCAGCACCGAGGTGTTCACCACCGCGAACACCGCGAGCAGCAGCAGCGAGGTCGTCCCGCCGAGGATCACCACGATCGGTGACTCCGGGTCGAGCGACACCCAGCCGATCAGGGCCAGCGAGATCAGGGTCGTGAAGACGATCGCGTTCGACGGGGTGCGGCGCGCGGGGGAGACCCGGCCGAGGAAGCCCGGCAGCACGCCCTGCTTGCTCATGCCGTACAGCAGCCGGGACGCCATCATCATGTTGATCAGCGCGGTGTTGGCGACGGCGAACATCGAGATGAACGGCAGGACGGCACCGATCGGGAAGTCCGGCGCGGCGGTCTGCACGACGGTGACCAGCGGCGTCTCGTTGCCGGCCAGCTCACCGATCGGCACGACGGCCACGGCGCAGATCGACACCAGGACGTAGATCACGGCGGTGATGCCGAGGCCCGTCAGCATGACGCGGGGGAAGATCCGCGACGGGTCCTTGGTCTCCTCGGCCATGTTCACCGAGTCCTCGAAACCGACCATCGCGAAGAACGCCAGGGACGTCGCGGTCGAGATGCTCAGCAGCAGGCTCTTGTCCTCGGGCGTCTCGAACATCACCACGCGGGAGAAGTCCGCGTTGCCACCGGCGATCGCGGTGAAACCGACCAGGATCACGAGCACCAGACCCGAGAGCTCGACGAGGGTCAGCACCACGTTCGTCTTCACGCTCTCGCTGACGCCACGGAAGTTCACCGCCATCACGGCGAGCATGAAGCCCATCGCGATGAGCATCACGACGGTGTTCGGCAGCTCCAGGCCGAACCCGACGCCCAGGTTCGCGGCGAACGCCCGGGACGCCGTCGACGCCGAGGTGATGCCGGAACACATCACGATGAACGTCACGATGAACGTGACGAAGTGGACGCCGAACGCCTTGTGCACGTAGAGCGCCGCACCCGCCGTCTGCGGGTACTTCGTCACGAGCTCGAGGTACGAGAACGCCGTGAGCAGCGCCACCGAGAACGCGATGAGGAACGGCAGCCACGCGGCCCCGCCGACCTCGGCCGCGACCTGCCCGGTGAGGGCGTACACGCCGGTGCCGAGGATGTCCCCGACGATGAACAGGAGCAGGAGTTTCGGACCGATCACACGGCGGAGCTCGGTCTGCTGCCCCGGGTCGCGCTCGGTCTTCGTCGTGGTCGCCATGCATCACCCTGTTCCTGCTGAACCGTTCCTGTCCAGTCCCACAGCAAAATCGGTCGGGGCGGACAGGGCCAGCGGCCGGTCGATACGCTGCCCTGCATGGACGAGGCGTCGACGACCACCGAAGAACCGATCGAGTTCGCGGACTTCAACGCGAAGCTGCTCGTCCTCGACGTGCTCTGCTACGACCTGGACGTCATCGAGCCCTACGACGGGGACGACGACGACGAGGACGCGGTGGTGGACGACGAGGACGTGGACGGCCAGGACGACCGGGCCCGTGAGTACTACGACGACCTCGACCTGCTGCCGTCGCAGCTCGACCTGGTCACCGAACTGACGGTGGACTCGGACCTCGAGATCCTGCAGGACCTGCACCCGGGCTGGGACGGCTCCGACGACCGCTACGACCCGCAGAACTGGGACGACCTCGTCGACCTGCCGTCGCTCAAGGTCGTCTACGCGGCGGCTCCGCTGCCGGCGCACGTGTCGGACGCGCTCGCCGCGAAGGGCGTCGAGGTCCGGTCGGCCTGACCGGCACGGCAACCGGCACCGACCGGCACGGCAACCGGCACTGAGCGGCACGGCAACCGCCACTGACCGGCACGGGCAACCGTCTGCGTCAGCGCAGTGCCGCCAACTGCTGTGTGAACTGCGTCGCACCGCCCTGTGCCGGGTGCCGGACCGCGATCGCGTCGATGCCGGCGCTCGCGAGTGCTCCCTGTGCCTTCCGTCCGACCGCGACGAACCGCCGGGCGCCCACCGCCTCGGCCAGCGCGAGCGCGACCGGGGCACCGTCGCGGACCTCGGCCGGACGCGGCGTCCGGTTCGTCAGCCGGTCCGGGGCGACGAACGGGTGGTGCGGGAACACCGCCCAGAGCACCGGCAGGGGGCCGTGCCAGCCGCGCAGCGCAGCGTGCACGACCCGGGAGGACGCCTCCCACGGGGCCGTCGGCTCGGGCGGCAGCGCGAAGGGCACGTCGGCGAACAGCCCGTCGGGGTCCTGCAACTCCCGCATGCTCGTGAACGGGATGCCGGTGTTCGTCATGCCGCGCCAGCCGGGTGCCTCGGCGACCAGGATCGTTTCGGCCGCGGGTCCGAAGCGCTGCAGGTAGCGGTCGAGGTTCGCCCGCCGCAGCGCACCGGCCGCGCGCGAGCCCGGATCGGAACCGCCCGCGACGAACAGCGCCTCGGCATCGGCAGCGGTCGGCACACCGTCGAGGGCGTCCCAGAACGCGGTGAGGTCGAGCGCGGGGTCGAGCACCGGGTCCGACACGAGCAGTTCCGTCAGCGCCCGAGGACCCGCAGGTAGACCTGCTCGAGTCCGGCCGCCGACCGCTCCCAGCTGAGACGTTCGGCGTGCTCCCGCCCGGCCGAGGCCAGGGCAGCGGCGTACTCCGGCTCGGTCAGGATGCGCTGGATCTGCGACGCCCAGACCGCGGGGTCGCGGGACTCGAGGACCACCCCGGTCTCGCCGTCGACCACGGCTTCGCGGAGGCCTCCGGCGGCGGCGGCCACGACGGGCACCCCGGATGCCGAGCCCTCGAGCGCCACCAGGCCGTACGTCTCGGAGTGCGACGGCACCAGCACGGCCGCTGCTCCGCGGAACAGGAACGCCAGGTCGGCACGCGACTGGGGTCCGATGAAGGTGACGCGGTCGGCGATGCCCCGCGACTCGGCGAGCCGACGCAGTTCGCTCACGTGGTCGCCCGCTTCGCTCGAGGCGTCCCCGGCGATGACGAGGGTGGGGCGGGCCTCCTGGTCGATCCCGGCGATGGCCTCGATCGCCAGGTCGAGGCCCTTGAGTGGCTGCACGCGGGCCGCGGCGACCACGTAGGGGGCGGTCGCTCGGCGTGCGCCGACGCTGGCCGGTCGGAACACCGATCCGTCGACCCCCGGCGGCACGATCCAGACTCGCGCGGGGTCGCCGCCGAGTCGGGCGCGGACCGTGTGGGCCTCGGCTTCGCTGACGACGACCACGGCGTCGGACTCGCGCGCGAGGCGTTCTTCGCCGGCCATCCGACCAGCGGACTCCGGGCGCTCACCCTCGGAGAGCGGTGTCGCGCTGTCAGCGGCGATCGAGTGGAACGACTGGACGTGCGGGACGTCGCGGTCGCGGGCGACGGGCAGGGCCGCGGCGCCGGAGAACCAGTGGTGCGAGTGCAGGACGTCGAACGGCCCGAGCGCGGCCAGGCCCCGGCGGAACGGTTCGATGAAGGCGTCGTGCTCGCCCTTGGGGACCGGCTCGGCGGGACCGGCCGACAGGAACCGCAGGCACACGCCGGGCACGAGGGCGACGGAGTCCGGCTGCGTCGGCGCCGAGCGGCGGGTGATGATGTCGACCTGGTGACCGCGGTCTGCCAGGGCTTCGGCCTGGTGCCGGACCACGACGTTCATGCCGCCGACCTCACCGGACCCGGGTTCGTCGCCGGGGGAGGTGTGCAACGAGACCAGCCCGATGCGCAACGGTTCGGTCGTGGTGCTCACCGGCCCAGCCTAGCGAGCGGGACGCTGCGACCGGCGCGCGGGGGCGACGAGGGCCGGCAACCGGCCCTGCGCGTCGAGCGGGTCGGACGGGAGGCCCGGATCGCCACCCAGCACCTGCACCCGTTCGTCACCATGTCGCTCCCAGAAGGACGCCGTCCAGGCGCAGAGGACGCCGTCGAGCAGGTCCTCGCGGTGCTTGTGCGTCGGCCCGTGCAGCACGGACGGGTCGCGGAGGTCGCGGGTGAGCGGGTGCGCGTCGAGGTCGAGCGGCGGGTCGAACGCCGTGGTGCGCATGCGTCGGACGAGTTCGTCGAACGCCTCCGCTCGGCGCTGCCGTGCGACGGTCGGGGGTACGGACGTGGCGAGCCGCTTGTAGCGGGGCCGTTCGTCGTCGTAGCCGAACTCCTCCACCCCGACCAGCGTCGTGTACGGGTAGCACTCGAACACCGCCGGGGCGGTCCGGGCGTGCATGGCAGCGGTGTCGCTGACGTACGTCACGCCCAGGGCAGTCAGCCGGTCGAGCAGCCGCGCCCCGGCGCTCGCGGCCGAGGCCAGGTTGGTCGGGTTCGCGGCGACCTTCCACCGGCCGTACCGCTGCCCGACCTGGCGTTCGGACGCACGGATGCCCGTCGGGTTCGTGACGACGAGCGACGCGTCGACCGCGATCAGGGTCCGGGGGCCGAGCCGTCCGGCGATCCAGGCGGTGACGTCGTCGACGCCTCGGGCCCAACCGGCGTCCGTCACCCGGCCGTCCCCGTCGAGCGCGGCCAGACCGGTCTCGTTCGGAGCACGTCGTTCGGTGCCGAGGCCCCAGGCCAGGTCCACCCCGAGGTACGCGGTCACCGCTCCATCCTGCCGGGTCCGGTCCCGGTCCGTCCCGTGCTGCCGTCGTCGGAGTAGGTTCCGCTGCATGGCGACACCGGCGACGACGCTCACCGTGCCCGGACCCGACGGCGAGCGGGAGGTCCGGATCTCCAGTCCGTCCCGCGTGCTGTGGCCGGACCTCGGCATCACCAAGCTCGATCTGGCCCGGTACCTGGTGGCCGTGGGGGACGGCTTCGTCCGTGCCAACGGCGACCGACCGATCTCACTGCAGCGGTTCCCGGACGGCGTCGACGGCGAGCAGTTCTTCTCGAAGAACCCGCCGAAGGGCGCTCCCGAGTACGTGCGGGCGGTGCCGGTCACCTACCCGAGCGCTCGGAGCCACCCGCAGCTCGTGATCGACGAACCGGCCGTCGCGGTGTGGGCAGCGCAGATGAACACCGTCGTGTTCCACCCCTGGGCCTCCCGAGCGGAGGACAGCGACCACCCGGACCAGCTCCGCATCGACCTGGACCCGCAGCCGGGCACCGACTTCCACGACGCCGTCCCCGCCGCCCACGAGCTGCGGAAGGTCCTGGCCGAGGTCGGACTGGAGGCATGGGTGAAGACCAGCGGCAACCGTGGACTGCACGTCTTCGCCCCGATCGAACCCGCGTACGAGTTCCTGGACGTCCGACACGCGGTGATCGCCGCCGCCCGCGAACTCGAACGGCGGATGCCCGAGCAGGTCACGACCGCCTGGTGGAAGGAGGAGCGCGGCTCGCGGATCTTCGTCGACTTCAACCAGGCGAACCGCGACCGGACGATGGCCGGCGCCTACAGCCCGCGGGCGCTGCCGAACGCGGCGGTGTCGACGCCGCTGGCCTGGGACGAACTCGATGACGCCGACCCCGCGGCGTTCACGATCCTGACCGTGCCCACGAGGCTCGACACGACCGGGGACCCGTGGGAGTCGATGTCGGCCGAGCCCCGGAGCATCGACCCACTGCTCGAGTGGTGGCGGCGTGACCTGGAGGACGGGCTCGGCGAACTGCCGTTCCCGCCCGACTTCCCGAAGATGCCGGGCGAGCCGCCGCGCGTGCAGCCGTCGCGGGCCAAGAAGGCCTGAGCGCACCCGCTCGTCCGGGGGACCCCGCTCAGATGAGCGAGGAGGAGTCCTCGCGGCGCAGTTCGTCGTCATCGACGCGGGAGGTCTGCAGCGGCAATCCGACCGTCGCCGTGTGCAGGCGGCTCAGGCGGGACCAGGTCCGGCGGTTGCCCTGCGTGACGCCGTCGAGGACGATCATGCGCCCAGGCCGATCGTGACGAAGGCGAGCGCGGCGGCGGTGACGCCCGCGATCCCGCTGATGATCGCGCTGGTCTGCAGGGCACGCTGGTGACGTGCTTCGCGGACCTCGCTGAGAGGGTTGCGCTGTGCTCGGCGAACGAGGATCTCGTTGCTCATGTCCACTCCGATCCATGATCTCGAGGGGGTGGAGAACCACCGTTTCCCTGATGTCTCGAATGCTTCCACACAATCACTAGTTCGGCTAACTACTGATGACGAGCGAGCGCCAAATGGACAACTCCGCCCCCGCTTGCGGGGGGCGGGGAGTGTCAGCTCAGGACGTCGTCGAGGTCGTACGCCGCCGGCACCTCGAGCTGGTCGAACCCGCACGAGCGAGCCTGCCGATCGGGCCGCCACCGGGCGAACTGCACCGTGTGCCGGAAGCGGTCACCCTCCATCTGGTCGTACCGGACCTCGAGCACCCGTTCCGGCACGAGCCGGACGAACGACGTGTCGCGACCCGACGAGAACCGTGACCGTTCGCCGTCACCGGTGACGGGCCTCCCGTCCGCGTCCCGCTCGACGAGCGGTTCGAGTTCGTCCACCAGTTCTCGCCGACGCTTGTCGGAGAACGCCGAGGCGCCGCCGACCATCCGCAGTTCACCGTCCTCGTCGTACAGCCCGAGCAGCAGCGAGCCGACGCCCGTCCCGCTCTTGTGCACCCGGTAGCCGACCGCGACGACGTCGGCCTCGCGGTGGTGCTTGACCTTGAGCATGCTGCGCTTGTTCGGCTCGTACGGACGCTGCCGCGGCTTCGCGACGACCCCGTCCAGGCCGGCGCCCTCGAACGACGTGAGCCACCGACGGGCCGTCTCGACGTCGAGCGTGGTCCGGGTCACGAAGAGGGGATCGGTCAGGTCGGCGCCGAGGGACTCGAGGGCCGCCCGCCGGTCGTCGAACGGGCGGGAGGTCAGGTCCTCCCCGTCCACGTGCAGCAGGTCGAACGCCACGAACTGCGCCGGCGTCTCGACCGAGAGCTTCGCGATGCGTGAAACCGCCGGGTGGATCCGTTGGGACAGCGCTTCCCAGTCGAGCTTCTCGTGCCCGGGCTCCCCGGAACGCACGATCACCTCGCCGTCCAGGACGACCGGGCCCGGGCGGCCGCCGAACTGCTCGCGGAACGCCTCGACCAGTTCGGGGAAGTAGCGGGTGAGCGGCTTCGCCCCGCGACTGCCGATCTCGACGTCGTCGCCGTCGATCGTCACGATGCCGCGGAAGCCGTCCCACTTCGGCTCGTACCGCAGGCCGCCGGTGACGCTGTCCGGGTCCGGGACGGCGGCGACGGCCTTGGCGAGCATGGGCGCGATGGTCTCCATTCCGCTTGTCTACGCGCTCGTCGCCGACGACGGCCTGGAGGCACGGTGCGCGGCCGCCCCGCCCACTCGGCCCGTGCTCACTACGCTGGTCGCGTGTCGAACCCGTCGCCCGTCAGCCCCGTGCAGGCCGCGGCGCTCGCCGCACGTGAGATGCCACCCGTCGAGGAGGTCCGCCCCGGCATCTGGACGCTCGCGGTCCCGTTCCGCGGTGGTGTGCCCGACGCCACGCTGGTCTACGTCGTCGCCGGGGACGACGGGGCGCTCGCGGTGATCGACCCCGGCTGGAGCGACGGCGGCGAACTCGATGTCCTGACCGAGGGCCTCCGAACGATCGGACGCGGGGTGGAGGACGTCACCCTGATCGCGGTCACCCACCTGCACGCCGACCACCTCGGGGCGGCCGCTGCGCTCCGTCGCCGTTCAGGAGCCCCGATCGCGATGCACGCGGCCGAGGTCCGCGCCCTCGAGCACGCCCGTGCCGATGCCGAGCAGAACGAGCGGGACGCCCGGACCTGGGGTGTCCCCGACGACCGGCTGGACGGTGTCCTGGCGGTGTGGGGCTCCGGTCGGCAACTCGGGCAGGGGACCGTCGAGGCGCCGTTCGCCGACCTGCTGCTCGAGGACGGCGACCGACTGCCGATCCCGGGCCGGGACCTCCGTGTGCTGTGGACCCCGGGCCACACCGGTGGCCACGTCTGCTTCGTCGACGAGCGGGACGGCCTGCTGTTCACGGGCGACCACGTCCTGCCGCGGATCAACTCCGGCATCGGCCTGGGTGGGCGGACCGACTCGAACCCGCTGCGGGACTCGCTGGACTCCTTGGCCGCCCTCGAGCCGTACGCCGGGCTCGAGGTCTGCCCGGGCCACGAGTACCGGTTCCACGACGTGGTCGCCCGAGCTCGGGTGCTGGCCGCGCACCGCGACGAGCGGACCCGCCACGTCGCCGACGCGCTGGACACCCTGGACCGCCCGACGGTGTTCGAGGTGGCGTCACGCGTGCCGTTCAGCGGCGGCATCGAGTCCATGTCCGGCTACCTGCTCGCGAGCGCCCTGAGCCAGACGGTGTTCCACGCCGACCTGCTCGGACGCTCCGGGGAGATCCGGCGAGTCTGAGCACCCGTCGGCTGCTCGGGAGTCAGCCGAGCGTCGTCGCCAGGCGTTCCATGACCACCGTTGCATCCGCGAACTCGGCAGCGGCGTGGTCGGCCAACGGTGCGAGTCCGGGTAGCCGGTCGGCGAGGGTCGCACTGACCACGACCGGGTGCACCTTCATGCCGAGCGCCGTGCCGAGGATGATGTCGAGCACCGGCGAAGCATGGTCCCAGTGCTCCGTCGGCGTCCCCGCGTCGTAGGTGCCACCGCGACTGACGACGGTCACGACAGGACGGCCGGCGAGGGGCTGCGGCGTGCCGTCCGGGCCGGGGACGAGCACGCCCGGGATGTGCACGCGGTCGAGCCATGCCTTGAGGCTCGACGGCACCGTGTAGTTGTACAGCGGCGACCCGATCACGACGACGTCGGCGGCCAGCAGCTCGTCGATGACGTCCTGGCGCAGCTGCTCGGCTGCGTCGGACACGGACTCGTCTGCGGTCCGGTCCGCCGCCGCCCAGTGCAGCGCCGACGTCTCGAGGTGCGGCAGCGGATCCACGTGCAGGTCACGGCGGACGACCGTGTACTCCGGGCCGCGGGCTCGCCATGCATCCGCGAAGGCAGCGGTCAGGGCGCGGGAGCGGGAGTGGGACAGGTCGGCGGACGAATCGATGTGCAGCAGGCTCGGCATGGCCCCAACGCTAGCCGCGCCGCCCGGTCCGGGGCGGGAGCGTCACCGACCTGTGTATGACGGAACGGCCCCGTCGATCCGTGGATGGATCGACGGGGCCGCGGGAGGAGCCTCCCGTCCGGATCAGCGCTGCGCGCGTCGGCGGACGGTGCGCAGGCCCACCAGTGCCGCACCGGCGGCGAGCATGGCGAGCGCCCAGGGCAGGGAGTCGGTCGCGTCGGAGCCGGTGTAGGCCAGGCGGCCATGCGCGTGCGCGTGCGCGGCGGTGCGGGCCGGGACGGTGCCGATCGGCGCGGCTGCCACCGGGGGCGTGACCACCGGGGGAGTCGAGACCGGGGCGGTCGCGGTGGGGACGACCTCGACGGCGAAGCTCGTCGCGAAGTCGCCGGCGGCCGCCGTCAGGTTGTGGACCGAGGCGTGCGGGAAGGTCACGTTCAGGAAGTTGCCGTAGTCACCGAGGTCGGGGTCCTCGCGGACGACGTCGGAGGCGATGTCCGAGGTGACGGCGAGCTCCGGCGAGTTGCCGTCCTCGTCGGTCACCGTGTTGCCGAACCGGTCGACCAGGTCGCCGTTGACGAGGAGCGTGCCGCCCTGCTTGACGGTCGGACGGCCGCCGTCGATGTCGGTCGTCTCGCTCTCCCAGCTGTCGGACGAGAAGTGGTACTTCTCGATCTCGGTCGTGACGTGGCCACGTGCATCGATGATCCAGCTCGTCAGCGTGCCGTCCGTGGGCCCGTCGTCGTCGATGCCGCTCTTGATGTACTGGAGGAACGAGGCGCGGTCGGCCGAGAAGACCTGCACGCCGGCCGCAGCCGCTGCGTCGACGTTCAGCTCGACGTACTGCGTGACGGTCGTACCGCCGCTGGTCGCGGTGACGGCGAACTCGCTGTACAGCGCGTCTTCGGTCGTACCGGACAGGACGCCGGTCGCTGCGTCGAACGTGACGCCGTCGGGCAGCTGGTCGTCCGGCGTGCCCTCGGGGTCCTCGCCGTCGTCCTCGGCCTCGTCCGGGTAGGCCCAGGCGAGCGCGAAGGTCGGTGCCGGGGATCCCGTGGCCCGGAACGTGTACGAGAACGCCTCGCCGGCGGTGGTGTCGAGCGCGAAACGCTCCCCGTCCGGGTCGAGACCGGCGGTGACCGGCTTGCCGGCGGCGTCGACGAACACCGGGTCCTGGGTGACGGCGGCCGACTTCGCGGACGCCACCTCGACGGAGTCGTCACGCAGCGTGTTCGTGACCGTGACGGTCACGACCTTCGTGACGTCGCCCGGCTGGACGACGTAGCTGCCGTCGTCGATGTCCGTGGCGACGCCGCCGACGGACCAGAGGTACGAGAACGAGGTGGGCTTGGTGAAGCCGGAGGTCGTCGCGACGAGCGTCGAGCCGACCTTGGCGGTACCGGAGAGCTTGACCGTGGCGGTCGAGACTGCCGTGGGTGCGACCGGAGCCGCAGCGGTGGGCGCGGCAGCCGTCGGCGTGGTGCCGGTGGGTGCATCGCCGGCGGTCGGGGTCGGGGTCGCCGTGGGTGCGGGGCTCGTCGGGTCCGCGACCGGCGGAGCGGTCGGCGCGGTGCCGGTGGGCGCGCCGGCGGCGGTCCCCGCGTCGGCCGGGAGGCCCGGAGCAGTCGGCGCGGTCGAGTCGCCACCCGAGACGGCCGGCGCGGTCGCGGCGGTGTCGGCCGGAGCCTCGGCGGCGTACGCGGTGGTCGCGGTCATGACGCCGAGACCGGTCGTCAGGCCGATCAGAGCAGTTGCGGTGCCGACGGCGCAAGCGCGTCGGACGAAGGCGGTGCTGCGGTGCACGGGTTCCCCCAGGGTCCATGTCCGGTCAGAGGCCGGAACGTATGAATCAGCCGAGAATCCCCGACGTGGTCGGATCGTATTGGTAAAGGGTGAACCGATCGGTTCCGGATGCCCGAATGTGACCCGAGTTGGGGGGAGTGTGCGGTTTCCCGCAAGACGCTCGGCGCACACGGAGCTCGGCGCACACCGAGCTCGGCGCATACGGCACTCGGCGCACGCGGACGAGGGGCGCGTCCAGATCGGACACGCCCCTCGTCGTTCGTGGCTCAGGCCCGACGACGCCGTGCGCGCAGGGTGAGCAGCGCCACACCCGACGCGAGCAGGCCGAGGCCCCAGGCGATCGGGCCCGTCGTGTCGGCGCCGGTGAAGGCGAGGCTGCCGGTGGTGCCGGTGCCCGCTGCGCCGGCGGACGGGACGACCGTGACGGGGAACGCGGTCGAGACGCCCTGGGTCGTCACGGTCAACGTGTGCGTCGACGCGTGCGGGAACGTGATCTCTGCGTTCCACCCGGTCCGCTCGACCACGTCGGACGCGACGTCGCTCGTCACACCGATGGGCGTGCGCCCGTCCCAGTCGCCGTCCAGGGGAACGGTGATGTTGCCGAAGGCGTCGACGGGCGCCGCCGCGATCCGCAGCGTCGAGCCCTGTGCCGCGGTGGGGCGACCGCCGGCCTGCTGCGCGATGTCGTGCTGCGGTCCGTTCGGGAACCAGGTGGTCTCCACCGAGCCGTCGGGCTGGATCGTCCAGGTGCGCTGCTCCCGCAGATCCCCGGGGCGGGTCACCGTCACGAGGGCACCGACCGCCGGAGCGGGGGCCGTGCGGAGGTCGACGTACTGCGTGGCGGTCTGTCCGCCGGAGGTCGCGACGACGGCGAACGAGTAGTGGGCCGCCTGGGTGTCCGTGCCGCTGAGCACCCCGGTGGTCGGGTCCAGCGTGATGCCCGCCGGGAACGAGGCGCCGATGTCCGAGGCCGGGAACGGCTGCCCGTCCGGCCGCACGATCGAGTAGCGCACCGGCTCGTCCACGGGCCCTCCGGAAGCCTGGAACGTGTGCGAGAACGCCGTGCCGGCCTGCGCGAGGAGCTGGACGGCGTGGTCCTCGGTCGTGCCGCCGGTGAAGGACAGCCCGCCGTCGTCCTCCGCCGGGGCGACGGACAGCAGGATCCGCTCCGACAGCCCACCGCCCGGGTGGTACGGCGTCGTGACGTGGACCCAGATCTGGTCGCGGAGCGGCGTCGAGGATTCGAGGGTCCCGGAGAGCACCCCGTCCTCCGAGAGGGTCACGCCCGCGGGCAGCACGCTCGGGTCCGCGGTGCCGCTGATCGAGCCGTTCACGAAGAAGGAGAGGTCAGGGTTGTCAGCGGGAGCGAGGTCGACGGAGAAGGGCTCACCGCTGGTCACCGGGACGACGCGCTGGCCGTAGATGAACTGCCGGTCGGAGTCCTCGACGACGACCGTGCTGCTCGGTGCACTGGTGACCGACGTCGGCGTCATGCCGGGAGCCGTGCCGGTGACGGTGACCGTGAAGATGCCGTCGGCCTGCTCCGGGTCCACGACGTAGGTCCGCTGGGTGCCCTGGTCGCGGTTCGCGAGGACCGGGTGGTGGAAGTCCCACCGGTACGTGAAGGTCGTGCCCGCCGGCCAGCCGGCCGTGTCCGCGGAGATGGTCTGCCAGGCGCGGGTCGTGCCGACGATCGCGACCGTGCCGGCGGGGGTCGCCGTCGGGGCGTCCGCGCTCGGCGTGGGCGTTGCCGCAGCGGGGGCGGCGGTGGCCGGGACGGCAGCCTCCGGGAGCGTCGGCGCTGCGGGCGTGGCCGTCGGGGCCGGCGGGGTGGTTGCGGCCGGGGTGCCCGCAGCAGCGCTTGCCGTGTCCGCAGCCGAGTCGGCGGTCGGGCCGTCGGCCGGTGCGTCGACGCTGGTGGACGTCCCGACGGCAGCGTTCGGTGCGAGCTCGTCGGCCGAGGCGCTGACCGCCCCGATGCCGAACGCTGAGGACGCCGCGACGATGGCGACGGCGGAGCCGATGGCCGCGATCCGGTGGATCGGCGGCAGGCAGGTCTTGTGCATTGGGTTCCCCCCTGGGATGACGTGTGGCCGGGCTGCCCGATGGCGTGCCCGTAGCCAGATCGTAGGGTCCGCAGAGGCCGCGGAACCGGTCGACACGGTCACGAAACCGTCACGGAAAACGTGCCGAGAAACCCGTCATGATCGGGGATTTCCCGACATGGTTCCCTCAGGATCGCGCCGCTCGGTCGGATGGGGCTGGCTCCGGTGTTCCGACGGGTGCCCCGGGGCGCACTGGAGGGGCGTGCCCGGCTCGGACACGCCCCTCCAGCTGCTCGTTCAGGCTCGACGTCGACGCACCCGTGCCACGAGGAGCGCCGCTCCGGCCGCCAGCAGACCGAGGGCCCAGGCGATCGGCCCGGTCTCGTCGGCACCCGTGAAGGCGAGGTGGCCGGACGGCGCCGAGCCACTGCTGGGGCTGCCCGTTCCGGACGCGGTGCCACCGGCGGCCGCGGGGGTCATCGGGGTGGCAGTCGTTGCCGTCGCCGCCACGCGGACCGTGAAGCTGATCGTCCGGCCGTCGGGGGCGGTCCCCGTGAGCGTCCGGACGCCGGGCGAGGAGAACGTGACCGCCGTGCCCGGGTCGTACTTGCCGAGCGTGTCACCGGCGACCGAGGAAGCCCAGTCGTCGTCGATGACCGGGATCGGCTGGCGGTTGCCGTAGCGGTCGACCAGGCCGGTGTTCACGGTGATGGTCGAGCCCACCGTCGACGTGATGGGCGTGGACGTCGGCGCCTGGTCGTCCGAGAGCGCGTCGAGGTACTCCGTCGTCCCGTCGGCCGACACCGTCCAGGAGCGGGAGTGCGGCGGGTCGTAGTCCGTCACGAAGGCTCGTAGTTGCGTGTCCGCCGCCAGGCCCACCGTCAGCTGCACGTGCTGCCCGGGCGCTCCCGCGGGTTCCTCAGAGGTCCGGGCCAGGACCCAGAAGTCGATGACCTGGGCCGTCGTGGTGGACCCGGAGAGCACGCCGTCGCTGGACAGTGTCAGTCCCGCGGGGAGGGCTGCGGCGTCGATCGGACCGTCGGCCGACGAGCTCACGCCGTACCGGAGGCTTCCCTGGCCGCCGGTCAGTGCCTGGATCGGCACCGAGATCGTCTCGCCGGCATGAGCCGTGAGCTCGCGGACACCTGCGCCGGTGAACGTCGTCTCGTCGTTGGGGTCCGCGTGGACCGGGGCGCTGGTGACGGTCGTCGGGTCCTCGCCCGGTGCGGTGCCGGTGACCGCGACGGTCAGGTCGCTCGTCGCGTCCGGGTGGCCGAGCACGTAGGTGTCGCTCGTGGCGCCGGCGATGACGCGCGTCCCGACGACCGGCCCCGACAGGGTCCACTGGTAGGTGAAGGTCGTGCCGGCAGGCCAGCCGTCGGTCACGGCGCGGAGCGTGTGCCAGGTCGTGGCCGTCCCGGTGATCGCGACGGTGCCGGCCGCGGTCGCGGACGGGGCGGCGGCTGCGGTCGGCGTCACGGCCACCGGCGTGACGGCCACCGGCGTGACGGTCGTGGTCGTCGCTGGTGCGCGAGGGACGGTCGGTGCAGCCGGTGCAGCCGGTGCAGCCGGTGTCGTTGTCGGTGCGGGCGTGGCTGCCGGAGCGGGTACACCGTGATCGCGGCTGGTCTCTCCCGGCCCAGCGTCGGCACCCGGGGTCGAGCCGACCGCCGGATCGGTCGGACCGGTCGCTGGCGCGCCGACCCCGGTGGTCGCGCCGACCCCGGCGGACGCGTCGGCGCCCGTGGACGTCGCGACACTCGTGTCCGGCACCGACTCGTCAGCGGAGGCGCTGCTGACGCTGACGCCGATGCCGAACGCTGAGGACGCCGCGACGATGGCGACGGCGGAGCCGATGGCCGCGATCCGGTGGATCGGCGGCAGGCAGGTCTTGTGCATTGGGTTCCCCCCTGGGATGACGTGCGAGCGGGCCGCCCAGTGGCTGGCCCGTGGCCAGAGCGTACGGCGCAGAAGTGTCGCGGAACCGTCCGGGATGGTCACGAAACCGTCACGGAAAAAGTGCTCGGAAACCCGTCATGATCGGGGATTTCCCGACATGGTGCGCTCAGGATCGGGGAGCGCCGGCCGCCCGTTCGAGCGCTGTCCGGAACGCCGACACCGCCGGGGACTCGGCGCTCGCGATGCGCTGCGCCGTGAAGAGCGTCCGGCGTCCCGGTTCCGGCAGCTCGAGCAGTCGGCAGCTCGTCGACCGGCCGGCCCAGACCAGGTCCGGCATCAGGGCCACCGCGTTGCCGGACTCGATGAGCCGGATCTGCGCCTGCAGGTCGGCGGTCTCGTACCGGACGTCGGGCTCGAAGCCGGCACGTCGGCAGGTCTGTTCGGCGAAGTGCCGGGAGGCTGCACCACGTGGTTCCATCACCCACGGCAGCGTCGCGGCCTCCTCGAGCGAGGCCACCGGCCAGAGCGCCGTCGCCACCGGCGGCAGCGCCAACCGCACCGGGTCCGTCGTCAGGTCGCGCCGGTCGAGGCCGGGGAACCGCGGTGCCGCGTGCGCCGGGTACTGCTCGGCGATCACCATGTCGAAGTCCCGGGCCCAGGTCTCGTTGAGCGCCGTCTCCGGTTCGCGCTGCACCATCTCGACCCGGACGTCGGGGTGCTCGAGCGCCATCGTGCGGAGCGCGGACGGCATCAGCGCGAGCGCGGCCGACTGGAACACCGCGACCCGGATGCGCCCCTGCACGCTCGTCAACGTCGACTCGACCGAGGCCTGCGCACGCTCCAGGGTGTCGAGCACCTCGCCCGCTGCCGCGACCAGCACCTCGGCCTGCGGCGTGAGTTGCAGGCGTCTCCCGGCACGGCGGAGCAGCTGGACGCCGGCCTCGCGCTCGAGCACGGCGAGCTGCTGCGACACCGCCGACGGGGTGAAGTTCATCGCCTCGGCGACGGCTGCGACCGTGCCCCGGATCGACAGCTCACGGAGGAGCACCAGGCGGCGGACGTCGAGCATGTCGAAAGCGTAGCTGAGCTGAACGGAATGCATCAGGAACGGTTGCTTCCGCTACCGAAAGAGCGCCCGTCACACTGTCCCCATGACCGACGTCCAGCCGCGCTCCGACGCTGCCGCCCCGACCGTCCACGACGACCTCGCCGACGCGTCCGTCGCGCTCGTCCGACAGTGGCTCACCGAGGCCGAGACGTACCCCGTCGACGGCTCCGCGAAGCAGCTCGCCGGCGTCCTCGCCGACCCGAAGGGCCTCGCCTTCGCCGTCGGGTTCGTGGACGGCGTCGTCCGCCCCGAGGACCTCGCCGTCGCGGCCCGCAAGCTCCGCGCCATCGCGCCGGACGCACCCGGGTTCCTGCCCGCCGCGCTCCGCGGACTGGTGCGCCTCGGTGGCGGACTGGCACCGAGCCTCCCGACCGTCGTCGTGCCGATCGCCCGACGGGTGCTGCGGAACATGGTCGGCCACCTCATCGTCGACGCGACCGACGCGAAGCTCGGCCCCGCGATCGCGGGGATCAAGCAGGACGGCGTCCGCCTCAACGTGAACCTGCTCGGCGAAGCCGTGCTCGGCGAACGCGAAGCCGCCAGGCGTCTCGCCGGCACCCACGCGCTCCTCAGCCGTGACGACGTCGACTACGTCTCGATCAAGGTCTCCTCGACGGTCCACCCGCACTCGCCGTGGGCGTTCGACCACGCCGTCGACGACATCGTCGAGCAGCTCCGCCCGCTGTTCGAGCGGGCCGCAGCGGCATCGCCGAAGAAGTTCATCAACCTCGACATGGAGGAGTACAAGGACCTCGACCTCACCATCGCGGTCTTCACGAAGCTCCTCGACGAGCCGCAGTTCGCCGACCTCGAAGCGGGGATCGTGCTGCAGGCCTACCTGCCCGACGCGCTCGCCGCGATGGAGCACCTGCAGGAGTGGTCGGCCGCCCGCCGGGCACGCGGCGGTGCCGACATCAAGGTCCGGCTCGTCAAGGGCGCGAACCTGCCGATGGAGCAGGTCGAGGCGTCCGCGCACGGCTGGCCGCTCGCCACCTGGCACACCAAGCAGGACTCGGACACGAACTACAAGCGCGTCCTCGACTGGGCGCTGACGCCGGAGCGGATCGCGAACGTCCGGGTCGGCGTCGCCGGGCACAACCTGTTCGACGTCGCGCACGCCTGGCTCCTGGCCGGCGAGCGTGGCGTTCGCGACGGCATCGAGTTCGAGATGCTGCTCGGCATGGCCCAGGGGCAGGCCGCCGCGGTGAAGAAGACCGTCGGCTCGCTCCTGCTCTACACGCCGGTCGTGCACCCGGGGGAGTTCGACGTCGCGATCGCCTACCTGATCCGCCGGCTCGAAGAGGGCGCGTCGCAGGACAACTTCATGTCCGCGGTGTTCTCGCTCGCGTCCTCCCCGACGCTCTTCGCCCGCGAGGAAGCCCGCTTCCGCGACTCGCTGGCACCGCTCGCCCTGCCCGGCGGACTCGACGCCCCGGCACCGCACCGCGTCGCCGACCGGTACGCCGCCGTCGACCGCCCGGCGCCCGGCCACTTCGAGAACACGCCCGACAGTGACCCGTCCGTCGGATCGGTCCGCGAGTGGGGCGCCGGCATCACCGCCCGCATCGCCTCGTCGACGCTCGGGGTCTCGGCCGTCCGGGAGGCCCGGATCACCTCCGCCACGACCCTCGAGTCCGCCCTGCGGCGCGTCCGTGCCGCCGGCACCACCTGGGGCACCTGGTCCGGCGCAGCCCGCGGTGCCGTCCTGCACGCCGTCGGTGACGCCCTGGAGGCGAACCGCGCCGCCCTCATCGAGGTGATGGCGTCGGAGACCGGCAAGACCATCGACCAGGCCGACCCGGAGGTGTCCGAGGCGATCGACTTCGCGCACTTCTACGGCGAACTCGCGGCGTCCCTCGACTCCGTCGACGGCGCGTCGTTCACCCCGTCTGCGCTGACGCTCGTCACCCCGCCGTGGAACTTCCCCGTGGCGATCCCGGCCGGGTCGACGCTGGCTGCGCTGGCAGCCGGGTCTGCGGTCGTCCTGAAGCCGGCACCGCCGGCCGCCCGCAGCGGTGCCGTGCTGGCGTCGGTGATCGAGACCGCCCTCGACGCGCACGGCGCCCCCGCCGACGTGCTGGCGTTCCTCGACGTCGAAGAGTCCTCGCTCGGGAAGGACCTCATCGCGTCGCCGCTCGTCGACCGGGTGATCCTGACGGGTGCGTACGAGACCGCCGAGCTGTTCCGGTCGTTCCGTCAGGACCTGCCGCTGCTCGCCGAGACCTCGGGGAAGAACGCCGTCATCGTCACGCCCTCGGCGGACCTCGACCTGGCCGTCAAGGACGTCGTCGCCTCGGCCTTCGGACACGCGGGTCAGAAGTGCTCGGCCGCGTCGCTCGTCGTCATGGTCGGGTCGGTCGCCAAGTCCAAGCGCTTCCGCAACCAGCTGCTCGACGCGGTGTCGTCGCTGACCGTCGGGTACCCGAGCGACCCGACGACGCAGATGGGGCCGATCATCGAACCCGCGTCCGGCAAGCTGCTCGACGGTCTCACGACGCTCGGCGCGGGGGAGTCGTGGGCGGTCGAGCCGAAGCAGCTCGATGACTCTGGCAAGCTCTGGAGCCCGGGTGTCCGCCAGGGCGTCCGGCGGGGCTCGGACTACCACCGCACCGAGTACTTCGGCCCGATCCTCGGGGTCATGACCGCCGAGACCCTCGACGAGGCGATCGACATCGTCAACGAGGTCGACTACGGCCTGACCTCCGGCCTGCACTCGCTCGACCCGGGCGAGATCGGCACGTGGCTCCGTCGCATCCAGGCGGGCAACCTCTACGTCAACCGGAGCATCACCGGCGCCATCGTCCGCCGCCAGCCGTTCGGCGGGTGGAAGA
Organism: Curtobacterium sp. MCPF17_011; assembly: GCF_003234145.1. NCBI lineage: Bacteria > Bacillati > Actinomycetota > Actinomycetes > Micrococcales > Microbacteriaceae > Curtobacterium > Curtobacterium sp. MCPF17_011. The sequence goes on from NZ_QKSK01000015.1 coordinate 65,943, forward strand.
AGTCGGCGGTCGGCGCGGGCACGAAGGCCGGCGGCGTCAACTACCTCGTTGGCCTCGGCTCCTGGTCGTCGTCAGTCGCCACCACCGGGTCCACGCCGTCGTCGCCCGTGTCGGCGTTCGTCCGCGCGACCAGGGTCGACTCGGAGTCCCTCGGCCGCGCGGTCACGTCGGACGAGTCCGCCTGGACCTCGGAGTTCGGTGTCGCCGCGGACGTCTCGGCGCTGACCGCCGAGCGGAACGTCTTCCGCTACCTGCCGTACCCGGGGGTGCAGGTGCGCCTTGCTTCTCCTGCAGAGGGCTCCGACGCCGATGTCGACGGCCTCGTGCGGGTCGTGGCCGCGGCACTGCGGGCCGGTACCGGGGTCGACGTCTCGGTCGCCGACGACCTGCCCGCGTCGGTCGCCTCGGCGCTCCGCGGACTGTCGATCGTCGGCACGCTCCGGCAGGGGGAGTCCGACGACACCTTCGCCGCCCGCATCGCCGCTGGTCCCTCCACCCGGGTGCGCCTCGTCGGCGGGGACGCTGCTGCCCTGGCGGTCGGGACGAACGGACGACCGGACATCGCGGTGTACGCCGAGCCGGTCACCGAGGCCGGTCGGATCGAGATGCTGCCGTTCCTCCGCGAGCAGGCGGTGTCCATCACGGCGCATCGGTTCGGCACGCCGAACAGTGCGGTGTGCGCTCTGGCGGACGCTCTGTGAGAAGAGCCCGGCCGTGGAGAACGGCCGGGCTCTTCGGGTGGGGCTAGTTATTTAGCGAAGCCTGGTCGAGAATCTCCGACGCCTTCTCAGGCAGGACGCGCACGGTAGTGGTCCAGCTGACCTCGGCATATTCGATCCACTTATTCACGCGGTCGCGGTCTGCGTAGCCGACTTGCACGCTCGACACCACTGGTTCGCCGAGGAGCTCTGTGCTCGGGTCCAATGACTTGGTCAACTCGACGATCTTGTTGTCGTCGTAAGGGCGGTTCGTGATAGCCATGGCGCGAGATTAGCTCAGGAACGAGTGAGCCCCTGACTTGGAAGAGTCAGGGGCTTTCGTGTTCGGGCCGGTCGACCCACGGCGTGGGCCGCTCGTCGCCAGCTACTGTCGGCGAGCTCCGCGAACGGCCGCGCTGAGAGCGACGAGCGAGACGGCGAGGGCGGCGACGGAGACGATCAGCGTCAGGGGTTCCATGCCGCGATACTACTTGGGGGAGGCCGGCATGCGCCGTGTCCACCGCGGAGCTGCGGGCTCAGGACTGTACGTAATCACTTGTCGTGGGAAGCGGTCGGCGCCGTTGCAGTCGATCTTCTGAGTAGCGGCGGTGCTGCGGAAGGCAGAGGAGACCGATGTGCGGGCGGGGGCCGAGGGGGAAAGCCGCTGCTCTCACGATCGATTCATGAGGCCGCCGTGCAGCAAGCGGCTCAAGAGCCGATAGCCATAGTCTGACGCGACGGAAGCAGCCCGCGCGGACGGGAGGAGCACTCGGAGCGCGCGAAGTGCTCTGTCGATTTGTTGTGATGCGTCAGGCCGGTACCAGGAGCGCCCGGAGCGGAGGTGGAAGTTGATACCTTCGAGGTCGCCCTTCATGTTGCCGGTTGGCGAGAGTTCGAAGTAGGGCCTTCGGCTTACCGCGGGGCACCGACCGTGACTGTCCTCGACGGTGGGGCCGGGCAGCCCATTCTGGCTAGGGTGGACTTGTGTCAGAAGGGTGGATCGGCCTCGACGCCGACTCGTGGGGGAATGTGATCGCGGCCTTGACAGGGGCAGGTGCGATCGTCGCCGGTGCGTGGACGGTGTCCAGGACTGCAAAGCTGAATCGACACGCTCGGTACGAGGAACAATTGGAGACACGCGAAGCGGAGCTCCGCGTTCAGTCACGCCAAGCGGTCGCAGACCTCATGGAAGCAGCGCTCGTATACCTTGAGCAGGGCCGCGAAATCGCCAATAAACCGCCTGCTACTTTGGAAGGCGTAGGCGCGTGGCAAGCGCGACGGGCGCAGCAGCTGCGAGCAATCGAAAAGGCGGCACTTCTGGTGCACGAACCGGCGGTCCGGCTTGCGATCGAGGCAGGAGTTGAGGGAATCCGCCTCACGAGCTACCTGATGGTTCACGAAGACTGGGAGCCGGAGAACATCCCCAAGCGAGTGAATGGCATCGTCGGAGTCATGCGCGACCTCGCTGCGGCGTATCTCCGAGATGACGTCAAGAGCATTGACTACGCAAGGCGCCGTCTACTGAAGGCGCGGAAGGTGGGACGGGAGGCCCGGGAGTTGATGCTTCAGCAGGAGCGCGACGATCAGGTGGCCGATGCGTCCGCAATCGACGAAGACGCACAGGCGTAGTGCGCAGGAGCCCCTGATCGGACGGAGGGTTGGCGTACGGAGGCGTGCTTCCATGCAGGTCGATGTCGACGATCTCCCGGCTACGGGCCTTTCAACGCTTCACGGCATCGCGCCGGACCCTGACGCCGAGCGCGAACCCGTCGACGCGGTCCCGGTGCCTGAGCACCGCGTCGGGGTCCGCGAGAGCGCGACGCCGTCCACACGGAAGAGCCCGTCCGGTGGCTGGACGTACGCGCGGACGGGCAGGAGCCCAGCGCCGACGACCGGGCCCCCGTACGCCTCCGGGGGAGCCTGAAGGGGGTCCCCGTCACCGGAGACTGAAAGCGGTCAGAGTGTCGTCGTCCCATGACGAGGTACTGACGGAAGCCACTGACTACCGAGCGCCTGACTATCTCTAGCTCGCGAGGCGCCCGATCCAGGAGCTGACCGTCGACCGGGCCTGCTGGCCATTACAAGCCGTGAACGCCACGAGTTCGGCACCTAGACGCGTCCATAGGGCTGGCGATTCGTCGGGATGCCGCTCTCGCGCCTTGCACGTACGTGAAGAGGTCACCGCGCGGAGGAGAGAATTTGAAGCCTCGACCTAGTGAGCGTGGGCGCGAAGACAGCCTCCACGATCAGCGGTCTTGGTCTTGGTCTTCGTCTAGGTCGAACATCTGCACCCTGCTCATTGCCGAAGAACCTTCTGCATCGACGAGTCGTACCTCGGACGCGTTGTAGAGCCAGTAGTCGCGGCCGTCGCGCTCCAACGTGCCGTTGGCAGAGACCCATCGACCTTCAGCATGCGCTTGTACCGCAAGGTCGTATTGCTCAGGCGTAAGCCGAACACGCGCATGCTTGATTTCGGCACCAGACCCAACGTCGAGGCGGACCAAATGCACCGGTGATGCTGTGGAGTTGTCGAGCCCACTCACTTCGCCGGTGATGCGCACTGCCCGAGCCGGGGGCGCTTCCGTGAGCCGCGCAGCGACATCAGATAGCACTTCCGATTCTACCGGGTCGAAAGTCACTTCGACTCGCCGCACCACCGTTTCACCTGGCGATGCTCGCTCCATGGTGATTGCCGAATCCGCGCCCGCAGTAAGGGCGGCGAGACCGCGGACTAGTTCAGCAGAGACACCGTCCTCGACAAGCGGGAGGAACCCATCCAAGTTCGGTTTCGATTTGTACTCGTCAAGCGCAGACCGCACGGCTTGTAGGGAGTTCTCCAGAGTGTTTAGAATCTCGCGCCCGGATACCAGTTCTGCGTCCCGCCAGTCCATGGCCTGGCGGTTTTCCGAACGCTTCGTGAGATGGAATCTTTCCGTCGACGGGGTATGGGCGGTTATGACAAAGCTGCCGACCTGGGTCTGACCCATCAAGGTTTTGTCTAGAAACTTCTTCGCGATATACCCCCCTGCGGTGCCGTGCTGCATTCGCTTCTCCCGCGTCGATTTCGCCGCCGCCGCAAGCTGGGCCTTCGCCGCGGCGTAGAGCGTTTCGCCTTCTTCCCAACGGATCAGACCCGCGGCGCTTGTAGATTCCTTCTTCCAGTGAGTCGAATCGAGCACTGCAGAGTGCACGGCCTTTAAAAGCCCCTGTAGCTTCTCCGCTTCGCTCCCATAAAGGCGGCGCACGGAAGCGAGGGCACGCGCGACCAGCTGATCGAAGTCACCTCGCTGAGGATCGAGGGGAACGAGGACCTCGTCCGACCGGTCCGGTCGAGTCCACACCTCGAACTTGCCGGGAACGCCGGAAGAAGGAGTCCACTCGAAGTGTCGGAGAAGGGTGGTGGCAAGCTCGACGTCGTCTTGCGTGCCGAGTGTGCTCATGGCTTGCCTCCTTGTCCAATCCGGGACATCATCGCGCATAGAGCGATGTCGTCGAAGATTTGATGAATGGGAACGCTGACCGTCGGGTTCTTCGCCGTCGATGCGGGAAAACCTTCAAGATTGAGCCAGAACGAAGCGTGTCGAACGTGGAGTCGGTCGTGGTCGGCATGAATCCAGTCAGCCTGCTTTGCAGGCACCGTCATCATGACGAGAATCTTCGGGACAGTGGGATCCGGCGTACGGAGGTAGTCGTAGCGCTTCTTCGTGAGTTGGACACTTATTGTGTTGCTATTCGCATTTGATTCACGGGTCGTCGACTTGAGTTGCATTTCGAGCCGAGCGGTGTCGAACAGATGCGAGTCCGCGCGGTGAGTGAGCACGTAATCAATGCCTTCATCAATCTCCGGCACTGAGATACCGGCCCCGCTAGCGGCGGCAACCGATCGAACGTAAGCGCCTTGCAACGCTTCCATGAAGTTCGATATCCGCTCCGGTGATCCTCGGAGCGCTTCGGCGCTCGTAGGACTGTGTGTCGTCACACTCGCACTCTAGTGGGACTGTGCGACCTTTTACAGAAGGTGATCGGTTCGCGGAGTCGCGCGGGCCCAGGCGCTTCCGCGCGGGGTGGCGTGGCGTCTGACCTGAACCCTCAGACTCGCGCGCGCAGGGAAGCGCTATGCCACTTCGGTAGGGGAGGCACCCCCGGGAGGGGAGTCACCCCCC
>NZ_QKSK01000016.1:0-48303 GCF_003234145.1 Curtobacterium sp. MCPF17_011
CCCCCGCCCCGCCACCCCCTGGTCAGCCGGCGCTGTCGAGCCGCAGCTCCCCCGGCTCCGCGAGCCTGGTGTGCCGGAGCACCGTCCGCCCGGGTCCGACCGCCGCGGCCACGATCGACAGCGTCGCGAAGTGCCCCTCCGGCTCGACCGTGTCCCGGAGGATCGCGTCCCGGTCGTCCGGTGCCAGCGCGGTGGACCCGGCGAGCACCCCGAACCACGGCGCCCACCCGTCATCCGGCGTGGTGCTGAGTTCATCGACGGGTTCGGCGGCCGGAGGCCCGGTCGGAGCGGGCACCGCGCGGAAGGCGTCGAGCCACCGCCCGATCCGGGGTGCGGCCGGGTCGTCCGGCTCCCCGTGCGTGACCATGTGCACGCCCGGTCCGAGCGCCGTCGTCCGGACGGCGGTGCCGTCCCAGGTGACGACCTCGGCGCCGTCGGCGGTGGCACGGACCAGGTTGAACGCGCGGCTCGTCGGCAGCACGCCGTCCGCGCCCGGGACGACGTCGTCCACGACCGCGTCCAGCGGCAGGGTCCCCCGGGTGGTCCAGGCGCCGTCGACACCCGGGGTCGACTCCCACCGGTTGAGCACCACGGCCAGGCCGTTGCGGTCCGAGGCGGCCAGCCACGCGCCTCCCGCCTGCTGGTCCCGGACGCCGACGACGCCGGTGTCACGCTCCGGCCACCACGCGGCCGGCGGGTCCCACGGCCGGTCCGGGGACTCGTCCCGGAGCGCCAGGACGGTCACGGGCCACGCCGCGCCGGGATCGACACGGACGACGACGGTGCACATGCGGCCGATCCTGCCACCCGCGCTCCGGGAACCGACCCGGCGGCGTGCGGAGCCGCCCGGGTAGCGTGAGCGCTGTGAACGACGCAGCCACGCAGCCCGCCCGTCCCCGCACCGTCGTCGTCGGCATCACGGGCGGGATCGCCGCCTACAAGGCCGTCGGCGTCGTCCGCGACCTGGTCAAGCGCGGCCACGACGTGCACGTCGTCCCCACCGAGGGCGCGCTGCGGTTCGTCGGCCTGCCCACCCTGGAGGCCCTCAGCCGCAACCCCGTCTCGACCAGCGTCTGGGACGACGTCGCCGAGGTCCGGCACGTCGCGCTCGGCCGTCGCGCCGACCTCGTCGTGATCGCCCCCGCCACCGCCGACAGCCTTGCCAAGATGGCCGCCGGGCTCGCCGGTGACCTGCTCGGCACCACCCTCCTGGCCACCGGAGCCCCTGTCGTCGTCGCCCCCGCCATGCACCCGCAGATGTGGGAGCACCCCGCGACCCGGGCGAACCTCGCCACCCTGCGCGCCCGCGGCGTGCACGTCGTCGGGCCGGTCGTCGGCGCGCTCACCGGGGACGACGCCGGCATCGGTCGGATGTCGGAGCCGGAGGACATCGTCGTCGCGGCACTCGCGGTGCTCGAGGCCGCCGAAGCGCCGGACCGCACCGGATCGCTCGACGCCACACCGGGCCTCCACACCGGCGCCCGAGGCGAGCAGGGCGACCTGGCCGGCGTCCGTGTCGTCGTCAGCGCCGGTGGCACCCGCGAACCCCTCGACCCGGTCCGCTTCGTCGGCAACCGGTCGAGCGGCCGGCAAGGGTTGGCGCTCGCCGCCGAGGCCGCCCGCCGCGGTGCCGTCGTCACCCTCGTCGCCGCGAACACCGACCCCGGCCTCACCGAGGGCTTGGCGGTCCGCATCGTCCGGGTCGGGTCCGCGCAGGAGCTCGCCGCCGCCATGCACGCCGAAGCACCCGAGGCGGACGTCCTGGTGATGACCGCAGCGGTCGCCGACTACCGACCGGCCGAGGTGCTCGAGTCGAAGCTCAAGAAGGAGCAGCAGGGCGACCGGATGACGCTCGAGCTGGTGAAGAACCCCGACGTCCTCGCCGAACTCGTCGCAGCACGCCGGGCCGGTCAGGTCGTCGTGGGCTTCGCGGCGGAGACCGAACCCGACCGCGAGGCGCGCCTCGAACTCGGCCGCGCCAAGATCGCCCGGAAGCCCGCCGACCTGCTCGTCGTGAACCACGTCGGCTGGTCGCACGGGTTCGAGCGCGAGGAGAACGCCATCGAGGTGCTCGTCCCCGGCGGCTCGGTCGTCCGCGAGACCTCGGGCACGAAGGCCGAGGTCGCCACGGCGGTGCTCGACCTGGTCGCGACCGCGCTGACCTGAGCGCACCTGCGCTCCCCTGGACCGGACCTGGGCGTGGACCGTGTGCGGTCGGGCACGATGGGGCGATGCGACGCCGGACCGAACGCGCACGACGTGCCAGGAGGACCGCCGGGGTCCTCGCTCTCCTCCTGGGCAGCGCCGGGGTGACCCACTTCCTCCGGCCCCGAGGTTACGACCGGATCGTCCCGGAGGCCCTGCCGCCCCGGACCACGACGCTCGTCTCGGGTCTCGCCGAGCTCGGCATCGCCGCCGGTCTCCTCGTCCCCGCGACCCGGCGACGCGCGGGCTGGGCGGCGGCCGCCCTCTTCCTCGCGGTGTTCCCCGCCAACGTGAAGATGGCGAGCGACCTGCTCGAGCACCCACGGGCCTCCCGGGCGGCACGCCTGATCGCGGTCCTCCGGCTGCCGCTGCAGGCGCCGCTCGTCGCGTCGGCGGTCCGCGTCGCCCGGAACGCCCCACGCCGATGACCGACGACGGCCAGGAGCCACCGGCCGGGCTCGGGGCCGGTGACGCCGATCCACGCACCCGTGCCACGGTCGCCCTCCGACACCGGGCGGTGACGGTGCACGCCTGGGACGACGTCGTCTTCGCGCACTGGCGGTGCGAGCCGGAGACGCTGGCCCGCCTGGTCCCCCGGGGCACGCGGCCGGACATCGTGGACGGCAGCGCCTGGGTGGGCCTCGTCTCGTACATATTCCGCGAGACGCAGGTGCCGCCGTTCCCGCCGTCGACCCGCCTCGGCTCGATGACGGAGGTCACGGTCGAGGTCCTCACCGTCGACGACGTCGGCCGACGCGGCATCGCCTACCTCACCGTGGACACCCCGAACGTGCCCGCGATCGTCGCCGCGCACGCGCTGCTCGGCGTCCCCTACACGTTCGCCTGGGCGCGCTCCCGTCGCCGCGGCGAGACCCTCGGGCACCGGTCGGTCCGCCACCCGGACCGGGTCCGGCACCCGATCCGCGCGGTCCGCCAGGCCCGTCGGACGGGAGGCGCGACCGGCCCCCGCCACGCCGCCTCGGTCCGCGTCGTGGCCGGCGAGGTCGACCGCTCAGCGCTGGCGGCGGACCTCACGACCCGCGCCGGGATCCACGCGCGACTGCTCGCGCAGACGCTGTACTGGCAGCGACAGCACGCGCCCCTCACGGTGCGGTCGGCCCGACTGGAGCGCCTGGAGGGTGACCTCCCCGATGCGGTGGGACTACCCGGACTGTTCGACCGCGAGCCTGACTCGCTCCTCGTGGTGGACGGCACCACGGTCCGGTACGCATGGGGGGACGTGGTCCGGTGAACGACACAGCACGTGACCCGTACGGTCTCGACCGGTTCGTGGCCGCGCAACGGGGTGTCCACGACACCGCCCTGGCCGAACTCGCGGCCGGGCGGAAGCGCTCCCACTGGATGTGGTTCGTCATGCCGCAGATCGCCGGGCTCGGACGCAGTGCGACCGCGCAGCGGTACGCGGTGTCCGGGCTGGCCGAGGCGCGCGCGTACCTGGCGCACCCGGTGCTCGGACCGCGACTGCGCACGGTCGCGGTGACGGTGCTCGACGCGCCCGCGACCTCGGCCGAGGAGTTGTTCGGCGGGATCGACGCGGTGAAGGCCCGCTCGTCGATGACGCTCTTCGCCCGGGCGGCCGATGACCCGACGCCGTTCACCGCCGTGCTCGACCGGTGGTTCGCCGGGGCCGAGGACCCGGAGACGCTCCGCCTGCTCGGGCTCTGAGCGCACTGGGCTGCGAGGGCACCGGGCTCCGAGCGCGCTCGGCCCGGGCAACCGTCCGGTACCACATCAGGTACGGTGAGCGGGCACCCGTCCTGAACCCGGAAGGCCTCCCATGCCGGTCCCCAGCAGCGCCCCGACCGAGCACAAGCTGCTCCGCGACACCGTCCGTCAGAAGATCCACGAGGCGATCATGGACGGCACGCTCGAGCCCGGGGAACGCCTGAACGACGACGAGCTCATCGCCTGGCTCGGGGTCTCGCGGACGCCGATCCGCGAGGCACTGAGCCAGCTCGCGCGCGCCGGACTCATCGAGATGGCGCCGAACCGGTACACGCGGGTCACGACCCCCGACCCGGCCGAGGTGATCGAGGCCATGCAGACGCTGGGCGTGCTCTTCGGAGGCGTCGTCCGCCTGGCGGTCCCCCGACTCGGCACCGCGACACGCAAGCGGATCCTCGGAGCGCTCGACAAGACCATCACCGAGCTCGAGGCGCACGACGTCCCGGCCGTGAACCGCGACGCCCTCGGGGTGTTCGCCCTGTACGTCGCCGAGTGCGGCAACGAGAACCTGCGGCGGGTCTGCCAGGACACGATGGACGGCCTGGCGTTCCGACTGCGCCTGCCGAACCTGGACGAGCTCCTCGACTGGGACCAGATGACCGCGGACTTCCGACGCCTGCGGGCAGCCACCGCGGACGGCGACAACGTCGCGGCGGAACTCGCGACGGAGGCGATCCACCTACTCCCGGGCGAGAAGCGCTGACCCGGACTCGCGGGATGTCCTGAGCGTCCGTACAGGAAACGATCGCCGTCGGTCGGTCGGGGCGGGCGAGCGGTGTGCCGGGCATCGGGCGCCGCCGGCCGGGACCGCAGCCGTGTCCCCCGTTCGACGCGTGTTCCCCGACCGCTACGATCGTGCTCACCACCCGAACGACACCCGCGGAGCGACCATGACCGACCTCGACCCGGACCGCACCGAGGTCGCCGCCCGCCTCGCCGCGGCCGTCGGCCGGATCAACCGGCGCGCACGCACCGACTCGGCCTCGCTCGGCTACGGCATCGTCTCGGCCCTGGCGTCGATCGTGCAGCACGGTCCCCTCCGCCCCGGCGACCTGTCGCGGATCGAGGTCGTCACCAAGCCCACGATGACCCGGATCCTCACCGAGCTCGAACAGCGCGGGTTCATCGTCCGGGACCCGGACCCGCGTGACGGCCGGGCCTTCATGGTGAGCGCGACCCAGGCGGGCATGGACGCCGTCGACGCGGCCCGGTCGCAGCGCACCGGCATCGTGGCCGGGCTCATCGCCGAGCTGTCCCCCGACGACGTCGACTCCATCGCGCAGGCACTCGACGCCCTCGAGCGGGTCGCACAGAGCCAGACGAGCCAGGCGACCCCCACACGCTGATCACCACCGGCTCGTTACTGAACCGTTACCGAACCGTGGCGCGACGGTTCTGGGAGTGGACTCGGACGGGGCACCCAGGATCGCAGGTCATCGTTGCCGCTTCGCCCCCGCGAGTGACGTGATCGTCACCCGCTCGGAGGCGGAACGGACGGGCCCCACATCACCGTCCGGTCCTCCCCCGGCTCGCGGGTCCACGCGACGACGCCGCTGACAGCAGGTCCCCCCCCCTCCTGTCCTCCCGGAGCCCTCACCGTCCCCGCGACGGTCGACGGGCACCGGTGACCGGCGTGCGCACCACCCGTGCGCACGCCACGCCTCGACGCCCACACGGACCCGCACCACGAGCCGGCCGACAAGCGGAAACGATGACGAGAACCACTCCCCGCACGAGCACCCCGGCCCCCGGCACCCGCCGCGCAGCCCTCGACACCCCGTCCCGCCGGATGCGCCGGACCCTCCGTCGGCACGGCGTCCTGATCGCCGGCAGCGCCGCGGTCGTCGCGATCGCCGGCGGCGCCCTCACCATCACGCAGCCCGCACTCGGCGAGGCGCTCGGTGTCCCCAGCGCCACCGCGACGCCCCACCTGTCCGGTACCGACCTCGACCGGGCCCAGGCCGCCGCCACGATCTCGACGGCACGCACGGTCGTCCGGGACGCGAACGAGGGGACCGACACCTCCCGGCTCGAACACCGGATCGCCTCGCTGTCCGACTACACCTCGCTCTCCGGCTCGGCGCTGACCGAACGGATCGCGTCGACCGTCGACACCACGCAGGACGTCGCCCAGGCGAGCGCGGACCAGGACCACGCCGACGCACAGGCCGCCGCCGCACGCGAGGCGGCCGCGAAGCGTGCCGCGGACGCGGCAGCAGCGGCGAAGGCCGCTGCTGAGCGTGCCGCGGCGGAGCGAGCAGCCGCCGAGGCCCAGGCTCGGGCGAACACCCCCGCCGGCGCGCGGGCGGCAGCCGCCGCGCTGGCGTCGTCGCAGTACGGCTGGGGATCCGACCAGTTCCAGTGCCTCGACAGCCTGTGGACCAAGGAGTCCGGCTGGGACTACCGCGCCGTCAACGCGAACGGTGGCGCGACCGGCATCCCGCAGGCACTCCCCGGCTCGAAGATGGCCTCGATCGCGGCGGACTGGCAGACGAACGCCGCCACCCAGGTCGCCTGGGGCCTGCAGTACATCGAGGGCTCCTACGGCACCCCGTGCAGTGCGTGGTCGCACTCGCAGGCGGTCAACTGGTACTGAGCCGGACCGGGTGCCGATGGATCCGAGCGTCGACGAGATCCGTCCGGCGTCGCTGCGGTTGCACGGTCCCCTCCTCCTGCTGACGGCGCAGATCGGCCTGCGTGTCGAGCTGCCAGGTGCACAGCGGGGCCGCCGTACGGCAGGGTGGACCCATGCCCGTCGTCACCGCCGTCTGCCGCGTCGAACAGCTGCACCGCGACTCCGGCACGATCGGCATCACCGCCATCGACAAACGCCCGGTCGACGGGCCGGTCCGCGTCCGCCCGCTCGGGCTGTACGCGGACGTGCAGGCGGACCGCAAGCACCACGGCGGCGAGGACCAGGCCGTCTACGTGTACGCCGACGAGGACGCCGCGTACTTCGCCGGACAGCTGGACCGACCGATCCCGCCCGGGCTGTTCGGCGAGAACCTCCGGACGACGGGCATCGACGTCACCGGCCTGGTCATCGGGGAGCGCCTGCGCATCGGCGACACCCTGGAACTCGAGGTCACGATCCCGCGGACCCCCTGCGGCACCTTCGCGCGCCGGATGCAGGTCGACAAGTGGGTCAAGCGCTTCGCCGAAGAGGGCCGTCCCGGCGCGTACTTCCGGGTCCGGCGCTCCGGTGCGGTCGCCGCGGGCAACGCGGTGACAGTGCTGGACCGCCCCGAGCACGGGGTCACGATCGGGCAGATGTTCGCCGGACTCACGGCGGAGCAGGCCACGGCGGTGCTCGCCTCGGGCGGCGGACTCGCGCCGAAGGTCGTCCGGGAGGCCCAGCTCGCCCTCCGGCGCGCAGCCGTCTGACCGCGGGGCCCGCGCTGGCCCGGCGGGTTCCGCGTCGGCCTGGCGGTCCGGCGCGCGCGTCAGGCCGGTCCGGCGCCACGGCCCGGGTCGTACGGGCGGCGGGCACGCGGCAGGCCGGCGACGACGAGGTCCCAGGCGTTCGCGACGAGGTCCTCGACCATCTGCTCGTCGATCCCCTCCCCCGGCGACAGCGTGATCCAGTGCCGCTTGTCCATGTGCCAGCCCGGGGTGATCTCCGGGTGGTCCCGCACCAGCGCGGCACCGTGGGGTGGGGCGCACTTGAGGTTCACGATCGCCACACCACGGAGCTCCGCGTTCATCGCGAACATCTTGTCGACCACCTTGTAGACGTCGGTCCCCTCGCCGAACGGCTGCGTCTCGGTCACGGCCGGCAGCGCCATCGCGGTCCGCGCGACGATCGTGTGCAGGGTGGTCCCGTCCATCGCACCAGGATGCCCGTTCCTGCCTCGTTGTGGGGGTGAAGTTCCCTCAAGGATCGGCAGTACCCTCGTCGTGCCGCACGTACCCGACGGTCGGCGAACGCACCTCCAGGAGGAACCCGTGACGACCACTCGAACCCTCGGCATCGCTGCCGTCGCCCTCGCCCTCACCGTCGGCGGTGTCGCCGGCACCGCGACGAGCGCCTCCGCCGCGCCGAAGGCCTACGCCAACTGCACCGCCGTCAACAAGGTGTACTCGGGCGGGATCGCCAAGAAGTCCGTCACCCAGAACAAGGTGACCTCCGGCGGCAAGACCTCGTACCGCGCACTCAAGGGCACCGTGAAGAAGGACGACGCCCTCTACAACGCGAACAAGAAGATGGACCGCGACGCCGACGGGATCGCCTGCGAGAAGAGCTGACCCGGCAGTCCCCGGGACGCCCGGGAGTTCGGCCTCAGAGCTCCGGGACGCCCTCGTGTCCGGACCGCGGACGTGCGGTGCCGGCGATCCCGGTCACGACGGAGTTCACCGGCACGTCCTTCGTGACGACGGTCCCCGCGCCGATGACGGCGTCGTCACCGACCGTGATGCCGCCGATCAGCGCCGAGCCGGCGCCCAGGACGACCCGGTCGCCCACCGTCGGGTGCCGCTTGGAGCCCGGCCCCGGGCCTCCACCCCGACCGCCCAGGGTCACGCCGTGGAACACGAGGACGTCGTCGCCGACCACCGCCGTCTCGCCGATGACGACACCGAAGCCGTGGTCGATGAAGAACCGGCGACCGATGCGGGCACCGGGGTGGATCTCGATGCCCGTGAGGGTCCGCGCGACCTGCGCGAGGATCCGAGCCGCCGTCCGTGAACCGGGCAGGCCCTGCGCGACCCACAGTCGATGCGTGACCCGGTACGCCCAGATCGCGTGCAGCCCCGAGTAGACGATCGCGTTCTCGAGGTCCCCGCGCGCGGCGGGGTCACCGCGGCGTGCGGCGGCGAGGTCCTCCCGGACCGTCCGCAGCACGCCGCGGCGTTGAGGCCTCGTCACGCAGAGAGCCCCTCGAAGAGCACCGTCGACAGGTAGCGCTCCCCCGTGTCGCAGACGATCGCGACGATGCGCTTGCCGGCGTTCTCCGGCCGCGCCGCGACCTGCAGGGCCGCGTGGATGATGGCACCCGAGGAGATGCCGGAGAGGATGCCCTCCTCCGTGGCCAGCGCGCGGGCGACCCGCAGGGCGTCGTCGAGCTCGACGTCGATGACCTCGTCGATCACGGAACGGTCGAGGACCTCGGGGATGAAGTTCGCCCCGATGCCGGCGATCTTGTGCGGCCCGGCCGTGCCCTTGGTCAGGAGGGGCGAGTCGGCCGGTTCGACGGCGATGACCTGCACACCGGGGACGCGCTCCTTGAGGACCTGCCCGACACCGGTGATGGTGCCGCCGGTCCCGACACCCGCGACGAACACGTCGACGTGCTCCTCGGTGTCGCGGAGGATCTCCTGCGCCGTGGTCCGACGGTGGATCGCTGCGTTCGCGGTCGTCTCGAACTGGTGGGCGAGGATCGCGCCCGGGGTCTCGTCGACGATCTGACCGGCGCGTTCGACGGCGCCCTTCATGCCCTCGGAGCCCGGGGTCAGGACGATCTCCGCTCCGTACGCACGCATGACGGCCCGGCGCTCGACACTCATGGTCTCGGGCATCGTGATGACGACCTTGTACCCGCGGGCCGCACCCACGAGGGCGAGGGCGATGCCGGTGTTGCCCGACGAACCCTCGACGATCGTGCCGCCGGGCTTCAGGTCACCGGACTCCTCCGCTGCGTCGATGATCGCGACGCCGAGACGGTCCTTGACGCTGGCGCCCGGGTTGTAGAACTCGAGCTTGGCGAGGACCTCGGCCCCGCCCTCCTGGGGCAGTCGGTTCAGCCGCACGAGCGGGGTGTTGCCGAAGGCCTGGGAGATGTTGTCGTAGATGGTGCCGGTCATGCGTTGCGTCCTCACGTCGGTCCCAGGGCCTCCATCCCAGGAGGCTCGGTGTGCGGCCTGATCTTAGCGAGCCGGTCCGGGGCGCATCCCTGGTGTGACGTCGTGGGTGCGCGACGACGGGGCACCAGTTCGGGGGTGCTCCGAGCGCCGCAGATCAGCGGACGTGGGCGGTGCGTGCGAACCGGCCGTCGGTGGCCTCGAGCACGCGGAGCACGTTGCCGCCCGCCAGCGCCCGCAGATCGCCGTCGCCCCAGCCGCGGCGGCGGAGCTCCTCGGCGAGCACCGGGTACCGCGAGACGTCGCGCAGGTCCGACGGCAGCACCGACGTGCCGTCGTAGTCCCCGCCGAGGCCGATGTGTGCCGCACCCGCGACGCTGCGGGCGTGCTCGACGTGGTCCGCGACGTCGGAGACCGTGACGAGGGGCGGTTCGCCGGCGGCGCCGGCCTCTTCCCAGTCGGCCCAGACCCGGGAGACGAACTTCGGCACGAAGGTGAGCATCACCACGCCGCCGTTGTCGGCCAAGCGCGCGAGCACGTCGTCCGGCACGTTCCGGGGGTGGTCGTCGATCGCCACCGTCGACGAGTGGCTGAACACGACCGGCCGGGTGGCCACGTCGAGGGTGTCCCGCATGGTGGTGGGTGCGGTGTGGGACAGGTCGACGAGCATGCCGATCCGTTCCAACTCGGCGACGACGTCGCGCCCGCGGTCGGTCAGGCCTCCGTGCGCCCGGGCACCGGTGGCCGAGTCGGCCCACGGGGTGTCGTCGTTGTGCGTCAGCGTCATGTACCGGACGCCGAGCCGTGCGAAGTCGCGGAGGACGGCCAGGTCGTCACCGATCGAGTGCCCGCCCTCGGCGCCGAGCAGCGAGGCGATCCGGCCTGAGGCGATCGCCGCCCGCACCTCGGCGGCGGTCCGCGCGAGCGCCAGGTCGTCCGGGTAGCGCTCGATCATGCGATGGGCGAGGTCGATCTGCTGCAGCGTCGTCCGGACCGGGTCGGGCTCCTCGACCGGGACGAACACCGACCAGAACTGGCCGACGACCCCACCGGCACGGAGCTTCGGCAGGTCGGTGTGCAGCGAGTCGGTCTCGGAATCGATCCCCTCGACGCCGGACCCGTGCGTCTCGCGACGCTCCCACGGCAGGTCGTTGTGTCCGTCGATGACGGGGAAGGGGAGGGCGTCGAGGTCCATCCCCCGACCGTACCGGGCGGGGTCTGCCGGGCGGGGTCTGCCGGCTGTCGGCGTCAGATGCTGCCGGTGAGGGCCTGCAGGCCGAGGCTCGACAGCGACACCACGATCCAGAGCGACCCGCCGAG
The DNA here is from genome assembly GCF_003234145.1 of Curtobacterium sp. MCPF17_011. Taxonomy (NCBI): domain Bacteria; kingdom Bacillati; phylum Actinomycetota; class Actinomycetes; order Micrococcales; family Microbacteriaceae; genus Curtobacterium; species Curtobacterium sp. MCPF17_011. Next base: position 11,068 of record NZ_QKSK01000016.1, read on the forward strand.
GACCAGCGGCCGGAACCCGGCGCGGCGGAACCCGGCGATGTCGGTGGACAGGCCGATCGCGCTCAGGGCGACGGTGATGAGGAACGCGGCGACCGTGGCGATCGCCGGGTGCGCAGGCCCCGGGATCACCCCGGTGGAGTTCACGGCGGCCACCAGCACGAAGCCGATGAGGAACCACGGCACGAGACGGAACACGCGGCGCGGTGACCACCTCGGTCGAGCGGGTGCGACGGCGGGGTCGATCCCGGTCCCGTCCAGCGCCACGTCCCCCACTGTCGTCACCGACCGCTCGGCCCGGCGTCCGACGAGCCACGCGAGGCCGAGGACCACCGGGATGATCATCAGCGTCCGGACGAGTTTCACGACGACCGCGAAGTCCGCCGCCCCCGAGCCGTAGGTGCTCGCTGCGGCGACGACCGAGGAGGTGTCGTTCACCGCCGTCCCCGCGAACAGCCCGAACGCGTGCTGGCTCATGCCCAGGGCGTGCCCGACCACGGGGAAGACGACGACCGCGGCCACGTTGAACAGGAAGATCGTCGACACGGCGTACGCGACCTCGATCGACACCGCGCCGATCACCGGGGTGACGGCAGCGATCGCCGACGCCCCGCAGATGCCCGTCCCGACGCCGATCAGGGTCCGGAGGTTGCCGACCACACCGAGCGCCCGACCGATCCCCCACGCTGCGACGAGGCAGATGACGAGGGTGCCGAGCATCACCGGCAGCGACTGCACCCCGACCCGGGCGACCTGCACGAGCGACAGCTGCGCGCCGAGCAGGACGACCGCGCACTGCAGCACGGTCTTGCTCGCGGTCGTGATCCCCGGCCGGAACACCTGACCCGGACGTCGCACCGTCCCGAGGACCGCGCCGATCACCACCCCGCTGACCGGCGCTCCGACGACCGGTAGGAACCGCCCGATCACGGTCGCGACCACGGCGATGCCGGTGGCGAGCGCGAGGCCGGGGACGAGCCTCCCGGCACGGTCGAGCGGGGTCAGGGCGGCATCGGTCACGTGACCATCCTGCCGCCCGTGCGCCAGGATCGAGGGGTGAGCGCTGCTTTCCGGATCGTGACCGACCTGCCCGTGCCGCCCGAGCAGGCGTTCGCGCTGTCCCTGGACATCGGCGCGCACCTGCGGTCGATGGCCGCGACCGGTGAGCAGGCCGTCGCCGGACGCACTGACGGGCTGATCGGGATCGGTGAGAGCGTGACCTGGCGTGCCCGCCACTTCGGGGTCGTCTGGCGGATGACGAACGAGATCACCGCGCTGGAGGCTCCCCACACGTTCGTCGACGAACAGGTGCGCGGGCCGTTCGCCCGGTTCCGGCACCGGCACCGGTTCGAGGCGACGCCCACCGGGACCCGCATGGTGGACGAGATCACGTTCCGGGCACCGTGCGGCGTGCTCGGGCGGATCGCCGAGGGGCTGGTGTTGCGGCGGTACCTGGTGCGGTTGATCCGAGAGCGGAACCGGTCGCTCGCCGCCGAGCTCCGCGCGGCTGCCACCGTCGAAGGTCCGGGTGACGTCGATCAGGAGCCGGCGAGTTCACCGAGCGTGTCGTAGGCGTTCGCCACCGCTTCCACCCGGGTCCGACCGGAGGGGCCGGAGGCCTCGTACACGTCGTTCGTGATCGCCGCGACGACCGCGAACAGCGCCGCCAACGAGTCGAACGCGGAGGGCGAGTCGACCGGGCAGAGCACCGCGGTGGTCGCGGGCGCCGCGATGACGGCGGCTGTCGGGTCCCCGATGACGACGACGTCCGCCCCGGTCCCGACGCAGTGTCGGACGAGACGGTCGACCCCCGCGGCGTGCCGCCGGACCGTGACGATGACCACGAGGTCGCGGCGGTCGAGGTCGGCGACCTCCTCCCCGAGGCGCTGCCCCGGTGCCGGCCCGACGCGGACGTCGGGACGGACCTGCGCGAGCTGCGCACGGAGCTGCAGCGCGATCGGGTACGCGCCGCGCTCGCCGAAGACCAGGACCCGCCGTGCGCGGACGATCCGTCGGGAGAGGCGTGGACGGTCGGCTCGGGCGAGGGAGGCGAACGCCGCATCGAGGTTCCGCGCCTCCACCGCACGCTGGTCGACGTGGGCGGCGTCCTCCGCCGCCCAGGGCAGGCCGGTCCCCCGCGCTGACATGAGGTTCTGGCGGACCTCGGCGGCGTCCTGGAACCCCAGCGACCGCACGAGCCGCGAGACCGTCGCCTTCGAGGTGCCGGACTCGGCGGCCAACTGCGCCGAGGTGCCGACCAGCAGGAGCTCGGGGTCGTGGCGGATCATCGCGGCGACCCGGCGTTCGGCCGGTGAGAGGCGCTCCCAGACCGAGTCGATGCGTCCGCGGACGTCGGGGACGCTCATGCCTCCACCGCCGTCGTCGCAGGCGGGAGGGTGTCGCTCGTCCGGGCGAGGTGCTCGATCGCTCCGACGAGCGCGTCGAGTCCGAGCGCGACGTCGGCGGCAGAGACGAACTCGTCCGGGTGGTGACTGATGCCGTCCGGGTTGCGCAGGAACAGCATCGCGACGTCGGTGACCCGGCCGAGGGACATCGCGTCGTGCCCCGCGCGTGAGAACAGCTCGATCGGTTCCGGCTCACCGGTGCTGACGATGCCCGCGCGGACGGCGTCCATCAGGTGCGGGGCGCAGAAGACCGCCGGTGCCCGGTGCACCTCGGTCGGCGTGACGTCCACGCCGCGCCGCGCCCCGATCTCACGGAACGCCTCGGCGATCTCGTCCCAGACACGGTCACGTCCGTCGTCGAACTCGCCGCGGAGGTCGACCGCGAACGTCGCGAGGCCGGGCACGACGTTGACCGCCCCGGGTTCGACGGCCATCGTGCCGACGGTGCCGATGTGCTGCTCCGTGCGACAGATCCGCTCGACCGCCAGGGCCGCCTCGGCAGCGGCGAGCAGGGCGTCGTGGCGGCGCTCGTACGGGGTGCCGCCGGCGTGACGCGCTTCGCCGACCGCCCGCACGGTGAACCGGCGAGCGCTCGCGATGCTGGTGACGACGCCGAGTGCCTGTTCGGCGTGCTCGAGGTACGGCCCCTGCTCGATGTGCGCTTCGAGGTACCCGACGAGCGAGGCGGGGTCGACCGCAGCCTGCCCGACCTGAGCCGGGTCCAGCCCGAACGACTCGAAGGCGGCACGGAGGGTGGTGCCGTCCCCGTCACGGAGGTCCCACCACGAGTCGTCCCACACGCCGGCGACCGCGGAGGACCCGAGCAGGGCCTTGCCGAACCGGGTGCCCTCCTCGTCGGAGAACGCGATGACCTCGAGCGCGAACGGCAGCTCGGCACGAGCCTGCTGCAGGCGCGCGGCGACCTCGATCGCCATGAGGACACCGACGACCCCGTCGTACCGGCCGGCGTCGACCACCGTGTCCAGGTGCGACCCGAGCAGCAGGACGGGTACGTCCGGCCCGGCTCGACCGGTCCGCCCGTGGAGGTTGCCCGCGGCGTCCTGCCAGGTGTCGAGCCCGGCGTCTTGCATCCAGTTGTCGACGACGGCGTTCGCGCGGGCGTGTTCGGGCGACAGGTACACCCGGGTGATGTGCCCCGCGGTCTCGCTGATCGCGGCGAGTTCGTCGCAGCGGGTGACGATCCGGTCGGCGGCAGCGCGAGCCGGAGCGCTGGCGACGGGGACCTGGACGGCCGCGCTCACGCGCGTACCCCGTCGTCGAGTTCAGCGTCGAGCTCGGCGTCGGGTTCCGCACCGTGACCGGCGTAGACGTCGAGCGCCGCGTCGACGCCACCGCCCTGCGGCACGGACTTCCCGCCGCGACGGAGGGACTGCTCGAGGGCGGCCAGGGTCGTCACGACGGCGTCCTTCCGTGCGTTGTAGCCCATCGTCCCGATGCGCCACACCCGTCCGTGCAGCGGGCCGAACGACGTGCCGATCTCGATGCCGTGGTCCTCGAGCATCGCGGAGCGGACCGCGTCCCCCTGGACCTCGTCGGGGATCTCCACCGCGACGACGTTGTGCATCTTGTGGCCGACGTCCCCGAACACCGTGAGACCGAGGCCTCGGACACCCTCGAGCATCGCGCGGCCGGCGCGGGCGTGCCGTTCGACCACGGCGTCGCGGCCTTCCTCGAGCAGGATCCGGGCGCACTCGTTCGCCGCGTAGAGCATCGACGCCGCTTCGGTGTGGTGGTTGAGGCGCCGGGGCCCCCAGTAGTCGATGATCATCGCGAGGTCGAGGTAGTTCGACTGGATCGGGTGGTCGGACACCTCGTCGCCGGGCTCGCGGATGCCGGCCTCGACGCTCCGACGCCCGTCGAGCACCGCGACCGCTCGCGGTGAGAGCGACAGCGGTGCGCTCCCGGAGGGGCCGCCGAGACACTTCTGCAGTCCAGCGCTGACGGCGTCGATGCCCCAGGCGTCCACCTCGAGCGGGTTCCCACCGACGGAGGCGGTGACGTCCGTGTAGAACAGCACGCCGTGCCGTTCGCAGATCGCGCCGAGTTCGTCGAGCGGCTGGTTCATCGTCGTCGAGGTGTCGCCCTGCACGACGGCCAGGAGCTTCGGTCGGACCCGGATGATCGCGTCCTCGATCACCGAGGCCGGGAACACCTGGCCCCACTCGGTCTCGATCGTGTGCACCGTCGCTCCGGCGCGTCCGGCGATCTCGGCGAGGAGGTGCCCGAACCGGCCGAACACCGGGACCAGGACGCTGTCGCCGGGGGCGAGCAGAGAGACGAGGGCGGCTTCGATGCCGGCGCGGGAGGTGCCGTCGACGAGGACGGTGGCCTCGTTCGCGGTGCCGAACACCCGGCGGTAGAGCTCCTGCGTCTGGTTCATCGTCTCGGTCATCCACGGGTCGTACTGCCCGACCAACGGGGTCGAGAGTGCGCGGAGGACGCGGGGGTCGGCGTCGATCGGGCCGGGGCCCATCAGGAGACGTGCGGGCGGGTTCACGGGGTGCATGGTTGATCCTTCCGTTCCACGGTCGAGAGTAGTGGAACGCGCGTTACGAACGTGTTGCGGATGAGGGGGACAGGTCGATCGCGAGGTCGACCAGCGCGAGGTCGGCGCCGGGCGGTCCGACGAGGCAGATCCCGACTGGAGCGTCCTGGAGGTGCAGCGCCGGCATGCTGACCGCGGGCAGGCCGCCGACCCCGGCGACCGACGTCATGCGGAGTGTGGCCCGACGGGTGACCAGCACGGCAGCGGTGTCGGCCGTGCGGCTCGGCGCGGGTCCGGGCACCGTGGGGAGGGCCAGGACACCGTCGTCGAACACCCGTCGGACCGCGGTCCGGAGTTCGACGTGGCGGACACGCGCTGCCGACTCCTGCTCCGCCGTGACGGCCGCCGCAGCCGCGAACCGCTCGGCGACGTCGGCTCCGAGTGCCCCCGGGTGCGCAGCGACCCAGTCACCGTGGTTCCGGTGTGCCTCGGCGGCCTGGACGATCCGCAGCGTCTCGGCGAGGTCGTCCAGGTCGGGCAGCTCGACCGACCGCACCGGGCGACCGGTCCGCTCGACCCACGCCAGGAACGCGCTCCGGGTGCCGGGTTCGGCGGCGTCGAGCAGCGCGTCGCTCAGGAGCAGCGGAGCCGTCCGGATCGCGCCGGCGTCGGCACCGCGCAGCTGCGCAGTGGTGTCACCGAGTGCGATGCCGACGACCTGCCGGAGCAGCTCGGGGTCACGTGTCAGCCAGCCCACCGTGTCGAAGGTCTGCGCGAGGGGCAGCACGCCGCTCCGCGAGACGGTGCCGTGGGTCGTCCGGAGCCCCCAGAGCCCCTGGTACGACGCGGGCACGCGGATGCTGCCTGCCGTGTCCGTGCCGAGACCGAGGTCCGCCTGCCCGAGCGCGACCGCCGAAGCCGAACCGGAGGTCGACCCGCCACCGATCCGCTGTGGTGCCGCACCGTTCGGCGTCGTCCCGGAGTGGGCGTTCCGGCCGGCGAGCGCGTAGGCGAACTCGTCGCTCCGGGCGATGCCGGTCAGCTCGGCTCCGGCGTCGAGGAGCATCGCGACCGCGGGGGCGTGCTCGTGCTCGACGGCGGCTGCGGCCTGCCACGTCGGGTTGCCCGCGCCGATGACCTGCCCGCGGACGGCGAAGAGGTCCTTCACCGCCACCCGGACCCCGACGAGGGGACCGGGGCGAGCACCAGGACCGAGGCCAGCACCAGGACCGAGGCCAGCACCAGGACCGAGGCCGGCGTCGGCACCACCGCCGGGGACGAGCGGGTCGCCGAGCACGCGCCAGACGGACCGGTCGAACGCCGGGGCGCGTCCGGTGACGTGCGCCGTGCGGATCAGCCACGCGCCGTCGGTCCGGCACCAGAGCTGGGTCTGCAGGCCGCGCCCGCCGTCGACGAACTGCGATTCGCCCACGACCAGCACGGCGTCCGGGCCGAGGACCTGCACGTCCACGCCGACGAGTTCCCGGCGGGCGACACCGCCGCGGGACGAGCGGAACGCACTGATCTGCCCGTGCCCGCGCAGCAGGCCGGCGCCGTCACCGCGCAGGGTGCCCGGGCCGGGTTCGAACAGCGCGTCGAGCACGGCGGTGTCGTCCCGCATCAGGGCCGACTCGTACTCGTGGAACGCCGACTCGAGGCCGGCGGGCCACGTCCCCGTCAGCCGCACGGCACCACCGCGTCGAAGTCCGCTTTGCGGATGGTCGCGTGCGCGCCGCAGACGAGGTCGACGACCTGCGAGATGCGGAAGTCGGTCGCGGCGCTGAGGTACGCGTACGCCAGGTGCTCGTCGACGCCCCACCGTGCCCGGAGCAGGGTGATCGCCGCCCGGACGCATCGGCGTACGGCTTCGTCCAGGTCGGCGTCCATGCCCGTCGGCACGAGGAACTCGGTCGTCTCGGCGATCGGACCGACCAGGGCGCCGAAGCGCCGGAGCGCAGTGGCACGCGGGACCACGTCGAGGCGCAGGGTCAGGCGGAGCGAGGCCTCCATCGCGGTGAGGGCGACCTCGCCGTCGCCCTGGGCGAAGTGCGGATCGCCGACGTACACACCGGCTCCCGGCACCTGCACGGGCAGGTGCAGCGTCGACCCGGCCGTCAGCAGGGCGATGTCGATGTTCCCGCCGTGGGCCCCCGGCGGGACGGAGTGCGGCCGGACGTCGCTGTCGACGGTGATCCCGACGATGCCGGGGAACGGTCGGAGCGGGAAGGTCACCACGCGGGGACCGCCCGCCACCACCGGCAGCCGGCCGTGGTCGACGCCGTCGCGGGTCACGACGTCGGCGAACACCGAGACGGGGCCGTCACCGCGCGGGAGCTCCCCGGGGAGTGCTCCGCGTCCGTGCCGGTTCGAGATCACCCCGTACGGCACCCGAGGCACCGCCGCGAGGATCGCCACCGACACCACGTCGCCGGGTTCGGCTCCGGTGACGGCGATCGGTCGGGACACCACGTGCGGACCGTCGGCGGCGTTCCGGTCGAGATCCCGCACGATGTCGATCGCGTCCTGGAGCACGGCATCCGGTTCGACGCCGTGCCCACCGAAGAACGCCACCGGGTCGGACCCCTGGTCGGACAACAGCCCTTCGTGGCTGACGGTGTCGATCGTCACGACCGTGCCCGGGGCGACCGCGCGGACGGGGGCGTCGTCGCGGCTCGGCAGCTGCCCCCACAGGACGTCGTCGGGCGTCGACCCGACGTGCACGTCGGCGGCGGTGAGTGTCTCAGCCACGGTCCACCAGCTCCCCGGCGACCACGTCCACCGTCGTGACGCCGTCGGTGGTGCCGGTGACACGCCGCCCGCGGAGCCACGTCTGGGTGACCCGGCCGCGGACCTGGAGCCCGTCGAACGCGGACACCGGGTTCCGGTGTGCCAGGGCGTCGACGTCGATCGTGGACTCGGCGTCCGGGTCGAACACGGCGAAGTGTGCAAGCGCACCCGGCACGATCCGGCCACGGTCGGTGAACCCGGCGAGCGCCGCCGGTCCGGTGGTCACGGCGGGCAGGACCGCCTCGAGGGGCAACCCCCGGCGCGCGGCCTCGGTCCACAGCGCTCGGAAGCCCACCTGCAGGCCGGCGATGCCGCCCCAGGCGAGGCCCCAGTCGTCGACCTTGAGGTCGGCGGTCGAGGGCGAGTGGTCCGAGACCACCATGTCGATGGTGCCGTCGAGGAGGCCGGCCCACAGTGCGTCCCGGTTGGCGTCGTCGCGGATCGGCGGGCAGCACTTGTAGGCCGTGGCACCGTCCGGGATCGAGCCGGACTCGAAGGCCAGGTAGTGCGGGCAGGTCTCGACCGTGATCCGCACGCCGTCGTCCTTCGCCGCGCGGATCATCGGGAGCGCGCCGGCGTCGGAGAGGTGGAGGACGTGCACCCGGGCACCGGTCTCCCGCGCACCGTCGATCACGCGGGCGATCGCGGACCGTTCCGCCTGGACGGGTCGGGTGTCGAGGAAGTCCTGGTAGCGCGGGCCGAGGGCGTCGTGCTCGACGAGGTGGTCCGGGTCCTCGGCGTGGACGATGAGGAGCGCGTCGAGGGCGGCGACCTCGGCGATCGCGGCCCGGAGCTGCGTCGGGTCGAGGTGCGGGAACTCGTCGACCCCGGACGGGGCGGTGAAGCACTTGAAGCCGAAGACCCCGGCGTCGTGCAGGCCGGCGAGGGCGCCGGCGTTGTCCGGGACCGCTCCGCCCCAGAACCCGACGTCCACCGCGACGCGTCCGGTGGCGCTGGCGCGCTTGACCTGCAGCGCGGGGACGTCCACGGTGGCCGGGATCGAGTTGAGCGGCATGTCGATGATGGTGGTCACCCCGCCGAGGGCGGCCGCGCGGGTGGCGGACGCGAAGCCCTCCCACTCGGTGCGCCCGGGCTCGTTCACGTGGACGTGGGTGTCGACGAGCCCGGGCAGCAGGACGTGGGCGTCGGGGACTGTCGCGTCGTGGTGCCCGGTGACGTCGGTGTCGAGCGGCTCGACGGACGCGACACGCCCGTCGCGGACGACGATGGCGGCGGGCCGGAAGGCGCCGTCGACCCACGTTCGGCGGGCACGGAGCACGAGGTCGGGGGGCGTGACGGCGTCCGCCACCGCGGCGGTCTGGAGGCTCGTCATGCGTCCGCTCCGACCATCGCGCGGGTGCCGTCGAGCTCGAAGGACGCGAGCGCCCCGGTGAACCGTTTGGGCGGCGGCGGCGCGTACTCACCGTGCTTGCCGGTGGTCAGCCCGAGTCGGACGAGTGTCTCGGCGAGGAGGGTCGTGGCGCTGACGCCGTCGACGACCGGGGCCCCGATCTCGTCGGACACCGATGCGCAGAACTCCGCCATCCCCGCACAACCGAGCACCACGGCGTCGGCGCCGTTCGCGATCACCTGACGGCATTCGTCGACCACGAGCTGCCGGGCGCCGGAGGCCGGGTCGTCGAGCCGGAGCACGGGGACCTCGCACGCCCGGACCTCGGTCAGCAGGGACGCGCAGCCGTAGCGGTCGGCGAGTTCGCGTGCACGGCCGGTCGTCCGCTCGAGCGTGGTCACGACGCCGAAGCGCCGACCGAGCATCGCGGCGGTCCGGAACGCCCCTTCGGCGATGCCGATCACCGGGCCGCGGGCGATCTCGCGCGCCGCGTCGATGCCCGGGTCCCCGAAGCACGCGACGACGGTGGCGTCCACCCCGTCGCGCTCCCCGGCGAGCACCTGTTCGAGGAGCCCCGGCACGGCCAGCGCTTCCTCGTAGTGGCTCTCGATCGACGCCGGACCCATGCTGGGCTGGACGGCTTCGATGACCGTTCCCGGTCCGGCGACAGCGGCTGCGGCACGGCCGATGGCCGCCGTCATCGAGACGGTGGTGTTGGGGTTGACGACGCGGATGCGCATCGTGGGTCCTTCCGGTGGAGCGGGTGGAGCGTGGGCGGTGACGATCCTCGCGGGCTGGTGGCGGGCCTCCCGGCTGTCCACAGGGGCACCTGCCGGAGTCGGTGCGCCGGTGCCCCTGTGCAGGGAGGGTCCCCCGGTCAGGCGCGACCGAGGGCGGTCAGGCGCGGCCGAGGGCGGCGCCGTCGTCGACCGTCGGGTCGTCTGCGTCGAGGAGCGGCATGGCGGGCGACCGACGCTCGAGCGCCCAGAAGACGACGAGCCCGAGGCCGCAGCCGATGAACCAGCTGTAGCTGCTCAGCCACGGGACGACCCCGAGGGCCGGCGGGAGCACAGCGCTGGCGACGGACACCGCACCGGTCGTGACGAGCGTCCAGATGGCGTTCGGGTTGAACCCCTTCCGGTACCAGTACCGGCCGGCCGGGTCCTTGGAGTACATGTCGTCCACGGCGACCCGCTGCTTGCCGACGATGTAGTAGCCGGCGATCAGGATGCCGAAGAGCGGGCCGATCAGTGCCCCGAGGACGCCGAGCGTGTAGAGGATCGCCTGGTCGTTGCCGTACCAGTTCCACGGGGTGAGCAGCACGGACCCGATCGCGGCGATCATCCCGCCCATCCGCCAGCTGATCCGGCGGGGTGCGACGTTCGAGAAGTCGAACGCGGGGCTGATGAAGTTGGCGACGATGTTGATGCCGACCGTCGCGGTGACGAAGGTGAGTCCGCCGAGCAGGATCGCGAACGGGGCGCCGATGGCCTGTACGGTCTCGATCGGGTCGGTGATGAGCTTGCCGAACACCGGGACGGTCGCACTGGCGCACAGCACGGTGAGGATCGAGAAGAACAGGAAGTTGATCGGCAGGCCGAGCATGTTGCCGCGTTTGACGGCCGCGAATGACCTGCCGTACCGCGAGAAGTCGCCGAAGTTGAGCATCGGGCCGGAGAAGTAGCTGACGACCAGGGCGATCGCGGACAGCATCACCGGGACGCTCGCACCGAAGGACATCGGCGCACCGACCGAGAGCGTCAGTGAGATGTTGCCGATGCCGGCGGTCGCGACGAGGTACACGGCGAGCGCGATCATCACGACGTACACGGCGGGACCAGCCCAGTCGATGAACTTCCGGATCGCGTCCATGCCCATCCAGAACAGGGCGCCCTGTGCCACCCAGAGGACGGCGTAGGAGATCCAGCCGAGCGCGTTCAACCCGAGGAACGACGGCTCCAGGAGGGCGGCTGCGCCGGGGATGAACTTGAGGAACACGATGTTGAGCGACTGGGCGGCCAGGAAGGTCTGCACGCCGTACCAGGCCATCGCGATGAGGCCGCGGATGATCGCAGGCACGTTCGCGCCGAGGACCCCGAAGACCGCCCGGTTGATCACCGGGTACGGCACCCCGGTGCGCTGCGAGGGCTTCGCGACGAGGTTCGCGAAGACCTGCACGATCAGGATGCCGACGACCAGGGCGACGAGCACCTGCCAGCTGGCGATCCCCAGTGCGAAGAGCGAGCCAGCGGTGACGTACCCGCCGACGGAGTGCACGTCCGACATCCAGAACGCGAACACGTTGTAGCTGGTCCAGGTCTGCTTCCGCAGCGGGGCGAGGTCCTCGTTCGTGAGGGCCGGGTCGTAACCGGGCTTGATCAGGCCGGCGCCCGCAGGGGCGGTCGGCGTGAGGGGGGCGTGGGGCGCTGCGACGGGTGCCGCGACTTCTGTTGCCATGACGTCCTCCGGAGTGGGAGAGGGTGAGGTCGGCGTCTGCCTGGGCACGAAGCTACGGACCTCGGTCGCGCCGCCCGTTTCCCCTGTGTGACGACCATGTGACATCACACCCGCCTTGGAACGATCGTTCCGAAGTGGCGGGAGGGTTCGGCGCAGGACACCGGTGTTCGTCCGTCGCCGACGGGGGGCGCTCGGCAGGATCACGAGGTGGCCGCGATCTCCGCCTCCAGGGGGAGGCGGCCGGCTCCGGCGTCCCCGTACGGTGGGCGGCGATGATCGAAGTACAGCACCTCTCCAAGCGCTACGGCCCCAAGCTCGCGGTCGACGACGTCTCGTTCGTCGTGCACCCCGGCAGCGTCACCGGCTTCCTCGGCCCGAACGGCGCCGGCAAGTCGACCACCATGCGCATGATCATGGGGCTCGACGAGCCGACCTCCGGCACGGCGACGGTGAACGGTCGCCCGTACCGGAGCTACCGGGACCCGCTCCGGCAGGTCGGCGCACTGCTCGAGGCGAAGGCGGTGCACTCCGGTCGGAGCGCGTACAACCACCTCCTCGCGCTCGCCGCGACGCACGGCATCCCGAAGCGGCGGGTGCACGAGGTCATGGACATGACCGGCATCGAGTCCGTCGCCCGCAAGCGGGTCGGCGGCTTCTCGCTCGGCATGGGGCAGCGGCTCGGCATCGCCGCAGCGCTGCTCGGCGATCCGCAGACCCTGATCCTCGACGAGCCCGTGAACGGCCTGGACCCCGACGGGGTCCTCTGGGTCCGACAGCTCGCCCGTCGGATGGCCGGGGAGGGCCGGACCGTGTTCCTCTCCAGCCACCTGATGAGCGAAATGGCCCAGACCGCCGACCGCGTGGTCGTGCTCGGTCGTGGCAAGGTGCTCGCCGACGCCCCGATCGCCGAGTTCGTCGCCGGTGCCGGTGACCACGCGGGCAACGTGAGCCTGGCGCGCGTCGTCGTCCGCACCCCGATGCCGGACCAGTTGTTCACCGCCATCGGCCCGAACGCGACGGTCACCCAGCGCGAGGACGGCTCGTTCCTCGTCGTCGGACCGGACGCACCGACCGTCGGCGACATCGCCGCCCGCGCCGGCGTCGTCCTGCACGAACTCACCCCGACCGGCGCGAGCCTGGAAGAGGCCTACATGGCCCTCACCCGCGACGACGTCGAGTACCGATCGGAGGGAGCCCGATGAGCGCCCCGCAGAAGACCGACCAGCCGACGACCCAGCAGCACCGCCACCGTGGGGACCTGTCCTCGCGCGACGTGCACCTCGGCTACACCCGACTCGTCCGCAGCGAGTGGATCAAGTTCCGGAGCATCCGGTCGACGTTCTGGTGCTACGCCGTCATCGCCGTCCTGACCCTCGGCCTGGCCGTCCTGCTCGGGTCCGCCTTCGAACCGGGACGGGCCGAGCAGAGCACCGTCGGCGCGAACGCCATGATCGTCAGCATCAACACGATCAGCGTCTACCTGACCGCCCTGGTCGTGGGCGTGCTCGGTGTGCTCATCATCACCGGCGAGTACGCCACCGGACAGATCCGGTCGACCTTCACCGCCGACCCCGGTCGGCTCGGCGCCCTGGTCGCGAAGGCGACCGTCCTCGCGGTCACCACCTTCGTCGTCAGCGCGGTGGCGAACTGGATCGGCGTCGCGATCTCGACGGCCCTGCAGGTCGGCAAGGGACTCGAACCCGACCTGGCCGACCCGTCCGTCTGGATGCCGATCCTCGGTGCGTCGGTGGACGTCACCCTGCTGGCACTGCTCGCCTTCGGTATCGGCCTGCTCGTCCGTTCGAGCGCGGGCGGCATCGCGATCACGCTCGGCATCCTGCTGGTCCTGCCCGTGGTCATCAGCCTCGTCGCCGGGCTGGCGAACCTCGACTGGCTGAACGACGTGACCCAGTTCCTGCCCGACGCGGCCGGTGCCCACCTGTACCAGTTCGACTCGGGTGCCCCCGCGCCGAAGGGCATCACGCTCAACGGCTGGAGCGGTGCCGGTGTGCTCCTGGCCGAGGTCGTCGTCGTGAACGCCCTGGCGATGACCGTCGCCAAGCGCCGCGACGTCTGACCCGGACGACACCGGCAGCACCACACCAGCAGCACCAGCAGCACGGGAGGCCCGTGGCGACTCCGCCACGGGCCTCCCGTGTCCCGGCCCTCCCCGTCCGGCATCGTCACACCGGCCCGGTCGGCACCTGTCCCGCCCGGAGCATCGCGCGCTCCAGCAACTCGACGTCGATCCCCACGTGCTGCCGTGCGATGCGCCCGGCGTCCGCCACCCGTCCCGCACAGACTGCGTCGACCAGTTCCTCGTGGTCCCGCAGCGCCCGGGCCTCCATCGCCGCCATCCCGTCGACGGTCCCCCAGAGGTGCGCCGGAGCCGCGATCGAGATCTGCGACTCGAGCGACGCGAGCGTGGTGCGGAGCACGTCGTTCTGCGCTGCGTCGATGATGCTGCGGTGTAGGACCGCGTCGGCCTGCTGCTTGGCGAACCCCGAGGTCGCGGTGCGGAAGGCCTCGAGTCGTTCCCGGAGTCCGGCCGCCTGGTCCGCGGTGATCCGTTCGGCGGCGGCCGCGGCGAGCGCACCGTGCAGGATCGCGATCGCGTCGGCCGTGTCCTGGATCCCCGCCCACCGTGCCAGGAGCGTGCGCCCCACCGAGTCCGAGGCGGCGCCGGCCTCCTGGTCGCGGACGAAGGTCCCGCCGCCCCGGCCGCGTCGGGTCTCGAGCAACCCGCGGTCGACGAGCCGGGCGAGCGCGCCGCGGACCGTGACGCGGGCGACCCCGAGCAGGCCGGCGAGTTCACGTTCGGGTGGCAGCCGGGAGCCGGGGAGGTACTCGCCGACGGCGACCGCGGTCACGAGCCGGTCCTCGACCTCGTCGACCCGGGTCTCCGTCGCGCGATCCGTCACCGGCACCCCTTCCGCCCTCCACCCTGACCCCGGTCGCCCGGGTGTCCTGTTACGGCCACGTTAAACGAGCGGAAAAGGTCTTGCCTGGGACCTTTCAACGGGCCATGCTCACCCCATGTCCCGCATCACCGAGAGCACGATGCCGTTCCAGGACGGCGAGACCTGGTACCGGATCACCGAACCCGACCGCCCCGTCCCGGGTGCGCTGCCCCTCGTCGTGCTGCACGGCGGCCCGGGGATGGCCCACGACTACCTCCGGAACCTCGAGGCCTTCGCCGACGAGACGGGTCGGACGGTGCTGCACCACGACCAGTTCGGTTGCGGCCGGAGCAGCCACCGCCCCGACGCCCCCGCCGACCTCTGGCAGCCGCAGCTCTTCGTCGACGAGTACCTCGCGCTCGTCGCACACCTGGACCTCGGCGAGCACCACGTCCTCGGGCAGTCGTGGGGCGGCATGCTCGGAGCCGAGATCGCCGTCCGACGACCGGGCGGCATCGCGAGCCTGTCGATCTGCAACTCCCCCGCATCCATGCAGCTGTGGGTCGACGGGGCGGCGGAACTCCGTGCGCAGCTGCCCGACGACGTGCAGGACGCCCTCACCCGGCACGAGGCCGCGGGCACCGTCGAGGACCCGGAGTACCTCGCCGCCACCCAGGTCTTCTACGAGCGCCACGTCTGCCGAGTGGTCCCGATGCCCGCGGACTTCGTGGCCTCCGAGGAGCAGATGGAAGCGGAGCCGACCGTCTACCACACGATGAACGGGCCGAACGAGTTCCACGTCATCGGCTCGCTGCGGGACTGGTCCGTCATCGACCGCCTCGACCAGGTGGACGTCCCGACCCTCGTCGTCGCCGGTGAGCACGACGAAGCGACCCCCGCCACCTGGCAGCCGTTCGTGCAGCACATCACGGACGCACGCCAGCACGTCTTCCCCGGCGCCAGCCACTGCACCCACCTGGAGCAGCCGCAGGAGTTCCGTCGCGTCATCGGCGCCTTCCTGGCCGAGCACGACGCCCAGCCCACCGGCTGACCCGCCCATCCCTGCACCGTCCCTCCTCCCCGAAACGGAACCCGACATGTCGCAGCAGCACAGCGAGCTCTCCGCACAGCAGCAGCTCGAGGCCTACGGCTACAAGCAGGAGCTCAAACGCTCCGTCTCCACCACCGACCTGCTCGTCTACGGGCTCGTCTTCATGGTGCCGATCGCCCCGTGGGCGATCTTCGGCACCGTCTACAACGCGTCGTCCGGCATGGTGCCGCTCGTCTACCTGGTCGGCCTCGTCGCGATGATCTTCACGGCCCTGGCCTACGCCCAGATGGCGAAGTCGATCCCCCTGGCCGGCAGCGTCTTCTCGTACGTCGGCCGTGGTATCCACCCGACGGCGGGCTTCTTCGCCGGCTGGGCGATCCTGCTCGACTACCTGCTCGTCCCGACCCTGCTCTACGTGTTCGCGGCCGAGAGCATGGTCGGCATCTTCCCGGGCACCCCGCGGTGGCTGTGGGCGCTCGTCTTCGTGGCGATCAACACCGTCATCAACCTGGCCGGGGTGTCGTCCCTGAAGCTGGCGAACCGGATCTTCCTGCTCATCGAGCTCGTGTTCGTGGTCGTCTTCGTCGTCATCGCGATCGTCGCCCTGACCGGTGGCACGGTTCCGGGAGCGTCCTTCAGCACCGACCAGGTGTTCGACCCGGCGAAGGTGTCGGCACCACTGATCGCCTCCGCGCTGTCGATCGCGGTGCTGAGCTTCCTGGGCTTCGACGGCATCTCCACGCTGTCCGAGGAGTCCACCGGCCGCCGCGGCGGCGCCGGTCTCGCGATGATCCTGGCGCTCGTCATCGTCGCGTTCCTGTTCGTCGTGCAGACCTGGCTCGCCAGCGCCCTCGCAGCCGGCCGCGACTCCTTCTCGGACAGCGAGGCGGGCAACGCGTTCTTCACGATCGTCGAGCAGGCGTCGTCGAGCGGGTGGGCGACGGCGTTCTTCGCGGTCAACGTCCTGGCCGTGGGCATCGCGAACGCCATGGCCGCGCAGGCTGCGACGAGCCGCCTGCTGTTCTCGATGAGCCGTGACCGGCAGCTGCCCGCCTTCCTGCACAAGCTCAACGGCCGTCAGGTCCCGCAGAACGCGATCCTCGTCGTCTCGGTGCTGTCCGCGATCCTGGTGCTGTTCTTCGTCGGGCAGATCGACACGATCTCGTCGCTGGTGAACTTCGGTGCCCTGTTCGGCTTCATGCTCCTGCACGTGTCGGTGTTCGTGCACCACATCGTGAAGGGGAAGTCGCGCAACTGGCTGCTGCACCTGGTCGTGCCGCTGATCGGGTTCCTGATCATCGGGTACGTGCTGCTCAACGCGGCCGTCGAGGCGAAGGTCGGCGGCATCGTCTGGCTCATCGTCGGCGCCGGCGTCTTCCTGTACTACCGCTCCACCGGCCGTTCCACCGATGTCGGTTCCGAGGAGCCGGGCACCCTGGGTGAAGGCGACCCCACCGGCGCACCCGCCAGCAGCACGACCGCCAGCCCGATCTCGACGGACGAGGACCACCGATGACCGCCGACCACCACCTGCCGAACACGCTCGGCCGTCCCGGGTACTCCGCCGACCGGGAGCCCGTGCTGACGATCGCCCCCGGCACCGGCGAGACGATCGGCTTCGAGACGACCGACGCCGTCTACGCCGAACTCGACGAGCACCACGACATGGCCCAGCTGCAGGCACCGATCAACCCGGTGACGGGTCCGGTGTACGTCGAGGGCGCTGAACCGGGCGACACCCTCGCGGTGACGATCCACGACATCGAGCTGACCACGCACGGCTGGTCGGTCTCGCTGCCCGGCTCCGGAGCGTTGCAGCACGTGATGGGCGACCGGGTCTTCACCCGCCGCTGCCCGATCGAGGGCGGCGTCGTACGGGTCTCGAAGAGGCACGCCTTCCCGGTCCGGCCGATGATCGGCTGCATCGGCACCGCACCGGCGGAGGGCGAGAACTCCACGATCATGCCCGCGTACGCCGAGGGCGGGAACATGGACGTCACCGAGGCCCGCCCCGGCTCGACGGTGTACCTGCCGGTCCGGGTACCGGGCGCGCTGCTGTCGATCGGCGACATCCACGCGATCATGGCCGAGGGCGAGTCCTCGTTCGTCGCGATCGAAGCGCAGGGCACCGCCGTCGTCTCCGTCGACCTGGTCAAGGGCGGCCCCGCGCTCCGCGCGCCACGCATCGAGACCGACGACGAGTGGCTCTTCGTCGGGCTCGGCGAGCCGGTGCAGGAGAGCATCCGCCGCGGGTACGAGGACGCCTTCGCGTTCCTCGTCGACGAGCACGGCTGGACCCCGGACGACGCCTACGCGGTGCTCAGCGCCGTGGGCGACTCGAAGCTCGGCGGGCCGACGGGGTCCGGCGCTCCGGACCCGCTGCACCCGTTCGATGCGGTCGGTGCCGTCACGCTGCACCGGGTGCCGAAGGCGGTGCTGACCGCCGGGGACTGACCCGGCGCCGTGCCGGACGGGAGGCCCGGATCACGTGACCGACGTCGGTCACGCGGTCCGGGCCTCCCGTCCGTCGGCGCGCTCCCGCACCCACGTCCCACCTCACCGCCGCGCGTCACGTGATGTCGCAACTCACCGCACGCAGATCGTCCGGGTGCCGAGATGCTGGCGTCTCGACCCGCGAGATGCCGGCATTTCGGCATCTCGGGCCGGACCCACGCGCACGACGCGAGGCGACGTGCGCGACGCGACGCGACCCGCCCGTCGAGCGCCGCGCACGCGCGTCAGGACACGTGTGCCCCGAGCAGGGTCCCGGCGCCGTAGGTGGCAGCGAGTGCGAGTGCTCCCCCGAGCACGACGCGGACGGTCGCCCGACCGCGGGGTGCGCCACCGAGGGTCGCGCCGGTGGTGCCGGTGACGGCGAGCGCGATGAGGACGGCGACGACGGTGACGAGGATCTGGCTCGACGCCGGGGCGAGCAGCATCGCGAGGAACGGCAGGGCGGCACCGACGGTGAAGGTCGCGGCGGAGACCCAGGCGGCGCGCCAGGGGCTGACGACCTCGTCCTCGGCGTCGCGGAGGGCGGCGGCGGCACGGCGGCCCCGGACCTCGGGGCGCACGAGTTCGGCGGCGACGGTGTCGGCGACGTCCGGGGAGACCCCGAGCCCGCGGTAGTGCGCGGCGATGGTGGCCTGGTCCTCGGACTCGGCCTCGAGCTGTGCCTGGTGTGCGGCCTGCCCGGTGCGCTGGGCGTCACGGGCGCCGCTGACGGACACGTACTCGCCGAGCGCCATCGACACGGCGCCACCGACGAGGGCAGCAGTACCCGCGGCCAGGACCGGTCCGGCGGCCGCGCCGGTCCCGGCGACACCGACGAGGACGGCGGCGACGGACACGATGCCGTCGTTGGCGCCCAGGACCCCGGCGCGCAACCAGTTCAGGCGGGCGGCGCTCGTAGCGTCGTCGTGCCCGGTGACGGGGAGCGCGAGGTCAGCAGCGGTCGACATGAGGAAAGGAAAGCACTTGTCAGCTGATCGCACCAGCAAGGGAAGGCTGCCCTGACCGGGCATTTCGTGGTGAGGGCAGCCTTCCCTCAGCACGGCCTGCGCATGAGGAGCACGATGGATGACGCCACGACCGAGTCTCACCGAGGAGGACCATGTCCGCCGTGCCCGCCCGCACCGATCCCGTCCGCTACGTCGCCATCGGGGACAGCTTCTCCGAGGGTGTCGGCGACGACGGGGACGTCCCGTTCCCCGGCTGGGCGGGGCGCCTGGCAGTCGGCCTGGCGGACCACCTGTCCGGGCCGGTGTCGTACGCCAACCTGGCGATCCGCGGTCGTCTGCTCGCGGGGGTCCTCGACGGGCAACTGGACGCCGCCCTCGCCCTCGACCCGGCACCGACGCTCATCACCTTCTGCGGCGGCGGCAACGACATGCTCCGCCCCGGCTACGACGTCGACGCGCTGCTCGGACGCCTGGCCGAGGCCGCGGACGTCGTCGCCGCCCATGGGATCCGGCTCGCACTGCTCAGCCCCGCGGACCCGAGTGCACGGCTGCCCCTCGGACGGCTCATCAACGCCCGCGGTGACGCCTGGGCCGAGGCGCTGACCGGGTTCAGTCGCGAGCGCGGGCTGCCGTTCGTCGACGTCTCACGCGACGCGCACCTCGGCCGCGCCGAGTTCTGGTCCGAGGACCGCCTGCACATGAACCCGCTCGGACACCAGCGGGTCGCCGACCTGGCACTGCACGCGATCGCCGACGGTCCGGAGGCCGCGGTCCCGCGCGTGCCGGACCCGACGAAGACGTCGGTGGGCGAGGAACTCCGGTACTACCGCGACCACGTCGTCCCGTGGGTCCGGCGTCGAGTGACGGGTCGGTCCTCCGGGGACGGTCGGGTCGCCGGGCAGGGCGACTGGGCGCCGGTCGTGCCGTCCCGGCCGAGAGGCGCGGGTCAGACCACGTAGGTCCGCGTCGGTCGGCCGCTCAGCGCGTGCGGGAACGGCTCGCCGACCGGCCGGAACCCCGCGCTGCGGTAGAGGCGGAGGGCGGGGGCGTTGTCCTCGAGCGCGTGCAGCATGCAGTGCTCGTGTCCGGCGGCGCGGGCTTCCTGCACCGCGGCGACGAGGAGCGCCCGGCCGAGACCGCTGCCCTGCGCCGACGGATCGACGGCGAGCAGGCTCAGGTACGCGGCGTCCGACGGGCTCGCTCCCCCACCGCTGCCCGGTGTCGTGACGAGGGCGAAACCACGGACCGCGCCGTCTGCCCCCGGCGCGACCACGAAGGCGACGCGTCCGGCGGCGAACTTCTCCGCCGCTCGTGCCCGGACTGCCGGGTCCTCGGGGCGACCGTCACGTGCGGCGACCGCCGCCACCCAGAGGTCGATGCAGGCGGCATCGAACTCCCGCGACCCTGGCTCGGCGACCCGCACGGCTGTCGTCGACTCCATCACCCGCCCACCCTACGACCGAGCCCCTGCGTGGCCTCGCCGGTCAGCCCTGCGTGCCCTCGCCGGTCGGCGGGGCGCCGGCCGGACCTCCGGCGGTCAGTCCGTCACGCCGACGCGGGCTCCCGCACCCGGAACGACGCTCCGCGGTGCTCCTCCGGCAGCCGGTCCCCGCGCCCGGACAGCTTGTTCCGCAGTGACCCCTCGCGGTACCCCTCGGGGTAGGCACCGCGGGCCCGGAGCTCCGGGATGACGAACTCGATGACGTCCTCCCACGTGCCCGGAGTCACCGCGTACGCCAGGTTGAACCCGTCGACGTCGGTCTGCTCCTGGATGTCGACGAGCCGCTGCGCGATCGTCGCCCCGCTGCCGACCTCGACCGGGCCGAGGCCGCCGATCGCCGTCTGACGCGCGATGTCGCGGACCGTCCAGGTGGTGCCGTCCTCACCCGTCGCGGCGGACAAGTTCGCGGCGGCCGACTGGATGGCGTTGGACTCGATGTTGCCGAGCGGTTCGTCCAGGTCGTACTGCGACAGGTCGACGCCCATCCAGCCGGAGTTGAGCACGAGCGCGCCCTCCTCGGACGCGTACGAGAGGTAGTCGCGGTACTTCGCCTGGGCGAGCTCGTCGGTCTCGTCGGTGATCACGGTGAGCAGCGTGTAGACCTTGGCGGCGTACCGGTCGCGACCAGCAGCCTCCAGTGCGTCCCGGATCTTGCCGACGGTCACCGCGAGCTGCGGCAGGGTGGGCGCCCCGACGAACACGGCCTCGGCGTTCTCGGCCGCGAAGCGGATGCCGCGCGGTGACGCACCGGCCTGGTAGATGACGGGTGAACGCTGCACGGAGGGCTCGGACAAGTGGATGCCCGGCACGTCGAAGTGCTTGCCGTGGTGTTCGATCGGGTGCACCTTCGCCGGATCGGTGAAGACGCCGGTCTCGCGGTCCTCGATGACGGCGTCGTCCTCCCACGAGCCCTCCCACAGCTTGTAGAGGACCTCGAGGTACTCGTCGGCGACGTCGTACCGGTCGTCGTGGCTGAGCTGGTCGGTCTGCCCCATGTTGCGTGCGGCGCTCGGCAGGTACCCGGTGACGACGTTCCAGCCGACGCGGCCCTTCGTCAGGTGGTCGAGTGTCGAGATGCGTCGGGCGAACGGGTACGGGTGCTCGTAGGCGGTGCCGGCGGTGATCCCGAACCCCAGGTGCTCGGTGACGGCCGCCATCGCCGACACGAGCAGGATCGGGTCGTTCACCGGTACCTGCGACCCGGTGCGGAGCGCCGCTTCGTTCGTGCCGCCGTACACGTCGTACGTGCCCAGGACGTCGGCGATGAAGATGCCGTCGAACGCACCGCGCTCGAGCGTCTTCGCCAGGTCGGTCCAGTAGGACAGGTCGTTGTAGTGCCGGGAACGGTCGCGCGGGTGGCGCCACAGTCCGGAGGACTGGTGGGCGACGCAGTTCATGTCGAACGCGTTGAAGCGGATCTGCCGGGGCTCGCGGTTCGTGGTCACGACGCGACCGTACGACGGGTACCGGGGGTGCGTCACGGACCGTGACGCCCCGTGACGCCGACGTCCGCCGCCCCGCGCTCGTTGCGCTGCGCGCGGGGCCGACGACCGCGTCAGGCCTTGTCGTGCAGCGTCACGTGGTAGCCGTCCGGGTCGGCGAAGGTGAACGTCCGACCGAACGGCCCGTCGATCGGCGCGGCGACGATGCGGTGGCCGTCGGCCTGCAGAGCGTCGTGCATCGCCTGGACCTCGGTGCCGTGCAGCCAGAGCGCGACGCCGACGCCGGGCTGGTCCGCCGCGGCGAGGTCGGTTCCGGGGACGATGTCCCGCAGCGCGAAGGCGACCGGTGTCGTGGTGAAGACCACGGCGTGCGGGGGGCCGGCGGGCGAGCGGACCAGGCCGAGGTACCGCTCGTAGAACGCCTGCGAGGCGTCGAGGTCGCGGACCTGCAGGGAGACGAAGTCGGGGCCGGTGACGGGCATGGGGTGCTCCTTCTGTTGATGTCAGGCTTCTGACATGGACGAGCGTATGTCAGACTTCTGACATGAGTCAAGACGGACACGGCGTTGACCTGCCGACCTCGATCGGGTACCTCCTCAAGGAGACCGCGAGCGCGCTCCGTGCGTCGATGGAGGCCGTCCTCAGGCCGCTCGGCATGACCGTGACGCACTACGCCTGCCTGGAACTGCTCGCCCAGCGCCCGGGTTCGTCGAACTCCGAACTGGCCCGCGGCACGTTCGTGACCCGGCAGTCGATGAACGTCCTCCTGCGGACACTGGAGCGGGACGGAGTCGTCACGAGGCCCACCGAGGCCCGTGCCGGCAGGGTCATGCCGGCACGACTGACCGATCGTGGGCGGCGGGACCTGGCCGCGGCGACCGCTGCCGTCCGCTCCGTCGAGGACCGGATGCTCGGCGACCTCGACGAGGACGACCGCGCAGCCGCCAGACGACTCCTGCGGAGCATGGTCCGGTCGCTCCGCAGCGATGGAGCCGACCGGCAGCCCGACCCGGCTGACGTCGCCGACGTCGCCGACTGATCGGCGTCGGAGGCGGGCGCGTCAGACGGGAGACACGGCGACGGGAGGCACGGCACCCGCTGGCACCGCGCCTCCCGTCCGGTGGGCTGCCGCCGATCCGCGCCCTCGGCCGGGACCGCGCCTCAGCGCGCCGCGACCGCCTGCTGCGCCGCCGTCTCGGCGGCGACCCAGGCGAGCATCCCGCACTTGACGCGCATGACGAACTTCGAGACACCGTGGAACGCGACGAGGTCCTCGAGCACGTCCTCGTTCGGCTCGCCGCCACCGCGGGAGCGCATCATCGTGCGGAACTCCTCGGTCACGGCGAGGAGCTCCGGAACGGTCCGCCCGACGGCCATGTCGGTCAGGACCGAAGCGGACGCCATCGAGATCGAGCACCCGTCCCCCTGCCAGGCGACCTCGGCGATGCGGTCGGTGCCGGGCTCCAGACGCAGCCGCACGGTGATCTCGTCCCCGCACGTCGGGTTCCGTTCGAAGTGCTCGGCGTCGGCGTGCTCGAGCGGGCCGTCACCGTGCCGGGCCTTGGCGTGGTCCAGGATGACCTGCTGGTACAGGCTGTCGAGGCTGCTCACGAGGCGTCCTCCGCGTCGGCGCCGAAGTACCCGCGGATCTCGCTGACGGCGGTGACGAAGCGGTCGACGTCCTGCTCGGTCGTGTAGACGTAGGTGCTCGCCCGGCTGGTGGCGGTCAGGCCGAGCCGGCGGTGCAGCGGCTGGGCGCAGTGGTGGCCCGACCGGACGGCGATGCCCTGCGCGTCGAGGTACTGCGACACGTCGTGGGCGTGCACCCCGTCGACGACGAACGAGGCCAGGCCGCTGCGCGCGACCCCGGCGGGCGGCCCGACGACGGTGATGCCCGGCACCGCGGTGAGCCCGGTGAGCATCCGCTGCGCCAGGTGCTCCTCGTGCGCCTGCACCCGCTGCATGCCGATCCGTTCCAGGTACCGGACGGCCTCGGCGAGCGCCACGGCCTGGGACACGGGTTGGGTCCCGGCCTCGAAGCGCTCGGGTGCCGGCATGAAGTCGGTGTGCTCCATCGTCACGGTCGTGATCATGGACCCACCGGTGCGGAACGGCGGCAGCGCGTCGAGCAGGGCCTGGCGCCCCCACAGCACGCCGATGCCGTTCGGTCCGAGCATCTTGTGCCCGGAGAACGCGGCGAAGTCGACGTCCAGTGCGCGCACGTCGAGCGGACGGTGCGGCGCGGACTGGCAGGCGTCCAGGACGACGAGGGCCCCGACCGCGTGCGCCGCGGCGACGACCTCGGCGACCGGGGCGATCATGCCGGTGACGTTCGAGACGTGGGCGATCGCGACGAGCCGGGTGCGGTCGGTGACGTGCGCGAGTGCGTCGGCGGCGCTCCAGCAGCCGGTGTCGTCCACCGGCACCCAGCGGAGCGTCGCACCGGTGGCCGCGGCGAGCTCCTGCCACGGCACGAGGTTGGCGTGGTGCTCGGCCTCGGTGACCAGGATCTCGTCCCCGGCACCGATCCTGAACCGGTCGGCCTCGGGACCACCGCGGCCGGCGCTGGCGTTCCGGATGCCGTACGCGACGAGGTTGAGGGCGTCGGTGGCGTTCGCCGTCCAGACCACTTCGGACGGGTTCGCGGCGCCGATGAAGCGGGCGACGGTGGCCCGGGCGTCCTCGTAGGCGTCGGTGCTCAGCGCGGCGAGGGTGTGTGCGCCGCGGTGCACGGCGGCGTTGTCGTGCTCGAGGAAGCGGCGTTCGGCGTCGAGGACCTGCACGGGTCGCTCAGCCGTGGCCCCGGAGTCGAGGTAGGCGAGCGGCTGCCCGTTCACCTCGTGCTGCAGGATCGGGAAGTCGGCCCGGATGCGGGCGACCTCGTCCTCGGTGAGCGGCTCGACGGAGTCGTCCGTCGGCGCTGGTGCAACGATCGTCACGGTGCTGGCCCTCCTGTGCGTCTCCGGCAGACAACCCGTCAATCGTGGTCGTTCTTCCCGGTGCAGTCCAGTCGGGCCAGCGCCGCGCCGGGCTACTCGTTGCCGACGCGCTTGTCCGCCTCGTCGCGGGCCTTGTCGATCTTGTCGTCGTACTTGCCGCCGGTGGCCTTCTTCACGGCGTCGGCGACACCGTCGAACACCTTGTCGCTGACGCCCTCGGCCTTCTCGCTCTTGAGCGCGTCCTGGACCTTGCCGTCCCGCAGGAAGGACTGGGCCTTCTTCGTGATGTCGTCGAATCCCGCCATGACCGGCTCCTCACCTCGCCGCGGCGCCTGGTGCTCCGCGTCCTGGCGCCGATGCTAACCACGGCACGACCGGTCGGTCCGGCTCGTCCACCGGATGCCCAGCAGCGTCCCCGCGAGGGCCGACGGCCGGGTCGTCAGGCCATCTGGGCGCTGCGGCGGCGGGCCAGCACGTACCCGACGGCGACCGATCCGCTGACGGCCAGGAGGGACGGGATGAGGATGTCGGTCCCCTGCTGCGTGAACTCGACGACGAGCACGAGCGCCGTGAACGGTGCGCGCATCGTCGTCGCCAGGAACGCGGCCGCCCCGATGAACGCGAACGAGGCGATGCTGCCGCCGTCCACCGGCCAGAGCAGCAGCCAGGCGGCACCGAGGAACCCGCCGAGTGCCGACCCGATCGCGATCGACGGCGTCAGGGTGCCACCGACCGCGCCGGCGCCGATCGTCGCGGCGGTGGTGACGGTCTTCAGCAGACCGAGCACCAGCAGCGCCAGGAGTGGTGCCATGCCGAGCAGGGTCGGACCGTCGAGGTCGGCGTTCATGGCCGCGATGCCGAGGGCCCGGCCGTTGCCCATCACCTCGGGGAACGGCACCGCGACCAGGCCGACGAGTGCGAAGACGACCGGCAGCACCACGAGGAGCTTCCACCCGGTCGGGGCGATGCCCTGCAGCCGGTTCGTGGTCTTGACGAACCCGACACCGGTGAACCCGAGCAGCGGCCCGACGACGACCGCCCAGACGAGCAGCGAGGGCGAGAGGTGCATCGCGGGCACGTGGTAGAGCACCTCGTCCGGGATCACCAGCCGCGCGACGAACGCCGCGACCGCACTCGTCACGAACGCGGGCAGCGCGGTGGCGAGGGTGAGCTCGCCGAGCAGGACCTCCACCGCGAACAGCGCCCCGCCGAGCGGGACGTCGTACACCGCCGCCAGGCCGGCCGCCGCTCCGCAGGCCACGAGCACCTTGGTCTCTCGCCGGCTCAGACCGGCCCGGACCGTGAGCAGCTGGGCGGCCCAGGCGCCGATCTCCCGCGGTGCGACCTCTTTGCCGATCGAGGCGCCGAGCCCCACCGCCAGGATCTGCACGCCCGCGTTGCCGAGGGTCACGAGCGACGGCATCCGCTTGCCGGCGACCGCCGCGGGTACGCCGACGACGGGTCGTCCCCAGCGTCGGATCGCCCACCACGCGATCGCGGTCAGGACCCCGGCGGCCAGGATCGCCAGGAACCGGTTCAGGCCCGACGGTGCATCGGCGGCCTCGTGGTGGCCGGCGAAGGGGTACCCGAACGCGACGAACTGGATGAGCTGGAGCGCGAGCCACACGGCGATCCCCGCGGCCCCGCCGGCGACCCCGACGAGTCCGGTGACCACGGCGAGCTTCAGCACCCAGGCCGGGCTGGCGTGACCGTTGTGTGGCATGTCGGCAAGCGTAGTGGGAGCGCTCCGCCGGGACGGCCGGGAGGCTCGGCTCGCCCCCGCGGTCCGGTCCCGACCCGCGGAGGGTGATCCGGGCCTCCCGGTCCGTCGGCGGCGCCCTGCGGACTGACGCGGTGTCGCGGTCAGAACCAGCGTTTGACCTTGAACACCGCGTACAGGACCGCCGCGAACAGGACCATCGCGAGGATCGACAGCGGGTAGCCCCACGTCCACGACAGCTCCGGCATGTGGGTGAAGTTCATGCCGTAGATCGCCGCGATGAGCGTCGGGGCGAACAGGATCGCCGCCCAGCCGGAGATGCGCTTCGTGTCGTCGTTCTGCTTCTGCGCGGCCAGGGTCGAGTCGACCGTCAGCGCGTTCTGCAGCAGCTGCCGGAAGGTGTCGAGGCGCTCGACGACCCGGATGACGTGGTCCAGGACGTCGCGGAACCGCCGCTGCAACTCGACCGGCAGGTGGTACTTCTCGGCGCCGCGGTGCAGGTCCTCGATCATCCGGATGAGCGGGCGCGCTGCCCGCTGGAAGTCGACGACCTCGCCGAACAGCTCGTAGACGCGGCGGGACACCCCGGCGCTGCCCGAGAACAGCTGGCCTTCGATCTGGTTGATGTCCTCCTCGAGACCGTCGATGACCGGGCGGTAGTCGTCGACGATCGAGTCCATCAGCGCCCAGAGCTGCGCCTGCGACCCGGCGGTGACCAGGCCCGGCTTGCCGCTCATCCGCTGCAGGGCGCGCGGCACGGTCCTGGGTCCGCGCGGGTCCGCCTGCACGACGGCCAGGAAGAAGTCCTCACCGACGAAGGCGTGCACCTCGCCGAACTCGACCTCTTCCTCGGCGTCCCGGTACACGGCGGGCTTGAGCACGGCGAAGAGGGTCGAACCGTAGCGCTCGAGCTTCGGCCGCTGGTGCCCCTCGGCGGAGTCCTCGACGGCCAGCTCGTGCAGCCCGAGGGCCACCGCGACGTCCCCGAGCTCGACGGCGTCGGGCCGGTCGAGCACGATGCACGCCGAGGCACCGTGCTCCTCGATCATCCGGAAGCTGTCGTCGAGCGTGCCGCTCGCCGTCGGCGCGATGCGGTCCACGTACACGGTGTTCAACTCGACGGTCACGGCACCACCGTACGCACCCTGGGCAACCGGTGGGCGAACGGCAGCGGGACCGCGTAGCGTCCGGAGATGCTCGACGCGGCGTGGATCCTGTCCGTGCAGTTCGGGTACCTGTGGCTCAGCGAACCGGTCATCGTCGCGCTGCCCGGCGTGCTCGCCTGGGCGTTCGTGGTGCTGGGGCGCACGACGCCGTCCGGCCGAGTCGAGGCGATCGTCACCGACGGGACGTTCGGGCTCCACCTCGGCTGGGTGTGTGGCGACGGCGGCGAACACGGCCGCGGTCCTGTCGGCAGCGGGCTTCCGGGTCTCGGCCTGGGCCAGGACGTCTGGGGTGTCGTCGTCGCCGCGGTCGCTGGGCTCGTCGGCGTCCTCGTGGCCGTCACCGGACGTCGGCGCATCTCGCCGACGCTCACGCTCGGCTGGGGGCTCGCGTGGGTCGCGGTCGCCCGACTGGACGGGCCCCTGGCGCGGCCCGCCCGGCGCGGCCCCGCCCGACGCAGACGCGAAAGCGACAGATCGACACGAGAGATCTGCGCCGATCTGTCGCTTTCGCGTCGCTGACGGGCCCGGCAGCCTACCCCGCCCCGCCGGCGGGCCCCGGTGGGCTCAGCGTGCGGCGGCCACCAGCCCGTGCGCAGCGGCGACGGCTCCGTTCGTCACCCGGCCCGCGTGCACGTTGAGCCCGAGCGCGAGGGCGGGATCGGACTCGAGCGCGCGCTCCCACCCCTGGTCCGCGATCGCCACCGCGTAGGGCAGCGTCGCGTTCGTCAGCGAGATCGTGCTGGTGCGGGGTACCGCGCCCGGCATGTTCGCCACGCAGTAGTAGACGGCGTCGTGCACCGCGAACGTCGGGTCGTCGTGGGTGGTCGGCCGCGAGCCCTCGAAGCAGCCGCCCTGGTCGATGGCGATGTCGACCAGGACCGACCCGGGTCGCATGTCGGCGACCATCGCGTCGGTCACGAGCTTCGGCGCTGAGGCACCCGGGATCAGCACCGACCCGATGACCAGGTCAGCGTCCGCCACGGCCGCGGCGATCGCGAGCGGGCTCGATCGGAGGGTCGTCACCCGTCCGTCGAAGCGCGCGTCGAGGGCACGGAGGCGCGGCAGGCTGATGTCGAAGACCGTCACCTCGGCGCCCATCCCGAGGGCGATCGTCGCCGCGTGCTCACCGGCGACGCCGCCGCCGATCACCACGACACGGCCCTTCGGTGTCCCCGGGACGCCGCCGAGGAGCAGGCCACGTCCGCCGTTCGCGCGCATCAGGTGGTGCGCACCGACCTGCGCGGCGAGCCGGCCGGCGATCTCGGACATCGGCGAGAGCAGCGGCAGGGAGCGGTCCGGCAGCTGCACGGTCTCGTACGCGATCGCGGTCGCGCCGGACTCGACGAGTGCCGAGGTCAACGGGCGGTCGGCTGCCAGGTGCAGGTAGGTGAAGAGCACCTGGCCCTCGCGGATCAGCGGGTACTCGGCGGCGACGGGCTCCTTGACCTTCAGGACCATCTCCGCCTGGTCCCAGACCCGACGGGCGTCGGGCACCACGGTGGCGCCGGCGCCGGTGTACTCGTCGTCATCGAAGGCCGATCCCGTCCCTGCTCCGGCCTGCACGAGCACCTCGTGTCCGTGCATCGTCAACTCGGCGACCCCGGCGGGGGTGACGGCGACGCGGAACTCGTTGTTCTTGATCTCGGTGGGGATGCCGATGCGCATGACGGACTCCTTCGTGGGCAGTTGCTCGGTCCCCACTATTCAGCCGCGTGTTCGTTGCTGGTGCGGTCAGGCCGAACGATCGCCCGGGTCGAAGGTGTTCGGTGTCACGATGTTCGGCGAGGCGGCACTCGGGAGCGCTCCCACCGAATGCTGCTCAGTGACGCGGTCGCGATCGCAGCGTGTCGCTCGGCAGCTCGCCGAAGCGGGACCGGAACGCCGCCGAGAACCGTCCGAGGTGCCCGAAGCCCCACCCGCGGGCGATGTCGGCCACCGAGGTCTCGTCCCGCTCGGCACGCCGCAGGTCTTCGCGCGCACCGTCGAGTCGCACGGACCGGAGCAGTTCACCCGGGGTCTGGTCGAGGTGGCGGCGGAGCGACTGCTGCAGACCGCGCGGACTGAGACCGGCGGCCGCGGCGATCTCGGGAGTCCCGATCGGCTCGCGGGCGTGGGCGTGCACGTAGTCGAGAGCACGACGGAGGCGCTGGTGCTCCGGCCCGGTGCCGGAGACCGCGGCGCGCCAGCTGCTGCGACGCGGGAACGCGCGGACGGCGGCGGTCGCGAAGGCCTCGGCGATGTCCCGGCGGGCGATGGCGGACAGCTCGGTGTCGACCTGCAGCCACGTCGAGGAGTGTCGGCGGACGGTCTCCTGCCAGACGCGCAGGCCGTCCTGGTCCGGGCGCTCGAGCGGTTCGAACGCGAAGGTCTCGTCGCCGACCAGATCGGTCAGGAACTTCCGGTCCAGGTGCACGAGGTTCAGGCCGATGTCACGGTGGTGCAGGTCGTAGGTCTCCGACGGCAGGACCATCGGCACTCCCTGCACCAGGTCGACGGAGCGTCCGTTGAACGTGATGGTGCTGCTGCCGCTGCGGAGCCACGCGACGATGACGTCGTCGGACTGGCTCTGGCTGCGCAGGTCGACGCCGAACCGAGAGGTCCGGAGCGACATCCGCTCGTCGGTGACACCGGCGAAGTCCCACAGCGTCTCGGGGCGGGTGCGGCGGATCACCGGCGCCTTCAGGTCGTAGTCGGACGTGAAGAACGCCATCGCCTGGTCGATGTCCGTCCCGGCCAGTCGTCGGTAGGAGCGGGTGTCCTGCCGTTCGACGGGTCGTTGCCGCGTGGTGCCGGAGGAGCGGACGGCGGACGGACCGGCTTCGGGAGGGAGCACCATGCTCCGACCGTAGATCAGACCCCCGACAGCCGGACCGGGACGCTCACCCCGGAGCGGGGGCACCGACCTCCGGACCGGGTGTCAGTTCTGCAGGATCGCCTGCCCCACGCTCTCGTCGAGGATGAGGTCCGTCACGAGCCCCGCCGCCAGCGCTCCGCGCAGCGACGCGGCCTTCTCCCGCCCGGCGACCACGCAGATCCGCCGCGGTGCGCGCTTGATCGTGTCGAGGTCGGGGGCACCGGCCCGGGCGTTCACCCCGATGTCCTTCCACGACCCGTCCGCCCGGTAGAACACCGTGGAGACGTCGCCCACGACCTGCGCGGTGACGAGCTCGTCCTGGTCGGCCGGGTCCAGGTACCCGCCGGAGTACACGTGCGACGGCACCGGTGCCTGCGGGGCGCCGACACCGAACACGACGACGTCCATCCGTTCGTGCAGGTCGAGCACGCGGCGGATCGAGCGTTCCCGGAAGAGCGCGGCCTTCGTGGCGGGGTCGTCGAAGAACGCGGGCACCGGGAACTGCTGCACGAGGGCGCCGTACGCCTCACCGAAGCGCCGGAGGATCTCCGAGGCGTAGACGATGCCGGTCGTGCGGGTGTTCGCCGCACCGTTCACCTGCACGATCGTGGAGCCGTGCGTCGTCTTCGGCACGAGGTACCGGCTGACGGCGCTGACCGTCGAGCCCCACGAGATGCCGATCACCATGTTCGACTCGATGTACTGCGTCAGGATCCGGGCAGCAGACAGGGCCACCCGCTCCAGCCGGTCCACGTCGCTCGTGTGGTCCGGCACCGGGACGACGTGCGCGTGCACGCCGAAGCGTGCGCGGATGCTGCGGCTGAGCGCGGCGGCCTGGTCGAGTGGCGAGCGGATCTGGATGTCGACCAGTCCGGTGTCCCGTGCGTACTTCAGCAGTCGGGACACCGACGAGCGGGACGTGCCGAGCTCGTCGGCGATGGCGTCCATCGTCAGGTCCTGCAGGTAGTAGAGATGCGCGGCCCGCAGGGCCTGCTGGGTGCGCACGGGCTGGGCGGCATCGCTCATGGATCCGAGCATGCACGGACGTGCACGCAGTCTGCAACCCCGTCCGCGCCTCCAGTTGGCGCTGCCGCACCACGGGACGGAGGCGCGACAACCGTTCTGCACGTCCGTGCACGCAGGTTGCCCAAGCGTTCCGACGAGCGCACGATCGATGGAGTACCAACGGAATCGACCCCAGAAAGCGATGCGAACGACCATGTCGAAGAAGACGCAGCCCAGGAACACGGTCACCGCCCTCACCGGACGCCCGAACGCACAGGTCCTCATCGTCGGGGGCGGGATCAACGGCATCGCCACCTTCCGCGACCTCGCCCTGCAGGGTGTCGACGTCGCCATCGTCGAGCGCAGCGACTACGGCTCCGGCGCCTCCGCAGCATCGAGCCACATGATCCACGGCGGCATCCGCTACCTGGAGAACGGCGAGTTCCGCCTCGTGCGCGAGAGCGTGCAGGAGCGCAACGGCCTGATCCGCATCGCCCCGCACTACGTCAAGCCGCTGCAGACGACCATGCCGGTCTTCTCCACCTTCTCCGGCATCATGAACGCCCCGCTGCGCATGCTCACGCACAAGCAGCGCTCCACCAAGGAGCGCGGCGCGATGCTGATCAAGATCGGCATGACGATCTACGACTCCTTCTCGCGTGACGGTGGATCCGTGCCGAAGCACGTCTTCCGCACCAAGAAGGCCGCGCTCGAGGACATGCCCGCGCTGAACCGCGACCTGAAGTACACCGGCACCTACTACGACGCCTCCGTGCACGAGCCGGAGCGCCTGGCGCTCGACGTCCTCAAGGACGGTCTGGCCGCCGGCACCGGCACCGGTGCCGACGCGACCGCCCGTGCGACGAACTACGTCGAGGCGGTCGGCGCCCGCGACGGCGGTGTCCTGCTCCGCGACCGCGAGACCGGCGAGGAGTTCGTGTTCACCGCGGACGTCGTCGTGAACGCGTCCGGCCCCTGGACCGACCTGACCAACGAGGCGTTCGGCGGCGGCACGAAGTACATGGGCGGTACGAAGGGCTCCCACATCGTCGTCGACAACCCCGAGCTGCTCGAGGCGACGAAGGGCCGCGAGCTGTTCTTCGAGAACAACGACGGCCGCATCGTCCTCATCTACCCGCTCAAGGGCCGGGTCCTCATCGGCACGACCGACATCGACGCCGACCCGTCACAGCCGGTCGTCACGACCGACGAGGAGATCGACTACTTCTTCGGGCTCGTGAAGCACGTGTTCCCGCAGATCGAGGTCACGCGCGACCACATCGTCTACAGCTACTCGGGCATCCGGCCGCTCCCCCGCCACGAGGACACCGCCCCCGGCTTCGTGTCCCGCGACTACCGGATCGTCGACACCCCGATCGCCGGCCTGCCGGACACCACCGTGCTGTCGCTCGTGGGCGGCAAGTGGACGACCTTCCGTGCCCTCGCCGCACACCTGTCGACCGACGTCACGACGAAGCTCGGCATCACCCGCAAGGTCGACACGACCGGCATGCCGATCGGCGGTGGCAAGGACTTCCCCACCACCGACGGGCAGCGAGCCCTGTGGATCAAGTCGCACCGCGACGGCCTCGCATCCGAGACCGTCGACCGTCTGCTCGACCGCTACGGCACCCGTGCCGCCGAGGTCGTCGACGCGCTGGTCACCGGTCCGGTCGAGCCGCTCGAGTCCGACGCCACGCTCACCCGCGCCGAGGTCCGGTACTTCGCCGAGCACGAGCAGGCCGTGCACCTGGTCGACGTGGTGCTGCGCCGCACGAACCTCGCGTTCGTCGGTGGCGTCACGATCGACCTGCTCGACGAGCTCGCCGACGTCATGGCCGAGACCCTCGGCTGGACGGCGGAGGACCGCGCCGACGAGGTCCAGCGCACCCTCGACGTGCTGCGCGAGTCGCACCGCGTCATCGTGCCGCTGACGTCGGCGTCGCAGCTCGCCTGACCGTTCCGCAACACGTGACGTGGGCGGCTCCACGCAACGACATGTCGTTGCGTGGAGCCGCCCACGTCGCGTTGTGCGGGGACCCGGACGGGAGGCTCGGACCGGCCCCCTCAGAACCGCTCGCCGGTCGGGTCCTGCGCGCTCAGGTCCGCCAGGTCGTCGCCGCCGATCGGCTCGCCCGCCCAGTCCACGAGGCGCCACCCGTCCGTCGTCGAGCCCTCGAGCTCGACGACGCCGGTGTTCTCCAGGTGCCGGTTCCGGCCGAGGTCGTTCGGGACGTTCTGCGCCGTCACCGCGGCCCAGATCCGGATCGCGGCACCGTGGCTGAAGGCCGCCGCGACCTCGGCGCCGGTCGCCTCGATCTGCCGGACGGCGTCGTCGTAGCGGCCGAAGAAGGCGTGGCCGTCCTCGGCGCCGGGCATCCGCTCGTCGAGGTCCCCCGCGGCCCAGGCGTACGCCGCGGCGAGGTAGGTCTGCACCGACA
The DNA here is from genome assembly GCF_003234145.1 of Curtobacterium sp. MCPF17_011. Classification (NCBI taxonomy): domain Bacteria; kingdom Bacillati; phylum Actinomycetota; class Actinomycetes; order Micrococcales; family Microbacteriaceae; genus Curtobacterium; species Curtobacterium sp. MCPF17_011. Next base: position 45,051 of record NZ_QKSK01000016.1, read on the forward strand.
CGGTGTCGCGCTTGCCCTGCAGCTCGCCGGCCTCGATCTCACGGAGGCCCGGCAGCACCACGGGCTCCAGGCCGAGCGCACGCGCGAGCGGTGCGGCGGTGATCTGCGTCCGGACCATGGTCGAGGCGAAGAGCCGCTCGATCACCCGGTCGCCGAGGGCTGCGGGCAGCGCGTCCGCCTGCTCCTGCCCGAGGTCGGTCAGGCCGGGCCCGGGGACTTCGGCGTCGAGCAGGCCGGTCACGTTGGCGGGGGTCTGTCCGTGGCGGACGAGCAGCAGTCGCATGGCCTCACCCTACGGACCGCCCTGCCGGGTCCGGTGACTGCTACGGTCTGGCCGTGGCGATCGAACCGGACACGAAGAACTGGACCTGGGTCATCGAGTCGGCCTGCCCGGACTGCGGCTTCGACGGCGGCACGACGACGATCCGCGACGTGCCCGAGCTCATCGACGCGAACACCGCAGGGTGGCCGGAGCGGTTGCGCCGCGACGACGTCCGGCAGCGCCCGGACGACGCGACCTGGTCACCGCTCGAGTACGGCGCCCACGTCCGCGACGTGCACCGGAAGATGACCGAGCGCCTCGAGCTGATGCTCACCGAGGACGACCCGCTCTTCCCGAACTGGGACCAGGACGCCACCGCCGTCGCCGAGCGCTACGGCGAGCAGGACCCCGCGGCGGTCACCGAGGAACTGACGGCCGCCGCCCGTCGGGCCGCCCGGGCGTTCGCCGCCGTCCGTGACGACCAGCTCGACCGCACCGGACGTCGTTCCGACGGCAGCGGCTTCACGGTCGCGACCCTCGCGGTGTACTACGCGCACGACCCGGTCCACCACCTGTGGGACGTGCGGCACGCGCGCTGAGTGATCCGGGCCTCCCGGCCGGCCAGGACCACTGACGGACCGGGCCGCCGACGGGTCAGGCCAGCGCGTCGAGCAGCGCCCTGGCCGTCGCTGCGTCCGTGACCAGCTCGTTGACCAGACGGCCGCGCACGGCGCTGATGATGCTCGGCACCTTGACCGCGCCGACGGCGACGCCGACCGCGTGGGGCACGGCGGCGAGCACCTCGCGAGAGGTCCGCACCATGCGGTCGCTGCCGGGGAACTCGATGGGTTCACCGTCCGGGCCGGTGAAGTTGAGGCAGACGTCGCCGGTCGCCCGGTCGAACACGTCGTCGTCGACCGGCAGCCCGCGGGCCATCGCGTCCCGCGTCACGACCGGCGCGCCGATCCCCAGGATCGCGCCCTTCGCTCGGCTCCACAGCCCGACGACGTGCTGGAACGCGGGGTCCTCGTCCAGGGAGGCCCGGAGCGCCTCCGACGGCAGGGCCTGCGCGAACAGGAACGTCGGGATCGCACCGGACCGCTCCGCGGCCGCGCGGGTGATCTCATTGGTCTGGAACCACTGGTTCGGGTCGGCCTGACCACCGACGGTCGGGACGAGCTGCACGCCGGGCATCGCAGGCATCGCTCCGTGCGCGATCGCGTGCACGGTGCTGCCGGACGACATCAGCACGGCGTCGCCCGGGGCCAGGCGCATCCCCTCAACGGCGGCGGCGACCGGTTCGGCGAGGTCCACGCCCAGGGTCGCGGTGTGCGTGACGGCGGCGAGGTGCACGGCCTGGAGCCCGAGCACCACCTGCAGTCGCTCGGCCAGGGCGACGGTCTCGTCCTGGAACGGGTCGACGACCTCGATCCGGACCAGGCCGGCACGGCGGGCCTCGGACACGAGCCGACTCACCGTGGGACGGGACACCCCGAGACGGGTGGCGATCTCGTTCTGCGTGGCGTCCTCGAGGTAGTACATCCGCGCGGCCTGGTAGACGGTGTCGAGCGGGAACCGGGACCGCTGGCCCTCAGGGGCGGGCGTCGCCGACCCGGGCCGGTCCGGACTGACCGGAGTGGGAACGGCCGGTGCCGATGCGGACGGGGTTCTGTCAGACATCGAGCGCGGGCCTCCCGGGTGCGGTGCCGTCGGGCGTGCGGACGGCACCGCGATCGTAACGCCGCCCGCGCTACCGGATCGTGAAACCACCGTCGACCCGGAGGTCCGCACCGTTCACCATCGCTGCGGACTCGCCCGCGAGGAAGAGCACGGCCGACGCGATCTCGGCCGGGGTGGCGAACCGCCCGGTCGGGATCTCGTCCTGGTGGCGCAGGCCCGCGTCGTTCGCCCACGCCGAGCGCCCGAGCGCGGTGAGCACGACGGTCGGCGACACCGTGTTGACCGTCACTCCCCGACGTCCCCACTCGAGCGCGAGCACCCGGGTGAGGCCGAGGACGCCGGCCTTGGACGCGCAGTACGCGGCGTGTCCGTCGAGCCCGACGTGCGCAGCCTGCGACGCGATGTTCACGATGCGCCCGTACCCGGCGTCGAGCATGTGCCGCCCCACCGCCTGCGCCACCCGGTGGGTGCCGGTGAGGTTGACGTCGAGCGTCCGTGCCCAGGCGTCGGCGCCCAGGTCCTCGGCCGCTCCGAGGGCCACGATGCCCGCACTGTTGACGAGGACGTCGACACGGCCGGTGGCGGCCATCACGGTCGCGACCGCGGCATCCACCGAAGCCTGGTCGGTCACGTCGCAGGCCGCACCGAGGTGCCCGGTACCGACGAGGTCGGCCGCGACGGCGGCAGCAGCCTCCGCGCGGACGTCGACGACGGCGACACGGGCGCCGCGCTCGGCGAGCGCGTGGGCGATGGCCTCGCCGATGCCGGAGGCGCCACCGGTCACCACCGCCACCCGGCCGGCGAAGGCGTTGGTGTGGTCGACGCGGACCGGGCCGGAGCGGAGGGCCGCGGCGATGTCGTCTGCTGCAGGGTCGTGGTTCGAGGAGTGGGACATGAGTGGGTAACATACCCGATGTCACGTAGTCCTGCGATCGAGAGCGAACATGTCAACGTCGACGGAACCCCTCCTCCCTCGCGCGCGTCCTACCGATCCGGGCGGGCTCGACCGCCTCGGGACACCCCGTCCCCTGGCCGCTGGCCTCCTCGGGGTCCTCGTCGCGGGGTGTTCCTTCGGCTGCTCGCTCGCCGGCTTCGTCCCGATGGGTGCCATCAGGCCGGCGCTCGCACCGCGGCACCGGGGCGCCGCGGTCACATGGACCTTCGTCGGCCTCTACGCCTGCGCCTTCGTCCTGGTCGGCCGACTCCGCGTGCCGCCGGCCCCGACGACCGATGCACAGCCCTGAGACAGATGACCACCACGCCACCCACCCACCTCCCTCTTATACACATCTCCCAGCCCCCCAGACTCGG
>NZ_QKSK01000017.1:0-42809 GCF_003234145.1 Curtobacterium sp. MCPF17_011
ATCGGGCAGAACGCCGGGGCAGCCCATGCCGCACAACCGTGGTTCCGCCCGCTCGCGGGGAGGGCGCCACCGGGGGCCTGACATTTCGCTCGCTCGCGCCGCCCGCTCGCGCCGCCCGCTCGCGCCGCTCGCTCGCGCCACCCGCTCGTGCTGGCGCCGGGTCAGCGCGCGACCGAGGGACAAACGGAGGAACGGAGGAGCGGAGGAGCCGACTGCACACAGGTACTGCCACGGCCTCCCGCGTGCGCGCTCACTCCAGTAGCGTCGGACCCATGGAATTCAGGTACCTGGGCAACTCCGGACTCAAGATCTCCGAGATCACCTACGGCAACTGGCTGACGCACGGCTCGCAGGTCGAGAACGACGTCGCCACACAGTGCGTGCGGGCAGCGCTCGACGCTGGCATCACCACGTTCGACACCGCGGACACCTACGCCAACACGGCAGCAGAGACCGTTCTCGGCGAAGCACTCAAGGGTGAGCGTCGTCAGTCCCTCGAGGTCTTCACGAAGGTCTACTGGCCGACCGGCCCGATGGGGCACAACGACGTCGGCCTCAGCCGCAAGCACATCATGGAGTCCATCAACGGCTCGCTCGAGCGTCTGCAGACCGATTACGTCGACCTGTACCAGGCCCACCGCTACGACTACGAGACCCCGCTCGAAGAGACCATGCAGGCCTTCGCGGACGTGGTGCGTCAGGGCAAGGCGCTGTACATCGGCGTCAGCGAGTGGTCCGCCGAGCAGATCCGTGCCGGTGCTGCCCTCGCGAAGGAACTCGGCTTCCAGCTCATCTCGAACCAGCCGCAGTACTCGATGCTGTGGCGCGTCATCGAGGGCGAGGTCGTCCCCGCGTCGAAGCAGCTCGGTCTGTCGCAGATCGTGTTCTCGCCGATCGCGCAGGGCGTCCTCACCGGCAAGTACAAGCCGGGCCAGCCGCTGCCGCAGGGCTCCCGCGCCACGGACGAGAAGGGCGGCGCGGACATGATCAAGCGGTACATGCGCGACGAGGTCCTCGAGGCCGTCCAGCGTCTCCAGCCGGTCGCTGACGAGGCCGGGCTCACCCTTGCCCAGCTCGCCGTCGCCTGGACCCTGCAGAACGAGAACGTCGCCTCGGCGATCGTCGGTGCCTCGCGTCCGTCACAGGTCGAGGACAACGTGAAGGCAGCAGGCGTGAAGCTCGACGCCGACACGATGGCGCGCATCGACGAGGCCCTCGGGGACATCCCGGAGCGCGACGCCTCGAAGAACGTCTCTCCGACGCAGCGTCCCGCCTGAGCGGAACGCGCCGCGTGACGAACGGGAGGCCCGGTACCAGCTGGTACCGGGCCTCCCGTCCGTCACGGGGCTGAGCTGGGTCAGCCGGCTGAACTGGTCAGCGCACCACCACGAGCCCTCGGCCCGTGAAACGGACGCCGTCGGTGTCGAAGTCGGCGTCGCCGAAGCTGAACAGCACCTCGCCGGTGGCACCGACGAGCGGAACCTCCGCAGGGTCGTCGGACAGGTTGACGACGACGTGGACCGGTGCTGCCGTCGGGCCGAGCAGCCCGCGGGTCAGCACGAGCCATCGCTCGTCCTCGCTGAAGCGGACGGCGTTCGCCTCGTAGCGGTGGTCGACGAACGCCTCGTCGGTGCGCCGGAGGGCGACGAGCACCCGGTAGGCGTTGAGGATTCGTGCTCCACGCTCGGACTCGACGTCAGACCAGTCGAGCTTGGAGTTGGTGAACGTCGTCGGGTCCTGCGGGTCGGGGACCGTGGACTCGTCCCAACCGTGCTCGGCGAACTCCTTGATCCGGCCCTCGGCGGTGACCTTGCCGAGTTCCGGCTCCGGGTGCGAGGTGAAGAACTGCCACGGGGTCGTGGCGGCGAACTCCTCACCCATGAAGAGCATCGGGGTGAACGGGCCGAGCAGCGTGAGCGCTGCGGCGATGACGAGACCTTCGTCCGACACGGTTGCGGCGAGACGGTCACCGGCGGCGCGGTTGCCGATCTGGTCGTGGTTCTGGTTCGCCACGACGAGGGCGGTCGTCGGCGACGTGCCGCGGTCGATCGGCCGACCGTGACGCTTGCCGCGGAAGGACGACCAGGTTCCGTCGTGGAAGAAACCCTGGTCGAGCACCTTCGCCAGGGCGGTCAGCGGGGCGAAGTCGGCGTAGTAGCCGTTCGTCTCCCCGGTGACGGCGACGTGCACGGCGTGGTGGAAGTCGTCCGACCACTGGCCGGCGAGCCCGTAGCCGGAGGCTTCGCGCGGGCGGAACATGATCGGGTCGTTGAGGTCCGATTCCGCGATGAGTGACAGCGGCTTGCTGGTGAACGCCGAGAACGCGTCGGTCTCGCTGGCCATCTCGGCGAGGATGTGCGGTCGCGTCGTGTCACGGATCGCGTGCACGGCGTCGAGTCGCAGACCGTCGACGTGGTGGTCGCGGAACCACATCCGGACGTTGTCCAGGACGTACCGGCGGACCTCGGGCTCTTCGACGTTGACGGAGTCGCCCCAGGTGTTGGCCAGCCCCTGCACGAGGTACGGGCCGTAGAGCGGCAGGTAGTTCCCGCTCGGACCGAGGTGGTTGTAGACGACGTCCTGGATGACGCCGAGACCGAGGGCGTGGGCGCGGTCGACGAAGCGGTCGTAGGCATCCGGGCCGCCGTAGGGAGCGTGCACGGCGTACCACGCGACCCCGTCGTAACCCCAGTTCCACTCACCGTTGACGCCGTTCACGGGCAGCAGCTCGACGAACTCGACCCCGAGCTCGACCAGGTGCTCGAGCTTGGCGGCAGCGGCGTCGAGGGTGCCCTCTGGCGTGTAAGTGCCGACGTGCATCTCGTAGATGACACCGCCCCGCACCGGTCGACCGGTCCAGGCGTCGTCCGTCCAAGCGAAGCGTGCCGGGTCGACGACCTCGGACGGCCCGTGGACGCCCTCGGGCTGGAAGCGGCTGCGCGGATCGGGCCGGACGGACTCATCCTCGTCGATGCGGAAGCCGTACCGGGCTCCGACGACGGGGAGGACCTCGTCGGTCGTCCACCAGCCGTCGTCCCCGCGGGTGAGCGGGAACTCGGTGCCGTCGACGACGAGGCGGACGTTCTCGGGCTCGGGGGCCCAGACGCCGTAGCGGTCGGGACTGGTCATGCGTGACCCTCCAGGATCTCGACCTCGGCCTGCGCGTCGGTCTCGTTGTCTTCGGTGCTGCTGGTGGTGGTGTTCGCGGCGGTGGGGTTCGTGCTGTCGGACGTGCTCGTGTCCGTGGCGTCATGACCACCGCCGTCGACGACGTCCGCGGGCACCAGCAGTGCGACGGGGAAGTCGGTGAGGATCTCGTCGAGCAGGAGGTCCCGGTCAGCCGGGAAATGCCTCCCGGTCAGCAGGTCCACGCGCTCCACCGGCACGACGTGCAGGAGCGTGTCCGCCCATCCGCCGACGGTCTGGAGGCCCAGGGGCAGTCTCGTGGCCACCGTCACGACCCCGCCGCGGTCGAAGGCGACCACGTGGTCCGCTGCGGGGCCGGTGGCGTCGAGCGGGACGTACCGGGTGAACAGCTCCGGGTGGTCGCGACGGACGCGGAGTGCGCGGCTCGTGACGAGGGTCTTCGCGGCGGCGCCCAGGTCGATGCCGGGCAACGCGTCGGGGCCGTCGTCGTCGGCACCGTCGAGCGAGGCGAGGACGTGCCGCCGTTCGGCGTAGTCCACGGGCCGACGGTTGTCCGGGTCGACGAGCGAGCGGTCCCAGGCCTCGGTGCCCTGGTAGACGTCCGGGACGCCGGGCGCCGTGAGCTGCAGGATCTTCGCCCCGAGACCGTTGGACCAGCCGGCGGCGTCGATCCGCTCGTCGATCGCGTCGAGCTCGGCGACCACCGCGGGGTCGTCGAAGGCGGCGTCGACGATCGCGTGCATCTGCTGCTCGAACGACTCGTTCGGCTCGGTCCACGTCGTGCTGTTGCCGGCCTCTCGCGACGCCTTCTCGGCGTAGGCGTGCAGACGCTCGCGTGAGGCCGGGCGGGCCCCGACGATCGCCTGCCAGAGCAGGTTGGCGAACACCCCGTCCTCGAGCGGAGCGAGCGCGTTGAGACGGTCGAACGTCGCCGTCCACTCCTCGCCGAGTTCAGCGAGGACAGCGATGCGAGCACGGGTGTCCTCGCTGCGCTTCGTGTCGTGCGTCGTCAGGGTCGTCATGGCATGCGGCCAGCTGGCGAGACGTTCGCGCTGTGCGGCGTGGAACTCGTCGAGGGTGACCGAGAACACGCTCGGGTCGCCGCCGACCTCGCTCAGGGACGACAGGCGCGAGGTCCGGTAGAACGCGGTGTCCTCGACGCCCTTGGCCATCACCATGCCGCTGGTCTGTTGGAGGCGGATCGCGGCGGCGTTGTCCGCATCGCACAGTGCCGGTGCGATGCGGTCGATGACGTCGGCCAGGTCGGGGCGGGCTTCCGCCGCGACCTCGAGTGCCTCGATCAAGTGGTGGATGCCCTCCGGCAGGTAGGTGCGGTAGACCTCGAAGCTCGCCACGATCTCTGCGACAGCATCGACGATCCGGTCCTCGGAGACGGATCCAGAGGCGGACACGGAGGTGGCATCGCCCTGCACGGCCGGGTCGACGACCAGGAGGCGTGCCAAGCGTCGGACCTCACTGTTCAGGATGCCGTCGGCGATCCCACGACGGGTCCGGTGCGTCAGGTCCTGCCACGACACGTGCTCGCCGCGCAACCGGTCCTCGAGCGCCGTGAGGGGCGCTTCGCCGGCGGGGTCGACGAACACCCGGTCGATGAACCCGAGGGCGTCGTAGCCGGTCGTCCCGTCCACCGGCCAGGACGAGGGCAGCAGTTCGCCCGGCTCGAGGATCTTCTCCACCAGCGTGTACGCACCGCCCGTCAGGTCGGCGAGGTCGTCGAGGTACCCCGCCGGGTCGTAGAGGCCGTCCGGGTGGTCGATGCGCAGACCGTCGACCAGGCCGTCGCGGAACCAGGAGCCGATGACCCCATGCGAAGCGGCGAACACCTCGGGCTCCTCCACACGGATCGCGGCGAGCGTGTTGACCGCGAAGAACCGTCTGTAGTTCAGCTCGGAGTCGGCGCGCTTCCAGTGGACGAACTCGTAGTGCTGTCGGGCGTGCACGGTCTCGACGTCGTCACCGTCGTGCACGGTGCCGGGAGCCGTCGGGTACTCGGTCTCACCGACGAGCAGCCGCGGGGCCTTGCCGTCCGGGCTCCCGGCGTCGAGGGTGACTGCATCGAGCAACCGGTCGTCGAGCACGGGGATGCGGATCCGTCCCGAGCCGGCGGCCCAGTCGATGTCGAACGCCCAGGCCACGGGGGACTCCTGGCCGTGCTCGAGGAGCGACCACCACCACGGGTTCACGGCCGGGGTCGCGACGCCGACGTGGTTCGGGACGACGTCGACGAGGACGCCGAGTCCCGCGGCGTGTGCTGCCTCGGCGAGGGCGCGGAGCGCGTCGTCGCCGCCACGCTCGGTGTCGACGTGCGTGTGGTCGACGACGTCGTACCCGTGACCGGAGCCGGGCTCCGCCTGCAGCACGGGGGAGAGGTAGAGCCAGTCGGCACCGAGGTCGCGGACGTAGTCGACGACGTCCTGCGCGGCCCTCAGGTCGAACTCGGCGGTGACCTGGAGACGGTATGTGGAGGTCGGGTTTCGGCGGGTCATTCGGTGTCCCCAATGGTGTCGTGATCGGTCTGGGTACGGGGGACGGCGGGTGCGTCGCCGTCGGGCGAGAGGGCCCCGGGAGCCGGGGCGTCGCTGGGCGCAGCTGCGGTGTCATCGATGTCGGGGCGGGCGGACACGGACGTCGGCGCCGTCGCGTCCGGCGCCGTGTCGGCCCCGGATCCGGTCGTCCCGACCGCGCTCGGCGCGGCCGATCCGGCCGGGTTCGTCGGGGTGGCTGCTGGGTGCTCCGGCTCGTCCTCGTGCGCCGTGTCGACCGGGGTGCGCTGGATCTCGTGCTCGGGCTCGGCACGGAGGACGATCATCGAGCGGGCGGGGACGTCGAGCGCGTCCCCGGCTTCGAGGACCTCGTCCCGCGCTCCGGGTTCAGCGGTGTCGATGCGGACGGTCCACCCGGGCGAGTACTCCTCCGGGGGGAGCGTGAAGGTCACGACACCGTCGTGCGCGTTGAAGTACGTCAGGAAGGCCACGTCGGTGATGCGCTCCCCGCGGGCGTCACGTCCGCGGATGCCCTCGCCGTTCAGGTACATCCCGACGCTCTTGCCGAAGCCGGAGTCCCACTCTTCGGGCTGCATGGCGTCGCCGGCCGGGGTCAGCCAGACCACGTCGGGCAACGGTTCGCCCTCACCACGGCGCACCGGTCGACCGTTGAAGTACCGGGTCCGTCGGAAGGTCGGGTGGTCGTGCCGGAGCTTCACGACGTCAGCGGTGAACTGGATGAGCTCGTCGTCGGCGGTCGCCCAGTCGATCCAGCTCAGTTCGGAGTCCTGCGCGTAGACGTTGTTGTTGCCCTGCTGCGTGCGGCCGAGTTCGTCGCCATGGGCGATCATCGGCACACCCTGACTCAGCAGGAGCGTGGCGATGAAGTTGCGGCGGCGCTGCAGTCGGAGTGCGGTGACCTCCGGGTCGTCCGTGGGGCCTTCGATGCCGGAGTTCCACGAGCGGTTGTGGCTCTCGCCGTCGTTGTTGTCCTCACCGTTGGCGTCGTTGTGCTTCTCGTTGTAGGCCACCAGGTCGTACAGCGTGAAGCCGTCGTGGGCGGTGATGAAGTTGATGCTCGCCTTGGGCGTGCGGCCGTCGTGCTCGTACAGGTCGGCGGATCCCGAGATGCGCGATGCGAACTCGCCGAGGGTGGACGGCTCGCCCCGCCAGAAGTCGCGCACGGTGTCGCGGTACTTGCCGTTCCACTCCGACCACTGCGGCGGGAAGTTGCCCACCTGGTAGCCGCCGGGGCCGACGTCCCACGGCTCGGCGATGAGCTTCACCTGCGACACGATCGGGTCCTGCTGCACCAGTTCGAAGAAGGCGGAGAGCCGGTCGACCTCGTAGAACTCCCGGGCCAGGGCTGCGGCGAGGTCGAAGCGGAAGCCGTCGACGTGCATCTCGGTCACCCAGTAGCGGAGGGAGTCCATGATCAGCTGCAGCGAGTGCGGGTGCCCGACGTTGAGCGAGTTGCCGGTGCCCGTCACGTCCATGTAGTACCGCTTGTCGTCGTCCATCAGGCGGTAGTACGCCGCGTTGTCGAGACCGCGGAAGGACAGCGTCGGGCCGAGGTGGTTGCCCTCGGCGGTGTGGTTGTAGACGACGTCGATGACGACCTCTATACCGGCACGGTGCAGTTCGCGCACCATCGTCTTGAACTCCTGCACCTGCTGCCCGCCGTCGCCCGAGGACGAGTAGTGCGAGTGCGGCGCGAAGAACCCGATGGTGTTGTAGCCCCAGTAGTTCGACAGCCCCTTGTCCTGCAGCGTCGAGTCGTTCACGAACTGGTGCACCGGCATGAGCTCGAGCGTCGTCACGCCCAAGCGCTTGAGGTGCTCGATGACGGCCGGGTGTGAGACGCCAGCGTAGGTACCGCGCTGCTCTTCGGGTACGTCGGGGTGCGTCTCGGTGAGGCCCTTGACGTGCGCCTCGTAGATGACGGTCTCGCCGTACGGGATGCGGGGTGCGCGGTCGCCCTGCCAGTCGAAGAACGGGTTGATGACCACGCCCTTGACCATGTGGGAAGCCGAGTCTTCGTCGTTCGTCGAGTCCGGGTCGCCGAACGTGTACGAGAAGAGGGACTGGTCCCAGTCGATGTCGCCGCTCGTCGCCTTCGCGTACGGGTCGAGGAGGAGCTTCGCCGGGTTCGAGCGGACGCCGTTCGTCGGGTCGTACGGGGCGTGGACGCGGAAGCCGTACTCCTGGCCCGGGCCGACGGTGGGCAGGTAGGCGTGCCACACGTGGGCGTCGACCTCGACGAGTCGGACCCGTTCTTCGGTCCCGTCGGCATCGAACAGGCAGAGCTCGACCCCTTCGGCGACCTCGCTGAACACAGCGAAGTTCGTGCCGCTGCCGTCGTAGGTCGCGCCGAGCGGGTAGGGGTTGCCGGGCCAGGTGTGCAAACGTGCCTCCAGAAGAGATGAACTGGGCCAACGTATCGGCGGGCCCCTGTGATGTCCGGGCCCGAGACGCGCACTGTGGAGCGTTGCGGCCCTCCACAAGCGTTGGTCGGACAGGCCTGCTCAGTCCTGCACAGGACGGACGTCGAGTCGAACTCCTCCACAGTTCGTCACGGCCCGTCCGCCAGCCAGTGCGCGCGGAGTAGCGTCGCCGCCATGACCAACATCGTCACGCAGATCGCAGACAAGGTGCGGCCCGTCGGCGTCGCCTCCAACTACGGCGACCCGGTGGACGTCGGGGACAGCACCCTGATCCCCGTCTCCGTCAACTGGTACGGCTTCGGCGGCGGCTCGGACGCCGACGAAGACGGGGCCGGTGGTGGCGGCGGCGGTGCCGTTTCGCTCCCCGTCGGCGCCTACGTCCGTCGTCCCGGACAGGACCTCGCCTTCGAGCCGAACGTCATCTCGCTCCTCACGATCAGCATCCCGGTGATCTGGGTCGCCGGCAAGGTGCTCGTCAAGCTCATCCGCGCGCTCAAGAAGTGACCACCTGACGGACAGGAGGCTCGTGGTGACGGACCACGGGCCTCCTGTCCGATGGGTACACTGCTGGGACACACACGGGAGTCCGCCAGAGCGGGCTGAGAGGGAGCGAACCGCGCTCCGACCGTCGAACCTGATCCGGATCATGCCGGCGCAGGGAGGAGTCATCGCGATGTCCACTGGCGCACCTACCGAAACGTCCATCGAACGCCCCGTCTCGAAGCGCTCGCTCCGCTGGCGTGTCGTCGACATCGTCGTCGCCGCGGTCCTCGCGGTCGCGGTCGGCGTCGTCTTCAAGCTCTGGGACTTCGCCTACGAGCCGATCGGCGCGGGTCTCGGCCTGGTCCTCCCGGGTTCGCAGGCACTGGTCGGCGGCGTCTGGCTGCTCGCCGGACCGCTCGTCGCCATCGTCGTCCGCAAGCCGGGTGCAGCGCTCTTCGGCGAGATCGTCGCCGCATCGGTCGAGGCCATGCTCGGCACGCAGTGGGGCTGGGGGACACTGCTCTCCGGGTTGGTCCAGGGCGTCGGCGCCGAGATCGTCCTCGCGCTGTTCCTCTACCGGGTGTGGAAGCTGCCCGTGGTCATGCTCGCCGGAGCCGCGACCGGTCTCGCGCTCGGCCTGAACGACGCGTTCCGGTACTACGCGGGAGCGACCGCCTCGTTCCAGGTGACGTACGTGATCTGCGCGATCATCTCCGGCGTGGTGATCGCGGGCATCGGGTCCTGGCTGCTCGTCCGCGCACTCGCCCGGACCGGGGTGCTCTCCTCCTTCGCGGCCGGACGGGAGCACGGGCGCCGGCCACGATCCTCCGCAGCGTGACGACCGACGCGGGATCCGGCGCGTCGTCGGTGGCCCGTCCGGCGCACCTCGTGTTCCAGGGCTGGGGATGGCGGTACCCCGAGCGGCAGACCTGGGCCGTCCGGAACGTCGACCTCGACATCCTCCCGGGCGAGCGCGTCGCCGTCGTCGGTCCGTCCGGCGCCGGCAAGTCGACACTCCTCCGTGCTGCGGCCGGTGTCCTCGCCGACGACCCCGACGACGGCGACGACACCGCGGCCTCGGTCGAGGGTGTCGTCCTGATCGACGGTGCCGACCCGCGGACCGTCCGAGGACGCGTCGGCCTCGTCATGCAGGACCCCGAAGCGCACACGGTGATGTCGCGGGTCGGCGACGACGTCGCGTTCGGCTGCGAGAACCTCGGCGTCCCACGCCACGAGATCTGGCCGCGGGTGCAGCACGCGCTCGACATCGTCGGGCTCGACCTCCCGCTCGGCCGGTCCACCACGCAGCTCTCCGGTGGGCAACGGCAGCGGCTCGCGCTCGCCGGGGTGCTCGCGATGCGTCCGGGCGCCCTCGTGCTCGACGAACCCAGCGCCAACCTCGACCCCGCGGGCGTCGGCCAGGTGCACGACGCTGTCCGGGCGCTCCTCGACGACACCGGAGCGACGATGCTCGTGGTCGAGCACCGCATCGGCACGTGGCTCGACCTGGTCGACCGGCTCGTGTTGCTCGAGCCGGGGGGCGGAGTCGCCGCCGACGGCCCCCCCGACGTCGTGCTCGCTGCCCACGGGGACGCGCTCGAGCGCGGCGGGGTGTGGATCCCGGGGAGCGAACCCGCAGTCGGTTCGGCGCGGAGTGCACCCCGTGGCGGTGCGTCCTCCGGTGGAGCGTCGCGCGGAGTCGCCCTCCGCCGCGCTACGCGAGCGCGCGGAATGCCAGGGTCCGGCGATGCGGACGTCGGGGGATCTCGCCCGCTCGGCGGCGCGGGCGGGCCGGAAGCCGCACGGCCAGCGCGAGCGGGCGGAATGCCAGGGTCGGGCGACGCGGACGCCGGGGGATCTCGCCCGCTCGGCGCCGTGGGGGAGCCGGAAGCCCCACGTCCCGCGCGAGCGGGCGGAATGCCAGGGGACGCAGTCCCCGAGACCGTGGTGTTCCGCCCGCTCGGCGCGGGAGCGGCCGGACAGGAGGCCCACCCCACGACGGGCGGGACCGCACTGCTCCGCGCGCGCGGCCTGGCGACCAGTCGGAGCGCGAGCCGGAGCAGCAGACGACGCAGGCGCGGCTTCGACCAGGCGCTCCACGTTGGTCACGACATCGACCTCGAGGTCCGGAGCGGACGGGTGCTCGCTGTCACCGGGGCGAACGGCGTCGGCAAGAGCACCCTCGGGCTCACTCTCGCGGGGCTCCTCCGCCCCGCTGCCGGAACGCTGGAGGCCACCCCGGTCCTGGTCGGAACAGCGAGCCCGGCGCCGACCGGAACCGCCCCGACCGGAACGGCTCCGTACTCCTGGTCCAGCCGCGAGCTCGCCGCCCGGATCGGTACCGTCTTCCAGGACCCGGAACACCAGTTCATCGCGCGCTCCGTCCGCGAGGAACTCGTCGCCGGCCCGGCCGCGCTCGGGATGCCCGCTGCCGCGATCGACGAGCGGGTCATTGAACTGCTCGACAGGTTCCGGCTCGACCACCTGGGCGACGCGAACCCCTTCACGCTCTCCGGCGGTGAGCAACGGCGGCTCGCGATCGCAGCGGTGATCGCGACACGCCCGCCGGTCCTCGTGCTCGACGAACCGACCTCCGGCCAGGACCGAGCCACCTGGAGTGCCGTGGTCGAGCAGCTCGGCGCCCTCGCCGATGCCGGGACCGCCGTCGTCGTGGTGACACACGATCGAGATCTCGTCCGAGCGCTCGACGCTGACGAGGTCGTCCTCCACGCGGACGGCCTGATCCCGGCAGCGCCGGTCGTCACTTCCACGGGGGAACCACGGTGACCGCCCCGTCGACCGCACTGAGTGGTCGGACCGGTGCCGAGCCTCCCGTCCGTCCCGGGCGTGGTGTTGCCTCCGTGCAACCGGTGGCATCGCTGCTCGGGGTGATCGCACTGGGTGTCGTGCTGGTCCTCAGCCTCGACCTGGTGTCCGCGACGGTCGCGCTGCTGCTCGAACTCGCGCTCCTGCCGTTGCTCCGCATCCCCGTCCGCACCCTCCTCCTGCGCACGTCCCCGGTCCTGGTCGCTGTCCCGTTGACCGGCGTGAGCATCGCCCTGTACGGGCAGCCGTCCGGGCGTGTCTGGTTCGACTTGGCCTTCGCGCACGTCACCGACGGGTCGTTGCAGCTGGCGCTCGCGACGGTGTTGCGTGTCCTCGCCGTCGGCGTGCCGGGCATCGTCCTGTTCATCAGGACGGACGTCACGGACCTGGCGGACGGGCTCGCGCAGATCCTCCACCTTCCGGCTCGGTTCGTCCTCGGTGCCCTGGCCGCTGTCCGCATGATGACCCTGCTCGGCGACGACTGGCGGCAGCTCGCGATGGCACGGCGCGCCCGGGGTGTCGCGGACAGTGGTCGCATGCGTCGCGGCCTGTCGATGGCATTCGGGTTGCTCGTGGTCGCGTTGCGTCGAGCGACAACGCTCGCGGTGGCCATGGAGTCCCGCGGATTCGGTGCGCCCGGCAGACGCACCTGGGCACGTCCAGTCCGGTTCGCCGGTCCCGAGTGGGCGATGGTGGCGGTCCTGGTCGGCATCGGCGCGTTCGCGGTCGTCGCTGCCCTCCTCGCGGGCACCTGGCGTGCCTGACGTCGACGCACCGGCTGCGTCGGGAGCGGACGCCGACGGCCTGGAGGCCCGGATCGCCTCGACGGGGGCGCTCGCTTCCCGCGCGCGGTCGGCCTTCCGGACGGCACGGAACGCCCCCTCCCGGACGGCTCGGAACGACCGTCTCGTGGTCCTCGTGGACGGACGCTCGGGGACCGGCAAGACGACGCTCGGGAACGCTCTCGCGGCGGAACTCGACGCGACCATCGTCCATCTGGACGATGTCTACCCGGGGTGGGACGGCCTCCAGGCTGCTGCCGACAGCGTCGTTCGGGACGTGCTCGGGGCCCCCTCCGGGTACCGGCGGTGGGACTGGGCGACTTCTGCGCCTGCGGACTGGGTTCCGGTGGACCCCGCCGCGCCGATCGTCATCGAAGGGTGCGGGGCGTTGTCCCGCGCGTCGGCACCGCTGGCGACCTTCCGAGTGTGGTTGACCGCGGAGGAGGGCGAGCGTCGTCGCCGCGCACTCGACCGGGACGGCGAGACGTTCGCGCGGCAGTGGGAACGGTGGGCCCGGCAGGAGGAGGCGTTCATCGCTGCCGAGATGCCGCAGACCCTCGCCGACGAGGTGCTCCGGTCGTAGGGACGGTGCTACGCCCAGCCGAGTTCGTGCAGCCGTTCGTCGTCGATGCCGTAGAAGTGACCGATCTCGTGCACGAGCGTGGTGTGCACCTCGTCTTTGAGGTCCTCCAGGGTGTCGCACTCGAGCAGGTGTTGCTTGCGGAACACGACGATCCGGTCCGGGAGCTCCCCGAAGCCGTACTGGCCGCGCTCGGTCTGGGCGACGCCGTCGTAGACGCCGAACAGGTCGGAGCCGTCTTCGGGCTCGTCCTCGACCACGAAGACGACATTGTCGAGCCCGTCGACCATGTCGTCGGGCAGGAGGTCGAGCTCGTCGGTCACGAGCTGTTCGAAGGCCTCGGTCGACATCTCCATCACGGGAGGATCGTGGCACAGCTGCCCGGACGTGTCCTGGTCGGCGTGGACACGCCGGCACGACCCTCCACACGACGTCCGCACGACGAAGGCCCCCGTCCTGCGGACGGGGGCCTTCGCGGAACTGGGGTGAGTAACGGGGCTTGAACCCGCGACCTCCTGGACCACAACCAGGCGCTCTACCAGCTGAGCTATACCCACCATGAGTCAATCCGGCGAGCCGGAGCAACCACTCGATTGTAGTACATCCGGACGCCTGCCCGGACCACCGTCGCTACTCGCCGGCCTGCGGGGTCGGCTCCGGCTGCGGTTCGGCGCTGGACTGCGGGGCCAGGCGCGACTCCCACTTCGCCACGACCTCGGCCGCGACGGCCTTCACGTCGTCGCTCGCCGGGCCCGGCTCCGGGGTGAAGCCGGCGCGGCGGTAGTACTCGAGCTCACGGATCGACTCGAGGATGTCGGCGAGGGCGCGGTGCCCCCCGTGCTTCTCGGGCGAGTTGTAGTACACGCGCGGGAACCAGCGACGGCAGAGTTCCTTGATGCTCGAGACGTCGACGCTCCGGTAGTGCAGGTGGTTGTCGATCCGCGGCATGTACTTCGCCAGGAACGCGCGGTCCGTGCCGATCGTGTTGCCGGCCAGGGGAGCGGACCCCTCGGTCGGGACGTGGGCGAGGATGTACTCGAGGACCTGGTACTCGGCGTCCGCGAGGGACACACCGTTCGGGATCTCGTCGATGAGGCCCGACGTCGTGTGCATCTTCGTGACGAAGTCGTTCATGTTGTCGAGTGCCGACTGGTCCGGCTTGATGACGATGTCGAACCCGGGGTGCACGGGGTTGAGGTCGAAGTCCGTGATGACCACAGCGACCTCCACGAGCTCGTCGACCTCGACGTCGAGGCCCGTCATCTCACAGTCGATCCAGACGAGGCGGTCATTCGCGGCAGACATACCGCGATCCTACTTCCGTGCGCCGACGCCCCGGGCTCCCTGCGGACCGGAGGTCCGGCAGCCGGCGGCGAGTGGTCGGACGAACGCACGCGCGGGCGGTCGGGCGGGGCAGCGAGCCGGGGGCGAGCGGGAAGCCGCGAGCCGGGATGCCGATGAGGGAGCGGGCGAGCGCGAGCGGGCGGAGTGCCGGCGTGGTGTCGCCGGCACGACTGGTCTTCTGCCCGCTCGCGGCCGTGGTGTCGCCACGGGAGGCCCGCAACCGGCTCGCGGGACCGCTGCCGGCCTCCCGTCCGGGTCGGCGAGGTTGAGCAGGCGGATTCCCCCGTCATCTTCTGCTGGAGCCCGTGGTGTTCCGCCCGCTCGCCGGCCAGCACCTCCCTTCCGCTCGCCGGCCAGCAGCTCCCTTCCGATCGCCACGCGGCGTGCCGCAGGAGGTCCGTCTCGCTCGTCACCTGACCGCGAACGGGAGGAATCCCACCGGACCGACGCGCGGCACCCTGGTGTTCCGCCCACTCGCGGGGTGGACGAGCGAGCCTCGCCGGACGGGAGGCCCCGCTCCAGTCCGCAGGTCGCGTCACGCGCCTCCCGACCACGGCGCCACCGCGAGTGGGCGGGATCCCACGTGGCTGGCGCGTCACGCCCTGGCATTCCGCCCGCTCACGCGCTGCGAGCGGCATGCGCGAGCCGAGGCCGCTCACACCTCACCCCGACCGGTAGCCGCGAGCGGAGCCCGCCCGCGCGCCCCGACCGACAGCCGCGCGAGCGCCAGCAACGAGAGCAGCCAGCACGAGAGCAGCCAGCAACGCGAGCAGCCCGCCACCGACACCGATGGCCTGGCCCGCACCGCGGACCCGGCCATCGTCGGCAGCAGGAACTACGCCATCTCGCCGGCCGAGATCGCCTCGGCTTCGACGCGCTCGGGCTCCTCCCCGTCGTCCACGCGCCGCAGCACCTTCGTGGTGAGCACGACGACCAGGAACGCGACCGCGACGGACACCCCCGCGAAGACGTAGGCGGCACTCGGCGAGTACGCGTCGGCGAGCAGCGTCGCGACGGGCGGGGCGATGGCGCCACCGATGAAGCGGACCGCAGAGTACGCGCTCGACGCGACGGAGCGGGGCAGGTCGGTCGCCTCCATGACGCATTCGGTGAGCACGGTGTTGAGGACACCGAGCACGAGTCCGCCGATGACGACGCAGACGATCAGCCCGGCCGACGACCGGACGACGACGGCTGCGGCGAACAGGTCGAGTGCGAGCAGCGGCAGCGCGAGCTTGAGGACGCTGGTGCGCCGCATCCGCGCCGTGAGCATCGGGGCGACCCACACCGAGGTGATGGCGAGTCCGACGCCCCAGCCGAAGAACGTGAACCCGATGCCGAGCGCCCCGAAGCCGAGTGGGAACGGCGTGTAGGCGAGGAGCACGAAGAAGCCGATGTTGTAGAAGAGGGCGGTCGCGGCGAGGGCGGCCAGAGCCGGTCGGCCGAGGGCACGGAACGGCGCGGAGAGCTTCGTCGGGGTGGGCTTCTCGAGCGAGCCGGACTTCAGCAACGCCAGGATCGCGATGAACGCGACGGCCATCAGCGTGGTGACGCCGAAGAACGGTCCGCGCCAGCTGACGGATCCGAGCAGGCCGCCGACGAGGGGGCCGACCGCGATGCCGAGGCCGAGCGCGGCCTCGTACAGGATGATCGCCGACGCGGTCCCGCCCGACGCTGCGCCGACGATCGTGGCCAGCGCGGTCGAGATGAAGAGCGCGTTGCCGAGGCCCCAGCCGGCGCGGAAGCCGATGATCGTCCAGACGTCGTTCGACACGGCGGCGAGGACCGAGAACAGCACGATGAGGGCGAGGCCGATCATCAGGGTCTTCTTCGCGCCGATGCGGCTGGACACCCAGCTGGTGAAGAACATCGCGATGCCGGTGACGGCGAGGTAGCTGGTGAAGAGCAGCTCGGTCTGCGCGGGCGTGGCGCGGAGCGACTCGGCGATGGCGGGGAGGATCGGGTCGACGAGGCCGATGCCCATGAAGGCGACGACGCAGGCGAACGCGATGGCCCACACCGCGGAGGACTGCTTCAGGATCGAACCGGACGAGCCGGCGGTGCCGGACTGGCCGGCGGGTGCGTGCGCGTTCACGCGGTGGTCTCCGTTCTGGTCCTCGCTGCGATGAGGGCCGATGCTTCGTGCAGGATGTCCCAGTCGTCGTCGGTGAGGTCCTCGAAGAGGGGGCCGACGGTGCTGGTGAGTGCGGCTCGCCACGCGACGAGTCGCTCGCGGCCGGCGTCGGTGATCTCGATGAGCTGGCCGCGCGAGTCGTCGGGGTCGACGGTCCGCGAGACGAGTCCGTCGGCGGTCATTCCGGCGACCAGGCGGGTCATGGTCGGCTGGGACACCCGCGACGCCTTGGCGAGTTCGCCGAGTCGCAGGGACTCCTCGGTCTCGAGGATCCCGAGGGTCCGCCAGACGGCGGTGGACGTGGTGTGCCCGGTGGCCTGGAGCGCGGACCGGATGAGCCGGTTGACGGAGACGAGGAGGGTCTCGATGGTCTGTTCCCGCGTTCGTTCCATAGCCGGACTATATAGCACGGCTATGGATTCGGCAAGGAGGCCCGACACACCTCCGCCGAGCTGCTCCTGTCCGCCGGGCGCTCACGATGCGCTGGACGGCGGTGCCCCCTGTCCTGGTAGAAGGGACCCATGACCGACATCACCATCCACGAGGGCGACGAGTTCACCGCCATCTTCCACGAGGGCCCCTTCGACGGGACCACGGACACCCGCACCGCCACGAGCGACGCGCTGGACGACGAGGTGACGGTGTTCGCGGACGTCGAGGGCCTCCAGACCGCCTTCACCTACAAGGCCACCGGCTCCCGTCAGGTCCTCGACCAGATCTCGGTCGACTACACCTTCGCGCCGGACGAGTCCGACCCGGTCGACGACCTGCAGGACCGCGGCGACCGCTCCGGCGAGTTCGACCGCGAGTAGCAGCCGTCGATGGTGCCCCCGGTCGTCTTGGACGGCCGGGGGCACTGTCGTCCCGATCGGGAGTGCCCGGGTCGCGGCTGACGTTGCACGACACCATGCAGGTCGATCTCTGGACGTCCGCGTTCTGCGCGCCGTGTGCCGCTGCCCGGCGCGTCGTCGGTGACGCCGCCCGACTCGTGCCGGGCCTCGTCGTCACCGAACGGGACGTCGCGAGCGACCCCGAGCGCGTCGAGGAGCTCGGGATCCGATCGACCCCGACCGTCCTGGTCAGGAAGGACGACGGGTCCGAGGTCTTCCGCTCAGCGGGCGTCCCGACCCGCGACCAGTTCCTCGTCGCGGTCGCGAAGGCGCTCGACTGACACCGTCGTGACGGGGGCCGGGACCGTCGTCGTCGCCGGACGCAGCGCCGATCGGAGCGCCCGCCACGACCGCTTCACCGCTCGGATCGGTGTCCCTATCAGCGCCGCCGCCCGGCCGGTCACCGACCGGTCGTGGTCGCCGAGTGCGTTCCGCCGCTCCCAGGCCCGCCGCAACGCGCCGCCGCGACTCCGCCGAGCTGCGGGTCGGTCGACGAGCAGTCCGGCGTCGCGGAGGCGCATCGACTCCTCGGCACGGTCCGCCCAGTCGTCATCCGATGCCGGGTGGAAGTAGTTGTCCGTCATCCAGTCCGGGCGGACCGTCCCGAACCGGCCGTGCACCAGGTCGTCGGCCGTACCCTCGAGCCCGCTGCCGACGAAGGCCTCGTTGATGAGGGAGCGGGACGTGCCGAAGTCCGTCAGCGTCAGCGCCGGCACTCCTCGGGCAGCGGCTTCGAGGACCGCGGTCGAGCTGATCGTCACGAGCGCCACCGCCCGGTCGAGGTGCGCGGACATCGGACCGGCCTCGACCACCAGGTTCGACGGGGCGTCGACGGGGACCAGGTCGGCGTAGGGGAAGGTCTCGCGGTGCGTCTGCTGCTCACCGGCCGCTGCGCGGGTCTTCACCACGACACGCCACTCCGGGTGTGCCCGAGCCGTGTCGACGAGCCATCCGATGACGCGGCGACGGTCCTCCTCCGCGACGGGCACGCTCGGCTGCGCGGCGAACACCACGGAGTCGCGGACCACCCCGGTGCGCGTCGAACCGACAGCCCGGGCGAACGGCAGCGTCGCGAGGGCGAACGACGGCTCCACCCCACCGGCGGTCGCCAGGGCCCGGTACTCCCGGACCTCGCGGTGGCTGTGCAGCACGAACAGGTCAGCGCGCGCCCGGAGGAACACGCCCTTCCACTTCGCCGGGAACGAGATGCCCGGCAGGCCGCTGAGCAGCACCGGCCGCGGCGGGACCGACCCTCGGGGGAACGACCGCAGCACCTGGTCGACGATGACCTCGGCCACCGGACCGATGCACGACACCAGGACCGCGTCCGGTGGGTCGGCCCGGAGGCGCGCCACCACCTCGTCCACGCCCACCGGCCCGGGAGGAGCCAGGTCGATCGGGCCGAGACGAGCATCGACGCCCCGGAACGCCGCCCGCAGTTGCGCCGGACTCGCCGACCGGGGCGTCGCCACCGTCAGCAGCTCCAGCGACCAGTGCGCCGGCGTCGCCGAGAGCAGGTGCGCGCCCCACTTCGCGAACGAGTCCGTGTCGACCAGGCCGACCACCCGTCGGCGGTGAGGCGGTGTGGTGGAGGGGTGGCGAGCCTCCCGGTCGTCACCGGTCCCGTCGGCGTCGTGCGCTGGAGCGCTCACGCACCCACCCGACGGAGCTTGGCGAGGGGGGCCTGCTCGCCGGGGAAGATGCGCTTGACGCCGTCGCCCATCGCGGTCTCGATGATGCGGATGTCCCGGACCAGCGTGCGGAGGCCGTGCGGCTCGAGCGACGCCGCGTGGTCCGAGCCCCACATGGTGCGGTCGAGCGTGATGTGGCGTTCGACGGCCGTCGCACCGAGCGCGACGGCCGCGAGGGAGATCTGGAGGCCCGGCTCGTGTCCCGAGTAGCCGACCGGCACGCCCGCGTAGGCGTACCGGGTGGCGAGGGTCTCGATCATGCGGAGGTTCGCCTCCTCGGCAGGGAGGGGGTACGTCGACGTCGCGTGCATGAGCACCAGACGCTCGGTGCCGAGCGTCGAGACGGCGCGGTCGATCTGCTCCAGCGTCGACATGCCGGTCGACAGGATCACCGGCTTGCCGGTCGCGGCGACGACGGCGAGCATCCCGAGGTCCGTCACCGACGCCGAAGCGATCTTGTACGCGACGACGTTGAGGTCCTCGAGGAACGCCACCGAGGGCTCGTCCCACGGCGACGCGAACCAGTCGAGGCCGCGGAGTGTCGCGTGGTCGCCGATCTCGATGTACTGGTCACGGTCGAACTCCACGCGGTAGCGGTAGTCCAGGTAGGTCATGTCGCCCCACGGGGTGCTGCGCGGCATCGACTTCATGTGCTCCGGCGTCGAGATCTCCGGCGTCCTCTTCTGGAACTTCACCGCCTGCATGCCGGCGTCTGCGGCGATGTCGATGAGCTGCTTGGCGATCTCGACGTCGCCGTTGTGGTTCAGGCCGATCTCGCCGACGAGGTACGCGGGGTTGCCCGCGCCGATGGTGGAGAGGCCGATGCGGACGCTCATGGTGCTCCGTTCTCCGCGGCGGAGGCCCGCGCGGGGTGGGGGTCGGTGGATGCGGGTGCGTGGGTTCTGTTGCGCGAGCGGGCGGGAACGTCGGGTGCGGCTGTTTCGGGGCGTGGCATCTCGCCCGCTCGCGCAGCGGCGGCGGGTGTGACCTCGGTCGCAGGCTCGGCACCGGCACCGGCACCGGCTTCGGCTCCGGCATCGGCCGCGGCTGTGACCTCTTCGGCTCCGGCATCGGCCGCGGCTGTGACCTCGAGGAGGGGAGCCAAGGCCGACGCGAGGGCCAGGTCATGCGGCTCGTCGATGTCGATCGCGGTCGAGGCCGGGACGACCACCAACTCGACGCGCCCGACGAAGCGGTGGCGGGCCTCCCGGAAGGCGACGACCCGTACGGCGTAGAACGCGCCGGTCTCGCGGTACTCCGGCGCGCGGTCCTGCCGGCGCGGGCGGGTGGCGGCGTCGTGGTTGACGGCGAGGGCCGAGCCGTCCTCGGCGACGCGCCAGAGGAACGCGTGCGAGGGAGCGGCTGCGAGGACCGAGTCGGCGGCACCATCGAGGACGCGAGCGACGGCCCGGTCGAGATCGGCGGGGTCGATGAAGGGCGACGTGGCCTGGAGGAAGAGGAGGACCTCCGGCGCGTCGTGCCCGGTCGCGACCGCGTCGAGGGCGTGCTGGAGCGCGGACTCCGACGAGGCCTGGTCTCCCGAGAGACCCTCCGGCCGCCGCACCACCCGCGCTCCGGCTGCGACTGCCTCGGTGGCGATCGCATCGCCGTCGGTGCTCACGATGACCTCGTCCACCGAGGTTGCGGCGAGTGCCGCCCTGACGGCGCGGGCGACGAGGGTGCGACCGGCGACCTGGCGGAGGTTCTTGCCGGGGATGCCCTTCGAGCCCGCTCTCGCCGGGATCACCGCGAGGACGCGGGGCGTGGAGCTCATGAGGGGAAACGTAGGGAGCAGCGATGACGCTGAGCGGAACGGCAGGGAGACGGCTGGCGAACCGTTCCGGAAGGGGGCCGCGCGGGCTGGCGGGGCGGCGATGCGAGCGGCGCTGGCGCGCGGGCGGGCGGAGTGGCGCGCGGGCGGGCGGAGTACCCGGGTCCGCCTGGGTGCGTCCCGGGTCTTCCGCCCGCTCGCCTCGGCGAGGGCGAGGGCGAGGGCGAGGGCGACGGGCGGAAGCGCGGGCGCAGGCAATGGACGGGGCGGGGCCGGGAGGCGCGTGGCGCGTGAGCGGGCGGAGTACCCGGGTCTGCCTGGGTGCGTCCAGGGTCTTCCGCCCGCCCGCCCGCTCGCCTTGGGCGAGGGCGAGGGCGAGGGCGAGGGCGAGGGTGAGGGCGCGGGGCGGGGCGAATGGGACGGTGCCGGGAGGTGCGTGGCGCGTGAGCGGGCGGAGTACCCGGGTCCGCCCGGATGGTCCCTGGTACTCCGCCCGCTCGCGCCGCGGGGCGGGCGGGGGCTTGTCCTATGGTGGAGAGATGCTCGACGCCGAAGACGTCCTCGATCCTCCGCCACGACGGGTCCTCGTGGCGGGGACGGCCGGCGTCGGCAAGACCACGACGGCGCGCCGGATCGCCCGGGCGATCGGCGCACCGCACACAAAGCTCGACGGGATGTACCACGGGCCCGGATGGACGGTGCTGCCGGACTTCGAAGCTCGGGTGGACGAGATGACCGCGACCCCGAGCTGGGTCTGCGAGTGGCAGTACCGAGGCGTGCGGCATCTGCTGGTCGAGCGTGCGGACACCCTGGTCTGGCTCGACCTGCCGAGGTCGGTGGCGTTCCTGCGCCTCCTCCGACGGACAGTCCGACGACGCCTGCACCGTACGGAGTTGTGGAACGGCAACGTCGAACCGCCGCTGTGGACGTTCTTCACCCGGAAGGAGCACATCCTCCGCTGGGGCATCGCGAAGCGGAACGAGATGCGGGAGCGGGTGCCTTCGCTGGCTGACGACGCTCCGCACCTGCGCATCGTGCGCCTGCGCTCGCAGCGGGAGGTCGAGCGGTTCGTCGGGCAGCTCAGCACGCGCACCGAATAAGATCGTCGGCGTCCGCCTCCGTAGCTCAGTGGATAGAGCAGGTGGTTTCTACCCACCGTGCCGCGGGTTCGATTCCTGCCGGGGGCACCGACGACGAAGGCCGCCATCCTCGGGGATGGCGGCCTTCGTCGTCAGGCGGTGTCAGTTCACTCGTCGTCGTCCACAGCGCGTCGACGCAGTTCGCTCGCGCTGACGGGATTCGAGTACGGGGACTCAGACGTCTCGTTCGCGTCAGCGGGCTCGGCGGGGGCATCGGCGATCCGCGTCGGGATCGACGTCGTGCTGGCGGTGCCGGCAGCGCCGACAGGCACGTCGGTCCTGTCGCTCCTGGCACCGCGGCCGTCGTCACGCTCGTTGTCGTCGTGTGAGAAGCTGCGCGCGGTCCACGACGCCGGGAGGTCGTTGCGACCGTTCCGTTCGTCGCGCACCACCGGTGCACGGTCCGCGGAGCCGGGGCGGAGAGAACTCACGGGGACGTCGTCCACGGCGTCCTCGTTGTCAGCGTCGGTTTGGTCGGCGTCGGCGGTGTCGTGCTCTCGGGAGGCTGACCAGCCGCGGTTGGGCGACCCGAAGGCAGGCGAGCCGAGGGTCGGACGGATCGGCGTGGTTTCCCCGTCGGAGTAGGGGCGCGTCGCGTTGTCCGAGATCGGGACCGTCGCGTCGGAGTCGTACGAGCTGTCACCGGTACCGGCGGCCGAACCGGCGCGAGCGCCGGCGTCCGGCGTGACCGGCGGCTGGGCGGGGCGGAGCGAAGTGGTGGTCGGAGTGGGCGCCGGCTCCGGCGTGCGGGCCGAGTCGACCTTGTCGGCGTTCCAGTCCTGCTGGCGCTTGATGAGGTCCGCGTCGGGGTCCGGGGAATCGAACTTCCAGCGCTCGAGGTCGCTCTTGAAGAGCTTGCGCGCGCGACCGGGCCGGGCCTGCCACTCGAGGATTCGGTCACGGAACTCTGTCAGCGACTGCTCTGCCTGGAAGCTGAAGGTCGAGGAGTTCTTCTTGATGTCCGCGATCTCGTGCTGCGCCCAGTTCGCGGCAGTCGGTGCGCCGGTGACGGGGAGCAGACGGAGTCGGATGTCGGCGTCCTCGGCGAGATGGTCCGCGTAGGCGCGCTCATCGTGCCCGAGCGAACCCCAGTTGGCGGCCTTCCGCGCTGCCGAGATGAGTCCGGCGACGGCAGCGTTCTTCGCTTCACGCTCCTGCAGCGAGACGACGCGCTTCGTCGCTCCGCGGCCGATCAGTGCCGCGACGATGCCCGCGACGACGATCGCGATGAAGGGGATGATCGCCCCCGACAACACGCGCCAGCCGTCGTCCGACGAGGTCCAGTCGTTCAGGTCGTTCCACCACTGCATGCGCGCACCCTACGTCGGGATCGGTCAGGGTCTGGGGATGACAGGCGGAGGAACCGCACATCCATCGCATCTGATTCCGATGTGGAACATCATCACCAGCGCAGGGTGTCGACGGCGTCGTCCGCGTCCCAGACGTTGGGGAGTTCGACGAACCGGCGTTCGGCCGCGATGTAGCGACGGGCGCGGTACGCGGTGTCCCCGGCGACGTCGACCCGGTCCACGTACCCGACGATCTCACCGTTCGCCCGCGTGACACGGCTCAGGTCGTCGCGTACGTCCAGGATCCGGAGATCGCCGCGGGAGCGCGCGACCGGTCGAGGCGAGTGGATGCTGAGCCGGGCGTCCGTCGTCGTCTGCATGTGGGCCTCCTGGTCGGCGGGTGTGACTCGAATGTACGTTCGGCCACCGACACCGCGGCCGGCCGCAGCCCGACCCGGGGAACACGCACGGGCCTCCCGGCGTTGTGGAGGAACGTTCCCTCAACGGCTCTCCCGAGCCTCGGAAGGCAGGTCCTGACCATGACCACGTTCGTGCTCGCAGGTGGATGTTTCTGGTGCCTCGACGCGGTGTACCGCACGCTGCAGGGCGTGCAGGACGTCGTGTCCGGCTACATCGGCGGGAGTGACCCGCACCCGACGTACGAGCAGGTGTGCACCGGCACGACCGGCCATGCCGAGGCCGTCGCCGTCACCTTCGACGAGACCGTCCTGCCGGCGCAGGTCGTCCTCGACGTGTTCTTCACCCTCCACGACCCGCGCCAGCTGAACCGTCAGGGTGCCGACGTCGGTACCCAGTACCGGTCGGCCATGTTCCCCGCGGACGGCGAGCAGCGTGCGCTGTTCGAGCAGGCGATCAGGCGGGCCTCGGACATCTGGGACGGCGGGATCGTCACCAGCATCGAGCCGCTCGGCGAGTTCCACCGCGCGGAGGAGTACCACCAGGACTTCTTCGCGAAGAACCCGGGGCAGGGCTACTGCCTCGCCGTCGCACTGCCCAAGGTCAACAAGGTCCGCAAGGCATACAGTCAGTACATCCTGGCGTCCTGAACGACGGGGCGTCGGGGCCACGAGGAGGTGGTCGCACGATGACGAACGACACGCTGCAGAACGCGGACGCGACGACGGGGACCTGGGTCGCCGTCGGACCGGCAGGAGCGGTGGGCACCATCCACCGCGATGCCGACGGGTTCCGTGTGGAGCTGTACGGGCGACGTGGCCCGGGCGGGACGTACCCGTCGCTCCAGTCCGCCAAGGGCGCGGTGCACAAGGCGATGGGTCCGCTCGCGGACCGGCCCGAGTTCCGCGCACACTGATCGGGACGGGAGGCTCCGATCACCTTCCTGCACAGGGAGCGTGATCGGCGCCTCCTCTCCACATCCTCGGCGCCACGAGCGGGCGGGGGCTCGCGCTGTCCGACGATCGAGCCATGAACGACACGATCACGGTCTGCGGCATCGTCGCCACCGAACCCCGCCACCTCGTCACCGAGACGGGCATCGCCATCACGAGCCTCCGGCTCGCCTCACCGTCCCGCCGCTGGGACCGCCAGACCTCGACCTGGGGCAACGGTCCGACCAACTGGTACACCGTCACCGCTTTCCGTTCCCTCGCCGCCAACGTCAACCGATCGCTCAGCAAGGGGGACCGGGTGGTCGTCACCGGACGCGTGCGCATCCGCAACTGGGAGCGCGACGGCCGTGGCGGGACGAGCGTGGAGATCGACGCCGAGGGGATCGGCCACGACCTCGCCTGGGGGATCAGCAACTGGATGCGACTGCCGCGCCACGTCACCGAGGCGACCGCCGCCCCCGGCTCCTCGCCACGCGTCGACCACGACACCGGCGAGGTCCACGAAGACATCCCGGACGCTGCGCACCCACCCGTCGAGGCAGTGCCGGACGACACCCACCCCGACGAGCGCCAGGGCGCCGACGACTCCCTCGCCGCGATGCTGACCCCCGCCGACGAGCCGCCGGACCACCCGGTCGGGCTCGATGCGGCCTGATCTCGGCACCCGAGCCCACGAGTGACCGGTGTCATCACTACACTTGGAGCAATATGGCTGAGTACATCTACCAGATGGTCCGCGCCCGCAAGGCGGTCGGTGACAAGCTGATTCTCGACGACGTCACGATGTCGTTCCTGCCCGGCGCCAAGATCGGCGTCGTCGGGCCGAACGGTGCGGGCAAGTCGACGATCCTGAAGATCATGGCGGGGCTCGACCAGCCCTCGAACGGCGAGGCGAAGCTGACCCCGGGCTTCACCGTCGGCATCCTCATGCAGGAGCCGGAGCTCGACGAGACCAAGACGGTCCTCGAGAACGTCCAGGAAGGCGTCGGCGAGATCCACGGGAAGCTCGCGCGCTTCAACGAGATCTCCGCGCTGATGGCGGAGCCGGATGCCGACTTCGACGCGCTCCTGGCCGAGATGGGCACCCTGCAGGAAGAGATCGACGCGGCTGACGCGTGGGACCTCGACTCGCAGCTCGAGCAGGCCATGGCCGCCCTCCAGTGCCCGCCCGGGGACGAGCTCGTCACGCACCTCTCCGGTGGTGAGAAGCGTCGCGTGGCACTGTGCAAGCTCCTGCTCCAGAAGCCGGACCTGCTGCTCCTCGACGAGCCCACCAACCACCTGGACGCCGAGAGCGTGCAGTGGCTCGAGCAGCACCTGCAGCAGTACCACGGTGCCGTCCTGGCCGTGACCCACGACCGGTACTTCCTCGACCACGTCGCCCAGTGGATCGCCGAGGTCGACCGCGGTCGCCTCTACCCGTACGAGGGCAACTACTCGACCTACCTCGAGAAGAAGCGCGCCCGCCTCGAGGTCCAGGGCAAGAAGGACGCCAAGCTCGCCAAGCGACTGACGTCCGAGCTCGACTGGGTCCGCAGCAACACGAAGGGGCGCCAGGCCAAGTCAAAGGCGCGTCTGGCGCGCTACGAGGAGATGGTCACGGAGGCCGAGCGCACGCGCAAGCTCGACTTCGAGGAGATCGTCATCCCCGTCGGACCGCGTCTGGGCTCGCAGGTCATCGACGCCGAGAAGCTGCACAAGCAGTTCGGCGAGCGCGTCATCATCGGCGACCTGTCGTTCACGCTGCCCCGCAACGGCATCGTCGGCGTCATCGGCCCGAACGGTGTCGGCAAGACCACGCTCTTCAAGACGATCGTCGGCCTCGAGCCGCTCGATGGTGGCACGCTGAAGATCGGCGACACCGTCGACATCTCGTACGTCGACCAGAGCCGTGGTGGCATCGACCCGAACAAGAACCTGTGGGAGGTCGTGTCCGACGGACTCGACTACATCCAGGTCGGCAAGACCGAGATCCCGTCTCGTGCGTACGTGTCGCAGTTCGGGTTCAAGGGCCCGGACCAGCAGAAGCGTGCCGGCATCCTGTCCGGTGGTGAGCGCAACCGTCTGAACCTGGCGCTGACGCTCAAGCAGGGCGGCAACCTGCTGCTCCTCGACGAGCCGACGAACGACCTGGACGTCGAGACGCTGGGCAGCCTCGAGAACGCGCTGCTCGAGTACCCCGGTTGCGCCGTGGTCATCACCCACGACCGGTGGTTCCTCGACCGCATCGCGACGCACATCCTCGCCTGGGAAGGCCTGAACGAGGACGGCACGCCGATCTGGTACTGGTTCGAGGGCAACTTCGAGGCGTACGAAGAGAACAAGATCGAGCGCCTCGGAGCCGACGCTGCGAAGCCCGGCCGCGCGACGTACCGCAAGCTCACCCGGGACTAGTCCCGGTGGCACGCCTGCACGCTCCGATCCGCATCCGGTGGAGTGACATCGACGCCTACGGGCACGTGAACAACTCCGCGATGCTCCGGCTGCTCGAAGAAGCACGCGTGCTGGCGTTCTGGGCGCCGGACCCCGACGAGATCGATGAGTCGGGGTCCGCGCCCGAGCCGGTGATCGACGGCCGCCCGGGTTCGGGGACGATGACGGTGATCGCGGCGCAGCGCCTCGAGTACCTCGCATCGACGCCGTACTTCCGTCGGCCGCTCGACATCCAGCTCTGGATCGGGCGGATGGGTGGGGCCAGCCTCGACATCTCGTACGAGGTGTGGTCGCCGATCGGGCACGATCCCGCCGAGCTCTACACGCGGGCTACGACCACGCTGGTGCTCGTCGACGCGGAGACGAACCGCCCACGACGCCTCACCGACGTCGAGCGGGCCGCTTGCCAGCAGTACGTCGAACCGCCGGTGACGTTCTCGCGACCCTGACGATCCCTCGATCGTGTAGCCGGCGGTAGGCTCTTCGGGCTCTCGAGTTCTCGGCCCGTCGGACACGTCAGCTCGTCAGTGCGTCGGGCCGCCGGACACGCCAGTCCGCGCGCAGGTTGACACTGCGGCACAGCGTCACAGCGTCAGCTCGACACTCCGTCAGGCGGTCGGAACGCGCATCATGCCCTCCTGGGCGACGGTGGCCAGCAGGCGGCCGTCGTGGGAGAACATCCGGCCCAGCGCGAGGCCCCGGCCACCCTGGGCGCTCGGCGACTCCTGCGCGTACAGCACCCACTCGTCGGCGCGACCGTCACGGTGCCACCACATGGCGTGGTCGAGGCTCGCCAGCTTCACGCCGGGCGTGCCCCAGGCCATGCCGTGCCGACGCATGATCGGTTCGAGGAGGGACAGGTCGCTCGCGTAGGCGAGGACGGCACGGTGCAGGGCGGGGTCGTCCGGCATGTCACGCTCGACGCGGAACCAGACCGCCTGGTGTGCGACCTGCGCGCCCTGTACGTCCACGTAGACCGGACCGTCGACGTGTCGCATGTCGATCGATCGTTCCGCCCACGCCTGTGCGGTCGGGTGGTCGATGCCCGCCAGCACGGAGGCTGCGGAGGGCAGGGACTCCGGCGTGGGGACGTCGAGGGGCATCGGGTCCTGGTGTTCGGCTCCGGCGTCCGGCGTCTGGAACGACGCGATCATCGAGAAGATCGGCGTGCCGTTCTGGTACGCCTGGACCCGGCGGGTGGCGAACGATCGGCCGTCGTGGATCCGCTCCACGCCGAACGTGATCGGGACGTCGATCGCTCCCGGCCGGAGGAAGTAGCCGTGGACGGAGTGGATGTCCCGGCCCTCGATGGTGGCCTGCGCGGCGACGATGCACTGCGCCAGGACCTGCCCTCCGAAGATCCGGCCGCCCGGCGACCAGTGACTCGCTCCGGTGAGGATCGTCTCCCTGGTGCTCGCTCCGGTGTCCTCGAGACGCAGCGTGGAGAGGAAGTCGGGTTCGCGGATCACGCCATCAGTCTACGAAGACTGCATGCGCGTGCCAGAGGTGCTGTCCAGGGGTCCTGACCGGGGTGTCCTCAGTCGCTTCCGGTCGCAGTCGCGCCGAGCAGGTCGAGGACGCGCGGGGATGTCCTCAGCACGCTCCATACGATCACGGCGACGAGCGTCCCGCTGGCGCTGGCCAGCCAGGGAGTGACGAGGTGTGACCAGGCTGTCGGCGAGATGATCCACACGAGCTGGTTGGCGATCACCGATCCCGCCAGCGAGAGCAGCAGACCGAGACCTGGGCGGAGGCTCTGGGCGGCGAACAGGCCGGCGACGACGAGGACGGACGACAGGGCGTTGAACAGATGTGGCATGGGCGTGTGGGGGATCGACAGGCGAGCGCGGGGTGAGGGGTGTCGGGGAGTCGACCGTGGGGTTGGTCCGCATGGGACCGACCCCACGGTTGACTGGCTGGTGCGTCAGCTGCTCGACGCGGCGCGTTCGACGGCGAGTGCCCCGGTGCTGTCACCCGTGCTGATGGCGATCTTGCGCGGCTTCGACGACTCCTGGACGGGGATCGTCACGCTGAGCACGCCGTTGTCGTAGTGCGCGGCGATCCGTTCGACGTCCAGGCCGTCGCCGAGCGTGAGCTGCCGGACGAACGAACCGGGCTGCCGCTCCCGCGTGAGCCACTGTGCACCGTCGGGGGCGCCGAGGGTCCGTTCAGCCCGGATGGTCAGCACGGAACCGTCGACGTCGATGTCGACCGAGCCCGGATCGACGCCGGGCAGGTCCACGTCCATGACGTAGTGGTCACCGGCGCGGTAGAGGTCCATCGGCATCGAGCGTGGGCCCGCTCCTGCTCCGGCGAGGAGGGACCCGGCGAGACGGTCGAGCTCGCGGAACGGGTCGAAGTTCATGGCCATCTGACATCAACTCCTTCACTGGATGGTTGTCGGTTGAGTCGCTGTGACTCAACTGCATCCGGTTTTAGCACTCGAACCCGGAGAGTGCCAAAAGGACGCCGAGAGGACGCCGAGAGGTCGACCAGCGGGTCTCCGGACGGTCGCGGCTAGGATCGGAGGCGACATGAGCAGCTCGTTCACCCTTCCCGACGCCGCCTCGCTCGGTGACCTCCGCACCTACCTCGGGCGGGCCGCTCGCATCGAGGACGGGTCGGTCCGACTCATCGCCGACTCGGGCGTCCTGGCGGTCTACACCGCCATCCTCTACCCGCTCGGTCTGCTCGACGAGCTGCCGACCGTCCTCGGCCTCCGGACCTTCGCGCTGACGCAGCCGGAGCACATCGACGTCGTCGTGCCGCTGCGGTCGTTCCAGGAACGCCTGCGGCTGCTCGCCGAGGCCCAGGACGCCGACCAGGCCGACAGCGCCGACCCGACGCGTGCCACCCCGATCGAGGTCGAGTTGCCCCTCGAGGTCCACACCGTGACGTGGGCAGCGATCTCGCCGCCCCGCGGTGGATGGGCCCCGCTGCCGGACGTCTCCGCGGAGCTCCTGCACCGCGCGGCGCGGCAGGGGATCGACGAGGTCGCGGCTGCCGTGCCGGCGAGCTCGGGGGAGTCGATCGTCCGACGCGTCCGCTCCGAGGTGTGGGGTCGGCCGATCACCGGCGTCGAGCACCTGCCTGCCGGCGCGGGATTCGCTGCCGAGAGCCTCGGGTTCCTCGGCACCGAACCGGTGCGCCTGTTCGAGACCGGTCCGTGGAGTCGGCTCACGACCTCGCGTGGGCACGTGCTCGTCAAGCGGCGCGCCTGGACGCTGAGCTCCTAGCCCGGTCTCGACCGCCGACGGCCGGCCTCGACACGCGACGCCTGGCCCCGATCCCGGCCCGACCCCGATCCCGGCCCGAGTCCCGACCCCGGCGGTCACCCGACTGACCTGCCTGGGCGGGGGCGACCGGACGGCGGACGATGCCGAACGTCCCCCCCGACTCAGTCGAACGCGTTCGTCATCGCGTGGGCCGCGCGGTCCAGGTACCCCCAGAGCTCGGCCTCGTCGAGCGGAGCGAGTCCGAGCGACTCCACCGCGTCGTGCATGTGCTGGAGCCAGTGCTCGCGCGCCTCGGGCGTGATGCGGAACGGGTTGTGCCGCATCCGCAGGCGGGGGTGTCCGCGCTGTTCGCTGTACATGGACGGTCCACCCCAGTACTGCTGGAGGAACTGCGACAGCCGCCAGATCGCCCCCTCGAGGTCGTCGGCCGGGTACATCGGCCAGATGACCTCGTCGTGCTGCACTCCCTCGTAGAAGCGTCGTACCAGACGGTCGAACGTCGGGGCGCCGCCGATGCGGTCGAAGAGCGAGCCGCTCGCCGCGGCGCCGCCGAGTCCGACACGGAGCGTGACGGGCTGCGCCGGAACCGCGCCGGCACCGTCGGCGTGGCCGCTGCTGTCTGCGGGGGCGCTGCTGTCGGGCCGACCAGCGGCTCCGGCCGGTGGCACGATCGGCAGGGACGGTCCGGTCATGGCGAGTCCTCGTGGTCGGTGCTGGGTTCTTCCCCGGTGCGGATGGCCCGCCCGAAGACGTTCCGTCGTGCGCTGCGGGACCGGGCGGGTGTCGGGACCGGCGCGGTCCGCACCGGGCGCAGGCCGTTCACGGAGGTGGCGTTCTCCCACCCGGCGGGCATGATCATCGCCATCGCGGGCAGGGTGACGCCGAGTTCGTCGACGCTGTGCTTGAGCCGGATGCGGAGCTCGCGGCCGACGACGTCGAGCTCGGAGGCGCGGGTCTTCACGACCAGGCGGAACACCATGCCGGTGTCCGTGATCGACTGCAGGCCCCAGATCTCGGGCTTCTCGACGATGCGCTGACGCCACCGGGACTCCTGCGACATGGTGACGGCAGCGTGCAGGAGGGCGTCCTGCACCGCGTCGATGTCGGTGTCGTAGGGGACGGTGATGTCCACCAGGACGCGGGACCACCCCTGGGACAGGTTGCCGACGCGCAGGATCTGGCCGTTCGGCACGAACCAGAGGATCCCGTTGACATCGCGGATCTGCATGACGCGTAGGCCGACGCTCTCGACGACGCCGGTCGCCTGCCCGGTGTCGACGACGTCACCCACCCCGGCCTGGTCCTCGAGGATCATGAAGATGCCGGACAGGATGTCGCGGACGATGCTCTGGGCACCGACCGCCAGGCCGGCGGCGACCACCGAGGCGCCACCGACGATGCCGACGGCGGCGGTGGGGAACACCGTCGAGATGATGATGGCGAACGCGATGACCGCGACGACGACGGTCGCCAGGTTCTCGAGCACGCTGCCGAGGGTCCGGGTGCGCTGGACGACCCGGGCCGTCTGCAGCGGTGAGGCGACGAGCGCCTGCGTGTCCGCGGCACCCTGCCGCTTCTTCACGCCGTTGACGATGCGGTCGACGACCTGCTTGATCGTCCGGCGGAGGATGAGCCGGAGGACCACCGCCGCGAGCAGGACGATGACGATGGTGATCGGGACGTGCCAGGTGTCGACGAACTGGGTGAACGTGTTCGACGCCCACTTCGAGACGTCGGTGGTGTCTGCAGCCAAGAGCATGATCCGATCGATGCTAAGCGGCGAGGCCTCGGCCTCCCTGGAGGAACGCCGAGGCCTCGCCGCTCGTCACATCAGGGTCAGACGTCCGCTGCCTGGACCCGGAGGGCCCGCTCGGTGCCCGCGAGGTTCTCGGTGACGATGCGGCGCAGTGCCGGCGTCTCCGGGTGTGCCTCGAGCCACGCCACGGCCGCGTCGCGCAGCTCCGTCGACGCCAGCGGCGCGGGGTAGAGCCCCGTGACGACGGTGTCCGCGATGTGGTAGCTACGCTCGTCCCAGATGCGGGTGATCACGTCGAAGTACCGTGACACGAGGCCCTCGAGCACGACCGGGGAGTTGACGTGCTGGAACCCGATCGTGGTCTGACGGACGATCGCGTTCGGCGCGTCGTCGCTGTCGACGAGCGACGAGAACGCGGCGAGCTTGCCCTCGGCCGTGGGGATCGTCGCCCGGGCACGCGCGGCGGCCTGCTCACCCGAGGCCGTGCGGTCGGCGGCGAGCTCGGTGTCGATCTCGTCGTTGCCCGCAGCGCCGGCGAGCACGAGGCCCTCGAGCAGCTCCCAGCGGAGATCGGTGTCGACCTCGAGCCCCTGCAGCGTCACCGAGCCGTCACGCAGCCCCTGGAGCGTCGCCACGTGCTCGGGCGTCGAGGGGATCTGCGCGAAGAACTTCACGAACTGGAACTGCGCGTCGGAGCCGGACTCGGCCGACGACGCGAGCTGCCAGAGGGTGTCACCGACGGTACGGACGGTGCTGTCGGACTTCGCCGGCGCGACGTAGTTGCGCGCGGTGAGCAACAGCTGCGACAGCGTGGTCCGGATCGTCGTGGACTCGGTCTCGGTCGCGATGTTGCCGAGCACGAGCGACACGTAGTCGCTGGCGGGGGACTCGGCGTCGCGTGTGGCGTCCCAGACGGCACCCCAGACGATGGAACGCGCGAGGGGGTTCGCGATCGCGGCGAGGTGCTCGATCGCAGTGCGACGGGACTGCTCGTCGAGACGGATCTTGGCGTAGGCCAGGTCGTCGTCGTTGAGCAACACGAGGTCGCCGCGGTGCACGCCGACGAGTTCGGGCACGTCCGTGCGGGCTCCGTCGACGTCGATCTCGACGCGGTGGGCCCGCTCGAGCTTGCCGCCGGACGACGCGGTGTCGGCGCCGAACGGTGCCGAGGCGTCGTTCGTGAAGGAGTAGACGCCGATCGCCAGTCGGTGCGGTCGCAGCGTCGGGTGGTCGGCCGGGGCTTCCTGCAGCACGGCGAACGAGGTGATCACACCGTCGGCGTCGGTCTGGATCTCCGGGCGGAGGGTGTTCACGCCAGCGGTCTCGAGCCACAGCTTCGACCACTCGGACAGGTCACGGCCGCTGGTGGACTCGAGTTCGACGAGCAGGTCCTTCAGCTCGGTGTTGGAGTGGTGGTGCTTCTTGAAGTAGGCCGAGACGCCCGCGAAGAACGCATCGATACCGACCCACGCGACGAGCTGCTTGAGGACCGAGCCACCCTTCGCGTAGGTGATGCCGTCGAAGTTGACCTGGACGTCTTCGAGGTCGTTGATCGTCGCGACGATCGGGTGCGTCGAGGGCAGCTGGTCCTGGCGGTAGGCCCAGGACTTCTCCATCGCCTGGAACGTGGTCCACGCTTCGGTCCACTCGGTGGCTTCGGCCGTGGCGATGGTCGACGCCCACTCGGCGAACGACTCGTTGAGCCACAGGTCGTTCCACCACTTCATGGTGACGAGGTCGCCGAACCACATGTGGGCGAGTTCGTGCAGGATCGTGACGACCCGGCGCTCCTTGATGGCGTCCGTGACCTTCGAGCGGAACACGTACGTCTCGGTGAAGGTGACGGCACCCGCGTTCTCCATCGCGCCGGCGTTGAACTCCGGCACGAAGAGCTGGTCGTACTTCTCGAACGGGTAGGCGACGTCGAACTTCTCCTCGAAGTACGCGAAGCCCTTGCGGGTGATGTCGAAGACGTACTCGGGGTCGAGGTACTCGGCCAGCGACTTCCGCGCGAACACCCCGAGCGGGATGGTCCGGCCGTCGCGGCTGGTGAGCTCGCTGCGGACGACCTCGTACGGGCCGGCGACGAGCGCGGTGATGTAGCTCGAGATCTTCGCCGTGGGCGGGAAGGTCCACGTGGCGTGGTCGCCGTCGACGTGCGGCTCGGGCGTGGGAGCGTTCGAGACGACCTGCCAGCGTGCCGGTGCGGTCACGGTGAAGCTGAACTCAGCCTTGAGGTCGGGCTGCTCGAACACGGCGAACATGCGCCGGCTGTCCGGGACCTCGAACTGCGAGTACAGGTAGACCTCGTCGTCGACGGGGTCCACGAAGCGGTGCAGGCCTTCCCCGGTGTTCGTGTACAGCGCGTCGGCGACGACGACGAGCTCGTTCTGCGCCTGCAGGTCGGCGAGCTGGATGCGGACGCCGTCGTTCACGGCGGCGACGTCGAGCGCCACGCCGTTCAGGGTGACCGAGTGCACGGTCTTCGTGATGGCGTCGATGAACGTGCTGGCGCCGGGCGTGGCCGTGAAGCGCACACGGGTGGTGCTGCCGAAGCTCTCGGCGCCGCGGGTCAGGTCGAGTTCGACGTCGTACGTCTGGACACTGACGATGCCGGCACGTTCCTGGGCTTCGGTTCTGGTGAGGTTCTCTCCGGGCACGGACGCTCCATCTTCGCTGCGGACGCGGACGATCGATGTCCGCGTGTCGGTGGTCCCGCTCGGCGTCGTGCGCCGGCGGGACGGCTCGTGACCAGCCTAGCGAGCGGGCGTACGCTCACGACCTGTGACTGACACCACTGTGGAGAACACCCCTGCGACCCGGACTGCTGTGGAGTTCTGGTTCGACCCGACCTGCCCCTGGGCGTGGATGACGAGCCGCTGGGTGGGTGAGGTCGAGCAGCACCGCGACCTCGACGTCACCTGGAACGTGATGAGCCTCTTCGTCCTCAACGAGCACAACGAGGGCATGCCCGCGGAGTACCGCGAGGCGATGGAGCGGAACCAGGTGTACTCGCGCCTGGTGACGGCTGCGAAGGCCCGACACGGCCAGGAGGTCGTGAAGCGCCTCTACGACGCGCTCGGCGAGCAGATCCACCACCGCCAGCAGAAGGACCCGCAGCAGGTCGTACCGGCCGTCCTCGAGCAGCTCGGCCTCGAGGCCGACCTCGCCGACGCCGCATGGACCGACGAGACCGATGTCGCGATGCGTGAGAGTCACCGAGACGGCATCGAGCGGGTCGGCCAGGACGTCGGCACGCCCGTCATCGCCGTCGACGGTGTCGCCTTCTTCGGACCGGTCATCTCGCCGGCGCCGAAGGGCCAGCAGGCACTCGACCTCTGGGACGGCGTCGTCGCCGCGGCCCGCTACCCGGGCTTCTTCGAGCTCAAGCGCTCGCGCACGACCGGTCCGGTCTTCGACACGGTCGAGGACTGACCCCGGCGCGACCACGACGGTCGTGCCGGGCCGCGTGCACCGCGCCCCGTCCTGACGGGCGCGGTGTCGGTGCGGGGGCCCAGCACATCCGATGCCGTCGCGGTCCCGCGGGCTCGCGTGGTGCGGGGCGGACGGGAGGCGTGGGTCGGCCCCGCCACGGGCCTCCCGGTCCGCGCACCGCCGCTTGCACTGCGCCCCGTTCTGACGGGCCGCGATGTCCGTGCGGGGGTGCAGCACGGCCGAGACCAGGCCAGATCAGGCCAGCGGCAACCGCATCAGCGTCAGGTCGAGCCATCGGTCGAACTTGCGGCCGACCTCCGGGACGACCGCGACCGTCGCGAACCCGAGTCGCTCGTGGAGCGCGATCGAACCCGTGTTGGTGCTGCAGATGCCGGCGATCATCACGTGCCGTCCCTCCTCGGTGGCGCGGGCGACGAGGGCGCGCATGAGCGTCGAGGCGACACCCCGCCCGCGGAACGACTCGACGACGTAGACGCTGTGCTCGACGGTGAGCCGGTAGCCCTGGTGGGGCCGCCACTGCGAGTAGGTCGCGTACCCGGCGACGACCCCGTCGACCTCGGCGACCAGGACGGGCCAGCCGTCGCCCTGCCGCTCTGCCAGCCACGTGTCGAACCAGGCGCGGGGGTGCGGGACCTCTTGCCAGATCGCCGTCGAGTGCAGGACCGCGTCGACGTGGAGTGCGTGCACGACGTCGAGGTCCGCGGGAGTGCAGTCGCGGACCCGAACCGCATCCGTCGCATATGCTGTCGCCATGTCTCACATCGTAGACGAGCCCGAGGGCACCGATGCAACCCCAGACCGGGAGCGGACGGACCACGAGCGGAAGGTCAGCGAGCGCGGGGACAGTGAGCGCGGGGACAGCGATCACCCGGACGACGCCGACCAGCGCCGGCTGGGGGAGCGGTTGCAGCGCCTCCGCACCGAGCGCCGCTGGAGCCTCACGGAACTCGCCGAGGAGTCCGGCGTCTCCCGCGCC
Source organism: Curtobacterium sp. MCPF17_011 (assembly GCF_003234145.1). Lineage (NCBI taxonomy): Bacteria > Bacillati > Actinomycetota > Actinomycetes > Micrococcales > Microbacteriaceae > Curtobacterium > Curtobacterium sp. MCPF17_011. The sequence goes on from NZ_QKSK01000017.1 coordinate 36,252, forward strand.
ATGATCAACCGCGTCGAGCGGGGTGTCTCGAGCCCGACCGCGACGATCCTCGGCCGCCTCTCCGGCGCGTTCGGGCTCACCGTCTCGCAGCTCCTCGACGAGGCCCTCGAGCACGAGGCGCCCCGGACCAGCGATCCGGACGAGGCCCGCGGGGTGCAGCGTGCCGCCTCGGCCGACTCGTGGACCGACCCGGAGACCGGGTACCGCCGCCGCCCCCTGTCGAGCGCTGACTTCCCCGCCGACGTGACCGAGGTGCGCCTGCCCGCCGGCCGCGAGGTCGCCTACCCCGCCAGCGCGTACGCCTTCCTGCGGCACTGCATCTGGGTCGTCGACGGGGCCCTCGAACTGCAGGTGGGTGCGACCACGACGCGCCTCGGTGCGGGGGACCGGATCGAACTCGGCGAACCGGCCGACGTCGTCTACCGCAACGCCGGCGCCGAGCCGTGCCGGTACGTCGTCGTGGTGGTTCGCCAGCGCTGACGGGAGGCCCGCCCCGGGTCCGGCACCGCGCCTCCCAGCCGGAGCGGACGGGAGGCCCGCTGCGGGTGCAGGAATAGGATCGGTCCATGCGCATCCACCTCGGAACGGACCACGCCGGCCTCGAGTTCAACAAGACCCTCGCCAGGCACCTGACCGAAGCCGGCCACGAGGTCGTGGACCACGGTCCGACCGAGTACGAGCCGCTGGACGACTACCCCTCGTTCTGCATCAACGCGGCGCACGCCGTGGTGCAGGACCAGCGCGCGGGGGTCCAGGCCCTCGGCGTCGTCTTCGGCGGTTCGGGCAACGGCGAGCAGATCGCCGCGAACAAGGTCGAGGGCATCCGGGCGGCGCTGGTGTGGAACGAGTCGACCGCGGTCCTCGCCCGCCAGCACAACGACGCCAACGTCATCTCGATCGGTGCCCGTCAGCACACCGAGGACGAAGCCATCCGTTTCGTCGACCTGTTCATCGCCGAGCCGTTCTCCGGTGAGGAGCGTCACGCCCGTCGGATCGCCCAGCTCGCCGAGTACGAGACCACGGGGCACATCGCCGGCAAGCAGATCGACCAGTAGGGCCGAGTAGACAAGAGCAATGCCCGAGGGTCACTCCGTCCACCGCATCGCCCGCCAGTTCGAGCTGCACTTCGTCGGCCAGGTCTGCGAGGTCTCGAGCCCGCAGGGGCGGTTCGCTGCCGGAGCCGCGCAGCTCGACGGCCGGAGGATGATCGCCGCACGAGCCGTGGCGAAGCAGATGTTCCTCGAGTTCGAGGGCGACCTGTTCCTCCGCGTCCACCTGGGCCTGTACGGCGCTTGGGACTTCGCGGGTGAGATCTCGACCGACGCGACGATGCGGAGCGCGAACGGGCGGATCGGCCAGACGAACCAGCGCGGCACGGTCACCGACGACACGGGTGACGCCGACGAGACCACCACGACCGGCACCGACGCCCATGTCCCGGACGATGCCGGCGAGGACTCGCTCCGGTCCATCGGTGCCCCGCGACGCTCCCGCTACCGGATGGCCGAGCAGGAGAAGGTCGAGGACCCGATCGAGGCGTTCCCGCCGGACCCGGTCGGCCAGGTGCGGGTGCGGATCCTCACCGAGACCGCCGTGGCAGACCTCCGCGGGCCGACGGCGTGTGTGGTCGAGGACCCGGCCGGCGTGCAGCGTGCGCTCGACAAGCTCGGCCCGGACCCGATGAACGACGACGGGCCCGAGGCCGAGAAGGCGTTCGTGGACAACGTCCGGAAGCGCAACGTGGCGATCGGGCAGCTGTTGATGGACCAGTCCGTGGTGAGCGGCATCGGCAACGTGTACCGGGCGGAGCTGCTGTTCCGGCAGCGGATCGACCCGTACAAGCCCGGGAAGAAGATCACCGTCAAGCAGGCGAAGGCGCTGTGGCAGGACTGGTCGAAGCTCCTGCACGACGGCGTCCGTATCGGCCAGATGATGACGATGGACGGCCTGACCGACGCGGAGTACGAGAAGGCGATGCGCTCCCGCGCCGACCGGCACTGGGTGTACCACCGCGCGGGGGAGCCGTGCCGGGTCTGCGGGACGGAGATCCGCGTCGCCGACATGGCCGGTCGGAAGCTCTACTGGTGCCCGAAGGACCAGAAGTAGCCTTCCCGCAACACGCAACGGTGGTGGCGCTCCGCAGGGATACTGCCTTCCGCGACGGCGCGACCGTTGCGTTCCGAGGCCTCACAGAGCCCGGTGGGTCCAGCGGCCGGCGACGGCGGTGGCCAGGACCGGCATGGTGCGGAGTGCGGCCGACGAGGCGGTGAGCGGGTCGGACGGCACGAGGACCAGGTCGGCCACGTCGCCGACGGCCACGCCGACGCGGCCGTCGGTGCTGCCCCGCCACGCGGCGAGTGCCGACATCCGCTGCTCCGGGTGCCACGGATCCCGTCCGTCGCGGTCCCGGCCGACGGCGGCGGCCAGCGCCACCCACGGGTCGAGTGGCGCGACGGGGGCGTCCGATCCGAGTTGCATTCGCGCTCCGGCTCGCTCGAGTGCGGCGAACGGGAAGGCCCGGTCGGTGCGGCCCGCCCAGTGGTGGTCGGCGATGTCGCGGTCGTCCATGGCGTGCTCGGGCTGGACGGAGGCGATGACGCCGAGCCGCGCGAACCGTGGGACGTCGTCGGGCTGCAGCAGTTGGGCGTGCTCGATGGTGCCGCGGGTGCCGACGGTCTCGAACGCGTCGAGTGCCAGCGTGACGGCGCGGTCGCCGATGGCGTGGACGGCGGGGACGAGTCCGGCGGCGACGGCACGGCGGAGGACCGGGACGAGGTCCTCCGGCGTCCAGGTGAGCAGCCCTTCGCCGTCCGAGGTCGCGGCGGTCCGGGTGCCGAGGGACCCGTCGGTGATCACCTTGAACGGCCCCATCGTCAGCAGGCCGCGGGTGCCCGCCACGACGTCGCCGGTGCGGAGGCCGCGGGCGAGCACGCCGTCGAGCTCGCCCGGGTAGACGCCGGACGCCACGCGGATGGCGCCCGTGCCGGCGGCGATCCGGCGCGCCCATCGGTCGAGTCCGAACACCATCTCGAGGTCGACGACGCCTGTCACCCCGCGTCGGGTAGCGGCGTCGACCGCTTCCTCGACGGCGGCGTCGAGCAGTTCGTCGGGCACCCGGGACAGCGCACCGGTGACGTCGAAGGCATCCTGTTCGCGGAGGACGCCGTCCTCGCCCGCCGGCAGGGCACGGCCGAGCGCAGCTGCGAAGTGCGCGAGGGCGCGGGTGTTGCACCAGACGGCGTGCAGGTCCGCGGCCACGACGACGACCGGGAGGCCGGGGGCGGCTCGGTCGAGCAACTCGCGTCGCGCCGGGGCCGGCCAGAGTCCGTCCCGGTAGCCGTGCCCGACCAGGACGCGGTCCGGGAGCGCAGTGCGGGCGGCCTCGGCGAGGCGGTCGGCGGTCTCCTCGGCGGAGGCGCAGTCCTGCACGTCGATGCGCTGCCGCATGAGTGCCCACTGGTCGAAGTGCACGTGGTGGTCACGGAGCCCCGGTCCGAGCCAGGCGCCGTCCGCCTCGACGACCTCGGTGGTGACCTCGCTGCCGGAGGGCGCGTCGATCGTCCCGGCTGGTCCGATCGCGGCGACCCGTCCGTCGATGACCAGGACGTCGGAGGGGGCGCCGGACGTGCCCACACGGCGGACGGTGCGGAGCAGGACAGATGTCATCGTGCCTCCCGTCCGGCGTCGCCCAGGTCCTCACGACGCGCGCGCACGCGCTCCATCTCGTCCGCCAGCGCCGGCGCCGCGTAGGGCCCGTCGGCGCGGAGACCCTCGATCACCCGGTCGACGACCTCGGGTGCCTTGTTCTGACTGAGCTTCGCGCGCGCGTCGAACCGGGTGACGCGCAGCCGGATGCCGACGGTGCCACGGGCGATGCGGCGGGCGGTGTCCTGGTCGACGTCGAGCGACACCGGGGACGGCATCTCCCGTTCGAAGTGGTCGACGAGGTCCCCGAGGACGCGGAAGTTCTCGTCGTCGGACAGGATCTCCGGCGTGCCCCACAGATGCGCGGTGGTGTGGTTCCAGGTCGGGACGAACTGCTCCGGCGGGTACCAGGCGGGGGAGACGTAGCCGTGTGGGCCCTGCACGATGACCAGGACCTCGTGCTGGCCGAGCTCGTGCGCGACCTCGTCCGGACGGCCGACGTGCGACACCAGGACGAGTTCGTCGTCAGCGCTCGCTTCGAGCAGGAACGGGTAGTGCGACGCCACTAGCCCGGTGGCCGTGTGCGACACGATCGTCGCCCAGGGGTTCCCGTCGACGAGTCGTCGGACCTCGTCGACCTCGGTCATCAGGAAGGATGGTGTGTGCCGCATCCGACGAGCGTGGCACATGCCAGGCTGGTCGGCATGGAGAAGCGCGCTGCCTACGAGTCCGTCCTGCCCTACGTCCGGGAGTGGATCGCCTACAAGGTGTGGCAGCTGCGGTTGCCCGGCGTGCAGGTCGCCGTCGGGTTCGAGGGGCAGGAACTGTTCGCCGACGCTTTCGGTTACGCGGACGTCGAGGCCGGGCGTCGCCTGACCACCTCCGACCTGTTCCGGATCGCCTCGCACTCGAAGACGTTCACCGCGACGGCGCTGCTCCAGCTCGCCGACCAGGGCGCCCTGCGCCTCGACGACACCGTCGGCACGTTCGTCCCCGCCCTGGTCGAGGCCGGTTCACCGATCGCCGACGCCACCGTCCGCGAGCTCATGGAGATGGGCGCCGGAGTCGTCCGCGACGGCGCCGACGGCGACCACTGGGCGCTGGCACACCCGTTCCCGGACGCCGCGGAACTCGTCGCGCTCGTCGTCGCGGGCGGCGCGAAGGTGCCCGTCGGGTCGGCCTTCAACTACTCGAACCTGGGCTACGGCCTGCTCGGCCTCGTCATCGAGGCGGTCACCGGCACCCGCTACGCCGACCACGTCCGCACGGCGATCACCGAGCCGCTCGGGCTCACCGGCACCGGCGCCGAGTTCGACCCGGCGCGGGAGGACGAGTACGTCATCGGCTACACCGGCCTGCACACCGCCCGCACCCGGCAGCGCGTTCCGCACGTGACGACGGGGGCGCTCGCCGCGGCCACCGGGTTCCACGGCACCGCCTCGGACCTGGTCCGGTACTTCTCGGCACACGTGCCCGGCCGCGGCACGCTGCTCTCCGACCATGCCGAGCGGCTGGCCCAGCGGAAGGCGTGGAGCGCGCTCGACAGCGACCCCGCCGCCCGCGGTTACGGCGCCGGGTTCGTCGTCGACCGGATCAACGGCCGGGAGGTCCGTGGCCACTCCGGCGGGTTCCCCGGGCAGATCACGCAGTCGGTGTTCGACCCCGCGTCCTCGTTGGTCGTGTCGGTGCTGACGAGCAGCGCCACGGGTCCCGCGACGATGCTGGCCTACGGCATCGTCCACCTGCTCGATGCCGCCGCCGACGAGCACGCCCCCGGGGCGCCGGTGCCGGCTGACGTCGACACCGACCGCTACACCGGGCGCTTCACCACCTTCGAGGGGATCACCGACATCGCCCGCGTGGGGGAGCGGCTGCTGGCGATCGACCCGACGCAGCCGGTGCCGACCGAGTCGCCCGTCCGCCTGGAGGTCGTCGACGCGGACACGCTGCGGATGGCGTCCGGCAACCGGTTCGGGTCGATCGACGAGGACATCGTGTTCACGCGCGACGACTCCGGCGCGATCGTGTCCGTCCGGGGCGACAGCGGGATGACGCAGCGTCCGTGGTCCGTGCCGGAGGAGTCACCCGAGGTCGCGGCCGCGCTCGTCTGATCACTGCGCTCGTCAGCACACGCAGCCCTGCGGCCGGGGCTCGGGCGGTCGACGTCAGCGGACGTCGGCCGTCTCCCACAACCGCCGGGCACCGTCGCCGACCGGGCGGAGGAGCGGCGGCGCGAACACCAGCTCGGCACCGACGCACGCGACGAACAGTCCGGTCAGCGGGACCGCGAACAGGGTGGTCAGCGCGTCCTGCGGCGGCATCCAGAACCCGAACAGGACCGGCTCGACGACCGTCCACGCGAGCCACACCGCGGCGCCGACCAGCACAGCCCAGGCAGCGACGCGGTGCAACGGACCGCTCGCAGCGCCGGCGGTGGTGTCTGCTGTGGTGCTGGGCCTGGTGCGCAGGACGAGCAGCACCCCGAAGACGAACAGCAGCACTCGGGCCGCGATGAACAGCACGGTTCCGACCGCCCACACGGCACTGGGCACGAGTCCGGCGAGCGCGTAGGCCAGCACGGCCAGGGCGAAGGCGAGCAGGACGTGGTCACGACTGCGGAGCGCCCGGACCGTCACCACGATCGCCGCGACGAGGCCGATGCCCATGACGGCGCGGAAGCCGACCGCGTACTGCTCCGGCCAGGCGAGGGCGAGTTGCAGCCAGCTGGCGACGACGGCGAGCGCCGGGACGAGTGCGGCGATGACCGCGGCGAGTGCCGTCAGTCGGTCGCGTGTGGTGTCGTGCATGGTTCCCCCTCGCGCTGTCCTGCATCCGTGCAGTGTCGGCACTCTACACATCACCGGCCGCGGCGGGGAAGGGTCGGGAGGACGGGGTGGGGAGGACGGGGTGGGG
>NZ_QKSK01000018.1:0-32813 GCF_003234145.1 Curtobacterium sp. MCPF17_011
CCCCCGACGGTCCCCACCCGGGACCATCGGGTCATGCCAACGCCCCAGACCCAGTCGGTCGTCCTCCCGTCCGCGGTCCCGCTCCCCGACCCCACACCTGCCCCGACTCCACGTGCCGCGACTCCACGTGCCGCGACTCCGCGTGCCGCGACTCCGCGTGCCGCGACTCCGCGTGCCGCGACTCCGCGTGCTGCAACTCCACGTGCCGCGACTCCACGTGCCGCGACTCCGCGTGCTGCAACTCCAGCGGGCGGCCGGGGTCGTCCCTGGTCCGACGCCGCTGCCGCCGTCCTCGCGCTCGTGCTGCCCGTCGCCTGCGTCGGCTGCGGCGCCCCGGACCGTGCGCTGTGCCGCGCCTGCCGGTGCGCCCTCGACGCCCTGCCCGGTCGCACCCGGCTCGTGGCCGGCGTCCGGCTCGACGCCGCCCACGAGTACGACGGCCTCGTCCGGACCCTGGTGCTCGAGTGGAAGCTGCGCGGGCGCGTGGACATCGTCAGCGGGCTCACCCGGCGCACCGCGGACCTCGTCCGGGCGGCGCTCGCAGCGGCCCCGGTCGGCGCACTGGTGCTCCGCGTCCCGCCGTCGTCGCGGGGACACCGGCGGCGCGGGTTCGACCCGGTCGTGACGGTCCTCCGTCGAGCAGGCGTCCGACGTGCACGGGCCCTGCGGCGGGTCCCGGTACCGCAGGCCGGCCCCGGTTCCGACTCCGGCCCCGCTCCGGACGCCGGCCTCGGCCCGGCGCGCGCCGGGACGGACGGTCGCGGGCAGAAGGAGCGCACCGCCGTCGAGCGGGTCGCGGCCACCGTCGGGTCCCTCGTCGCCGACGGTGTGGCTGACCACGACGTCGTGCTCGTGGACGACGTCGTCACCACCGGGGTCACGATGGCCGAGGCGGTCCGCGCCGTCCGCGCTGCCGGTGGTCGGGTCGTCCGGTGCGTGGCCGTCGCCACCGTGGAGGTCTGAACCGTGCGCGGCGGGCGAGGCCGGGCGGACATGGACATCGGCTGGGCATCAGGTGGAGGTCTCCGGCACGCGGGCCAGCTCGGGCACGGGCGGAGCCAGCAGGGTCTAGCCTCGCGGCAAGGCGTTGGTGTTCGCCGGACGGAGGCGAACCGCCGAGTGTGGATGGGAGCCGCCATGGACGTGACGATCACGGGCCGCAACGTCGGGGTCACCGACCGATTCCGGGCCTACGTGGAGCAGAAGTCCGAGAAGATCGACGTGCTCGCCGACCGGGCCCTCGCGTTCGAGGTGCGGGTGAGCCGGCACCACGAGAAGAGCAGTGGAGCGCAGGGCGAGGACCGCGTCGAACTGACCCTCATCGGACCCGGGCCGCTCGTCCGGGCCGAATCGGCCGCGTCGGACAAGTACGCGGCCTTCGACCTGGCGTTCGCGCGCATCGCCGAGCGCCTGCGCCGAGCACGCGACCGCAAGAAGGTGCACCGCGGCCGTCACCGTCCGACCTCCGTGGCCGAGGCCTCGGGCGCTGCGTTCGAGGGCATGGGTGTGGAGCCCGCCGACGGCAAGCTCATCGAGGAGGTCGCCACCGGTGCCGTCCCCGTGGTCGACGCCGACCAGGGAGTCGGCCGTGAAGAAGAGGACGCCGCGTACTCGCCGGTCGTCATCCGGCAGAAGGTCTTCGAAGCCGCACCGATGACGGTCGACGACGCGCTGTACCACATGGAGCTCGTCGGACACGACTTCTACCTGTTCGTCGACTCCGAGACCCACCGGCCGAGCGTCGTGTACCGCCGGAAGGGCTGGGACTACGGCGTCATCGGCATCGACGAGAACCCGGGCGCCGACGCCCGGGGGAGCGAGCACGTCCTCGTCGAGGAGTCCGCGCCCGCGACCGCGTAGTCGCCGCGACGCACCACCTCCGAGTGCGCACGGTCCCGTCCGGGGTCGTGCGCACTCGTGCTGCTCCCAGCGCCGGACCCCGGCGGGTTGCTAGCATGACTGGCTGATCGGGCGCGTCGACCGCGCACGACGACTTCGTAAGGAGCTCACGTGGCAAACGTGCTGGAGAAGGTCCTCCGCATCGGTGAAGGGCGGACCCTCCGTCGGCTGAAGGCGTACGCCTCGGCGATCAACGACCTCGAGGACGACTTCGCGAGCCTCACCGACGAGGAACTCCACGAGGAGACGACGGAGCTCCGCGAGCGGTACGCCAACGGCGAGACGCTCGACGACCTCCTGCCGGAGGCGTTCGCCGCCGTCCGCGAGGCATCGAAGCGAACCCTCGGCATGCGGCACTTCGACGTGCAGCTCATGGGCGGCGCGGCCCTGCACCTCGGCAACATCGCCGAGATGAAGACCGGTGAGGGCAAGACCCTCGTCGCGACGACCGCCGCCTACCTGAACGCGATCCCGTCGCGCGGTGTGCACGTGATCACGGTCAACGACTTCCTCGCGTCGTACCAGTCCGAGCTCATGGGTCGTGTGTTCCGCGCCCTCGGCATGACGACCGGCTGCATCATCGCCGGGCAGTCCCCGATCGAGCGTCGCGAGCAGTACGCCGCGGACATCACGTACGGCACGAACAACGAGTTCGGCTTCGACTACCTCCGCGACAACATGGCGTGGCAGGCGTCGGACATGGTCCAGCGCGGCCACTTCTTCGCCGTGGTGGACGAGGTCGACTCGATCCTCATCGACGAGGCCCGCACGCCGCTCATCATCTCCGGCCCGTCCTCGGGTGAGGCGAACCGGTGGTTCACCGAGTTCGCGTCCATCGCCACCCGCCTCACCCCGGGCGAGGACTACGAGGTCGACGAGAAGAAGCGCACCGTCGGTGTCCTCGAACCCGGCATCGAGAAGGTCGAGGACTACCTCGGCATCGACAACCTCTACGAGTCCGCGAACACCCCGCTGATCTCGTTCCTCAACAACTCGATCAAGGCCGCGGCTCTGTTCAAGCGCGACAAGGACTACGTCGTGATGAACGGCGAGGTGCTCATCGTCGACGAGCACACCGGCCGCATCCTGATGGGACGTCGCTACAACGAGGGCATCCACCAGGCGATCGAGGCGAAGGAGGGCGTCGAGGTCAAGGCCGAGAACCAGACCCTCGCCACCATCACGCTGCAGAACTACTTCCGTCTGTACCAGAAGCTCTCGGGCATGACCGGTACCGCGGAGACCGAAGCGGCCGAGTTCATGTCGACCTACAAGCTCGGCGTGGTCCCGATCCCGACGAACCGGCCGATGCAGCGCATCGACCAGACCGACCTCGTCTACAAGAACGAGCAGGCCAAGTTCGAGCAGGTCGCGAACGACATCGAAGAGCGCCACCACAAGGGCCAGCCGGTCCTCGTCGGCACCACGAGCGTCGAGAAGTCCGAGTACCTGTCGAAGTTGCTCGCCAAGAAGGGCGTCAAGCACGAGGTCCTCAACGCGAAGAACCACGCCCGGGAAGCGGCGATCGTCGCCCAGGCCGGTCGTGCCGGCGCCGTGACGGTCGCCACGAACATGGCCGGCCGTGGTACCGACATCATGCTCGGCGGCAACGCGGAGTTCCTGGCCGTGCAGGAGATGCACGCCAAGGGCCTGTCCCCGACCGAGACCCCGGACGAGTACGAAGCCGAGTGGGACACTGTCTTCACCGCGATGAAGGCCTCGGTCGAGCAGGAGAGCGAGAAGGTCCGCGATGCCGGCGGGCTCTACGTCCTCGGCACCGAGCGTCACGAGTCCCGCCGGATCGACAACCAGCTGCGTGGTCGTTCCGGTCGTCAGGGTGACCCGGGCGAGAGCCGGTTCTACCTGTCGCTCACTGACGACCTCATGCGCCTGTTCAACTCTGGTGCTGCCGAGAGCTTGATGGGCCGCGGCAACGTCCCGGACGACCTGGCCATCGAGAACAAGCTGGTCGGTCGCGCGATCCGTTCCGCCCAGTCGCAGGTCGAGGGCCGCAACGCCGAGATCCGCAAGAACGTCCTGAAGTACGACGACGTCCTGAACCGGCAGCGTGAAGCGATCTACAGCGACCGTCGGCACATCCTCGAGGGTGACGACCTGCACGAGCGCGCGCAGTCGTTCCTCAAGAGCGTCATCGACGACGTCATCGACACCCACACCGGAGAGGGCTCCCCGGACGACTGGGACCTCGACGCCATGTGGACCGAGCTCGGCACGCTGTTCCCGATCTCGATCACCATCGACGAGGTCATCACCGAGGCCGGCTCGAAGGGCAAGGCCACGCGGGAGTTCCTGGCCCGCGAGATCCTCTCCGATGCGCAGCTCGCGTACAAGAACCGCGAAGAGGCCCTCGGGGACGAGGCGATGCGTGAACTCGAGCGTCGTGTCGTCCTCTCGGTGATCGACCGCCGTTGGCGCGACCACCTCTACGAGATGGACTACCTCAAGGACGGCATCGGCCTCCGCGCGATGGCGCAGCGCGACCCGCTGGTCGAGTACCAGCGCGAGGGCTACGCCCTCTTCCAGACGATGATGGGGCAGATCCGCGAAGAGTCGGTCGGCTTCCTCTTCAACCTCGAGGTCCAGGTGCAATCGGACGGCGAGAGCGCGGTCATCGAGGCCAAGGGCCTCGGCGAGGAAGGCGAGAACGCCGGACTCGAGTACTCCGCACCGTCGATCGACGGCGAGGTCGAGGTCCGCGACGAGGCCGGGCGCCTCGAGCAGGCGGCGACCGCTCGGGCGCAGCGCGCGCAGGCCGAGCAGGAGGAAGCCGCTGGACCGGAGAAGGGCTCGGCCTTCGGCTCGGCGGCGACCGCCTCCGGTCAGGCGGACGCGAGCAACCGCGCCGAGCGTCGGGCGGCAGCCAAGAAGGGCTGACGCTCCGCGTCGTCGTGACGGGAGGCCCGGTACCAGCTGGTACCGGGCCTCCCGTCCGTCGCCGTCGTCCGCCGTCGCGCAGTCGGTCGCCGAGGACGGTCGTCAGAGCACGCCGATCGCGGTGGCCCGCCACCGCCCCCTGCGTTCCTCGAGCCGGATGGCGACCGCGCGGGCGTGACTGCGGGTGTGCACGACGACGGCGGCCTCGGCGACACCGTCCCGCGGCACGCTGACGACGACGCTGCCGACGCGGATCACCGGACGGTGCCGACGGCGGCGTGCTGCCGAGCGAGCCCGAGCAGCGACCGCAGCGCGGTGCTGGAGATGTCGTTGGACCTCCTCGGTGATCCACCGCGAGATCGTCTCGACCTCGCGCGCCCCGGTCAGGATCTCCGCCACGCAGAGCGCGAGCGATCGTGCCGTCTCCCCGGGGTCGGGCAGTCCCGGTGGTATCGCCCGCGGTGGCCCGTTCTCGTGCCGTCCACGGTGTCGCTCGTGCTCGGCGCGGTCGCCGTGCCGGCGTCCCAGCGCCCCGTCTGCGCCGTGCCCGTCCGGCTCGTCCTCGATCCGTCGTGCGTTCTCCGCCACCCCGGCCCCTTTCATCAGGCCGAGCGTATGGTTCGTGGAACATCACATACGGCCGACAGCCGTGGTCTGTGGAGAGCGCGTCCTTCTCCACAGCGGCGAGCCGAGGGTGCTCGGGGCCGCACCTAGACTTGTCGGGTGTCGACCCTCAGTGACCTCGTCCTCGCGCAAGGCCGTTCCTCCGAAGCCGACGTCGAGTGGCTGCACCTGCTCGTCGGCGACTGGCAGCTGCTCGCCGACCTGTCCTTCGCGGACATGGTGCTGTGGGTGCCGACCAAGGACGACTCGACCTTCGTGGCCGTGGCGCACGCCCGCCCGTCCTCGGCGGCGACGCTGTTCTACCGCGACATCGTCGGTCAGGAGATCCGCGAAGAGTGGCGCGATCAGGTGACGCAGAGCTTCACGGGGAGTCGTGTGGTCGACTCCGCCGAGCCCGACTGGTACGAGGACACCCCGACCCGTGTCCGCGCGATCCCGGTGCTCCGGCGCCTGACGGCGAAGAGCGCGCAGACCACCGACCGCCCGATCGCGGTCGTCACGCGGCACTCGAACCAGGACGAGTCCCGGACGCCGAGCCGCCAGGAGCTCAACTTCACTGCGAGCGCGAACGACCTGTTCGGCATGATCGCCACCGGCGACTTCCCCGACCTCGGTGCCCCGGCCGGTCCGCGCCGTGGTGCGCCGCGAGCGAGTGACGGCCTGCTCCGCCTGGACACCGACGGCGTCGTGACGTTCGCCAGCCCGAACGGCCTGAGCGCGTTCAACCGGATGGGCTTCGACGGCGAACTCGAGCGCAAGTCCCTGGCCGAGGTCACGACCGAGCTCCTCGGCGCGCAGCTCGACGTCGACGAGTCCCTGCCCCTCGTCGTCACCGGCCGGGCCCCGTGGCGGGCCGACATCGAGGCGAAGGGCGTGACCGTGACGCTCCGCTCGATCCCGCTCCGCGACCACGGTGAGCGGATCGGGGCCGTCGTGCTCTGCCGAGACGTGACCGAGATGCGCCACCAGGAGCGTGAACTCATCACGAAGGACGCGACGATCCGGGAGATCCACCACCGCGTCAAGAACAACCTGCAGACCGTCGCGTCGTTGCTCCGCATCCAGGCGCGGCGCACCCACTCCGACGAGGCGCGGACGTCGCTGCAGAACGCGATGCGCCGCGTCGCCGCGATCGCCGTCGTGCACGACACCCTGTCGACCGGACTCAGCCAGACCGTCGACTTCGACGAGGTGTTCGACTCCGTCCTCAAGCTCGTCACCGAGGTCGCCGCCTCACACAACACGACCGTGCACCCGAAGAAGACGGGGGAGTTCGGCGTCCTCCCGTCCGAGGCGGCCACCCCGCTCGCGCTCGGGCTGACCGAACTCGTCACGAACGCGGTCGAGCACGGGCTCGACGGCCGCGACGGCGAGGTCGAGATCGTCGCGAACCGCTCGGACGACCACCTCGAGATCCAGGTGCGCGACAACGGCGTGGGCCTGCCCGAGGGCAAGGTCGGCTCGGGGCTCGGCACCCAGATCGTCCGCACACTCATCCAGGGCGAGCTCGGCGGCACGATCGACTGGCACACGCTGACCGGCAGCGGCACCGAGGTCACCATCTCGATCCCGTTCCGCTGGCTCACCGCGGGCACCGCCGCCTGATCCCGACGAACGCCGGTGTCCGGCTGACGCGGCACCGCACACGACGACGCCCGCCGGCCCCGAGGGGCACGGCGGGCGTCGAACGGTCTGTCGGTCCTGCTGCGTCAGGAGGCTCGGCGGGCGCGGGCGGCGCGGCGCTTGAGCGCGCGACGCTCGTCCTCGCTGAGGCCACCCCAGACACCGGAGTCCTGGTTGTTCTCGAGTGCGTACTGCAGGCACATCTCGGTCACGGTGCAGCGGGCACAGACCGACTTGGCCTTCTCGATCTGGTCGACGGCTGGGCCGGTGTTCCCGACGGGGAAGAAGAGCTCGGGGTCCGCGGTGAGGCAGGCTGCCTGGTCACGCCAATCCATGTGGTGGTGCTCCTTGCGTTAGATGCTCGAACGGCAGGCCGGGGCCGTGACTCGGGGGATCGGGACTCTGCACATGCTCATGTGACGTACGGGAGGCTTCCTGTGGGGAGGAGCCCGCTCGGGGAGAGTTCGACGCCCGCAGAACGCTCGGGGGAGGAGCGTCGAACCACGGGAGACGCACACCACATCGTGCCGTCCAAACGACCTCGAACATCGTTCCATACTGGTATGGCCAAATCAAGGGTTTCACTGCTGGAGGATCGCTGTGCCTGACACCATCCCCGACGACCAGGTCGTCCCCCGGGGGCAGCCCGCTGCGCTCCGCGTCCTCATCGTCGTCGTCGGGCTCGAGTTCCTGGCGATGGCAGCCGTGACCGTCTTCCTGCTCGTCGAGCTCCTCACGACGCCCGCGACGAGCATCGCGTCGGCGGTCGCGCTCCTCGTGCTCGCGGTCCTCGCGACCGCGTGGCTCGGTGCCATGCTCGTCGGACTGCGGAGCGGACGGGCCTGGGTCCGGAGCGGGATCATCGTGTGGCAGGTCCTGCAGGGTGCACTCGCCATCGGTGCGTTCCAGGGCGTGTTCCGCGTGCCGGCGGTGGGGTGGGCGCTGCTCATCCCGGCGTTGCTCGCGATCACCCTGGTGCTGTCGAAGTCCGTGACCGCGGTCCTCGCACGGCGCGACTGAGGGCAGAACCCCGGCGCCGCCCGAGGACCGGGGTCGGACGCGGTCAGACCAGCCCGAGCTTCTTCCGCAGGCTCGCGACGTGGCCGGTCGCCTTCACGTTGTAGAGCGGCAGCTGGACCGAGCCGTCCTCGTCGACGACGATCGTCGAACGGATGGTGCCGGTGACGATCTTCCCGTAGTTGTTCTTCTCGCCCCAGGCCCCGTAGGCCCGGTGGACGGCGAGGTCCGGGTCGCTGAGCAGCGGGAAGCTCAGCGCCTGCTCGTGGTGGAAGCGCTGCAGGGCGGGCAGCTCGTCCTTCGAGACGCCGAGGACCTCGTACCCTGCGGCCTGCAGGGACGACATGTTGTCCCGGAAGTCACAGGCCTCGGTCGTGCAACCCGGGGTGGAGGCGGCCGGGTAGAAGTAGACGATGACCTTGCGTCCGCGCAGGTCGGCGAGGGCGTGCTCGGTGCCGTCCTGGTCGGGGAGGGTGAAGTCGGGGGCGGTGTCGCCGGCGGCGAGACGGTCGCTCAAGTGGGGCTCCTGTTCGTTCGGCGCCCCGAGTGGTCAAGGGCACGCACAAGTCATGCTATTGTTGATTCCCGTCGCGGGGCGCACGCCGAAGCGGCAGGACAACTCCACACACGCACCTCTAGCTCAATTGGCAGAGCAACTGACTCTTAATCAGTGGGTTCTCGGTTCAAGTCCGAGGGGGTGCACCACACGAAGACCCCGACCGATCCGGTCGGGGTCTTCTGCGTTCGCGCACGATCCTCCCTGCGCTGACGGCCCGCGCAGCGACACGCCCGACCGCCGGATCGGGCCGACCTCGAGCCCGACCTCGATCCCGACTCCGACCCCGACCTGGCCGTGGCATGACCGTCACCCGACCTCAGACCGGCGGCAGGTCGACGACCCGTTCCTCGCCGACGACCGGCACGAGCGCGCCGGCGGACACGCTCGCGAGTTCGGTCTCGAGCGCCGGGATCCCGTCCGCGGGCACCCACACCTCGAACACCGCCCGCTCGCCGTACACGGTGTCGCCCGAGGTGGCGTCGTGGTGCTGCACCCAGGCTCGCAGCGCGTTGTCGACGCGCCCGGCATCGGCGTGCGGGACCTCGACGTGCACCCGGGTCCGCGCCGCCCGTCGGACCACCGTCGCCCGGTCGAGGGCCTCGGACACCGAGGTCGAGTAGGCGCGGACGAGTCCGCCGGTGCCGAGCTTCACCCCGCCGAACCAGCGGCTGACGACCACGACGACGTCCGTCAGGTCCCGGCGGCGGAGGACCTCGAGCATCGGCACCCCGGCCGTGCCGGACGGTTCGCCGTCGTCGGAGGAGCGTGCCTGGTCACCGAGGACGCCCGTGACCATCGCGGTGCAGTGGTGCCTCGCGTCCCATGACCGTCGCCGGACCTCGGCGATCACAGCCTCGGCCGCTGCCGGGTCCGGAGCCGGGTGTGCCGTCGTGACGAACCGGGAGCGGGAGACGACGAACTCGTGCTCGACCGGGCCGGCGATGCTCGAGGGGTACCGGCGCGACACCCTTCCGAGGGTAGTCGAGCAGTAGAGTGGCGCAGCACGGGGAGCGGAGGGGGACGACGATGACGGGATCGGTGCCGAAGGGCGGCGTGCTCGACGCGGGCGAACTCGCACGTCGACTCAACCTGCTGCTCGACTTCGAGGAGTCGCAGCGCGGTGCACCCGTCCCCTTCGCCGAGATCGAGCAGTACGTCGGCGCGCACGGCGGATCACTCTCGCGGGCGAAGTGGACGTACATGGTGTCGGGCGACGGCCGGCGCAACAGCGACACCCAGCTGCTCCGCGTCCTCGCGGGCTTCTTCGAGGTGGACGACGCCTTCCTGCTCGAGGACAGCGACCTGCCGGAGCGCATCGGCGCCCAGCTCGCGCTCGTCCGGTCGATCCGGTCGGCGCGTGTCAGCGGCTTCGCGGCGCGGACCTTCCCGGGCGAGCTCTCCCCGGAGGCACTCCGGCGGATCGCCGAGGTCATCGAGCAGGAGTCGAGTCGCGGCGGTGCGGCGTGAGCGACCCCGGCGTCCTCGAGCGCTTCTGGCAGGTGGGTGCCGCGGCGGGCTGGACCGGCATCGAGGACGCCGTAACCGCCGCCGAGCAGATCGTCGGCAAGCCGATCAGGGTCCGCGAAGAGGCGTTCCTGGCGGATGAACCCGTCTGCGGTTTCGTGGCGACGCTGGAGCACCAGCACCTCGTGATGATCTCGCCGACGCCGTCCCCGACCTTCCGGGCGTTCGTGATCGGGCACGAGCTCGGGCACGTCCTGCACGGGCACCAGGAGTCCGCACCGCAGGCTGCAGCGATCCGGGCACTGATCCCGGACCTCCCGCAGTACAAGGTCGAACGGGCACTCGCCCGCGGCCTGTTCGAGAACGAGTACGAACGCCAGGCGGAGCTCTTCGCGGACCGCCTCGCGCAGCTCATCCGCGGCCACCGCGAGCGTCCCAGTGCGTTCCGCGGGGTCTTCGGGTGATCCTCGCGGTCGTCCAGGCGGTCCTGCTCGTCGTCGGGTCGGTCGTGCTGGCCGTCCTGCAGCGTGGCCAGGACCGCACGCTGACGATGACGTTCCTCTTGTTCTCCGCGACGATCGTCGCGGGCGTCGGACCGCTGTACCGCGCGGTGGACCCGTTGCTCGGCGGACGCAACGTCCTGACGCTCGTCTGCGACGTCCTGATGGTCCTGGGCACGAGCACCCTGCTCTGGGGTGTGGCGAAGGCCGTCGGGGCGGCACGGACCTGGATGCGGAACGTCGTCGTCGTCTCGTGCTCGCTCGTCCTCGTCCTCATCGTCCTGGCCTTCAGCACGCTCGACCCGGTGCCGACGACGACGACCTTCATGCTCGCGGTCGGTGCTCACCCGACGGCTGCCGTGTACTCGATCGCGCAGACCACCTACCTGGGTCTGGCGCTCGGTGCGACGGGCCTCATCTGCGTCCTGCGCGTCCGGGAGGCGCGGACCGGCCTGGACCGCGTCGGGCTGTGGGTGCTCGTCGCCGGCGGGGTGTTCGGTGCCGTCCGCATGGTCGTGGTCGCCGTGATGGACCTGGCGCACGTCGCCGGGCGTCTCGGCGTCACGTCCGCCCTGAGCCTGCCCTACGACGTCCTGACGCCCGGCGCCGTCCTGCTCGTCGCCTCCGGCATGCTGCTGCTCGTCGTCGGGCACCGCGTCTGGCAGACCCGTCGCAGTGCGGCGCTGGTCCGGGCGCTCCGTCGCCTCGCACCGGTCCACGCTCGGCTGGGGACCGACAACGAGTACCCGGACTCCGACGACCCGGCCACCCGGTTGAGTCGTCTGATCGTCGAGGTGAACGACGGCGCCCGACGGAGTCGGACGCCCCTGGACGCCGCGGACCGCGCGGCCCTGGCCGAAGCCGAAGCGGTGCTCGCGACCGCCTGACGCGGACGCGCCGAGACCCCCGCCGGGGCCGTCCAGCCCTCGTGTACGCTCTGTAGCACGTGCTACACCTCGAGTGTCGCGGGTCTCGGCCGGTCGTGGGGGGCGGCCGAGGCCCGGGCGTAGGATCGTCGGGTGCTCGTCTTCGCCGCAGTGGTCCTGTTCGTCGGTGCCGTCTTCAACGTGATCGCCTGGCCGCGCTTCTTCCAGCGGGTCGCGAAGGACACCCGAGCCCGTGACACCGCCGGCCGTCCGACCACGTTCTGGCGCGTGCACTTCGTGCTGATGACCATCGGGCTGGCCATCGCCGCCGCATCGGTCGTCGCCGCGGTGCTCCTGCTCGTCTGACGACACCGCGACGCGGGGTGACGGCCTCGCTGCCCGTGACGGCCTGGCTGCCCGTGACGGCCTGGAGGCTCGTGACGGGCTGGCCCCGCGCCTCCCGTCAGTGCCGCCCCACGACGACGCTGCCGCGCTACGACGCCGACGGCATCGGCGCGCCGAGCGCCGAGCGGAGCGCCATGTCCGCGAGTGACTCGTCCGCGGGGGAGAGCAGCACCCGCCAGATGTCCGCCAGCGTGACGAACTCCACGCACACGGCGTCGAAGTCGCACTCCTCGATGCGCCAGCCGACGACGGCTTCCATCGGCACGGGCAGCAGGGTGTCCTGTTCGAAGCTGGTCTCGGCCGTCACGCGGTCGCGGAACACGCGGACCCGGCAGAGCGCACCACGCCAGGTGTGCTGCAGGTCGAGCGTCGGGAGAACAGGAGAGTCCGGCACCCGCTGATCGTACCTGCGGGTGCCGGACTCGTGTCGACCCTCGCGGGGCCGTGTGCTTCCTGGTGTGGGACGGACGGTCAGGCGCCGCTGTCGGTGCCGTCGCCGCCGTCACGACGACGGACCTGTGCTGCCGGGTCGCGACCGTTCACCGGGTACGGCCCGGTGACGCCCTGTCGCAGCGAGGCGATGCGCAGGATGCGGTCACGCTGCAGGAACCAGCCGACGACGAGCAGCGGGATGACGATCACGAGGGACGCGATCGTGTACGTCCCGACCGGGTAGTCGATCGCCATGAGCACGACCACCGAGGCGAGGAACGCCAGGGTCAGCCAGCTCGTCACCGGTGCGCCGGGCAGTCGGAACGTCGGTTCCTTCGCGAGCCCCTGCTTGGCCCACTGCCGCAGCTTCATCTGGCAGAGGATGATCGTGCCCCACGCCGTGATGATGCCGAGGCTCGCGATGTTCAGGGCGATCTCGAACGCCTGCCCGGGGACGAAGTAGTTGAGCACGACTCCGGCGACGGTGAACGCGGCGGTCAGCAGGATGCCGGCGTACGGCACCCCGCCCTTCGACATCTTCGTGGTCCACTTCGGTGCCGACCCGTTCATGCCCATCGAGTGCAGCGCGCGGCCGGTCGAGTACAGCCCGGCGTTCAGCGAGGACAGCGCCGCGGTGAGCACGACGAAGTTCATGATCGACCCGACGACGACGCCGACCTGCGGGTTCCCGATCGACGAGAAGAACGTCACGAACGGGCTCTCGCCCTCCTTGTACGCGGTGTACGGCAGCAGGATGGACAGCAGCACGATCGAGCCGACGTAGAACACCGCGATGCGGAAGACGACGGAGTTGATGGCGCGGGGGATGACCTTCTCGGTGTCCTGGGTCTCACCGGACGCGGTGCCGACGAGCTCGATGGCGGCGTAGGCGAACACGACGCCCTGGATCACCAGGACGGCGGGCAGGACCCCGTTCGGCAGGATCCCGCCGTTGTCGCCCCAGATCGAGAAGCCGGTGCGGACGGCTTCGCCGCCGGCCTCGACGGGGAACGCGAAGACGAGCCAGATGATCGCGACCACCAGGAACGCGACGAGGGCGGCGACCTTGATGAGTGCGAACCAGAACTCGAGCTCGCCGAAGACCTTCACCGCGACCATGTTGGCGGCGAGGACGACGAGCAGTGCGATGAGGGCGAGCAACCACTGCGGGGCCGCCGTGAACGCCGACCAGTACTTCAGGTAGACCGCGACCGCGGTGGTGTCGACGATCGAGGTCATCGCCCAGTTGAGGAAGTACATCCAGCCGGCGGCGTACGCGAACTTCTCGCCGTAGAACTCGCGCGCGTACGAGATGAACGAGCCGGAGGACGGCCGGTGCAGCACGAGTTCACCGAGCGCCCGCAGGATGAAGAAGGCGAAGACGCCGGCGATCAGGTAGGTGATCGCCAGTGCCGGGCCCGCGGTGTGCAGTCGGCCTCCGGCGCCGAGGAAGAGCCCCGTGCCGATGGCGCCGCCGATGGCGATCATCTGCAGCTGGCGGGGCTTCAACCCGTGCTGGTAGCCCTCTTGCTCGTGCGAGAAGTCGTTCGCGGGAGCGCGGTCAACGCCCGTTTCGTTCTTCGCTGTCATGGCGAGAACGCTACCGGTGCACGTCTGCTGGGCCACCATGGAGGGATGGACATCCTCCTCCGACTCCTCGTCGCGATCGGGTTCGCCCTGCTCGTCACGGCAGCAGCCGCACTCGTCCTGCACCTGGTCTTCCGTGCACTCGCCCGGCGGGAACGCTGGGCGGCGGCGCTCTCGCGACGGACGAAACACCCGACCCGCGCCACCCTGCTCGTCGCCCTGCTCTGGACGGGGTTCACCACGAGCGTGCCGGACGACCTCCGCCGCTTCCCCTGGCGGGACGACGTCTCGCACGTGTTCCTCATCGCGATGATCGGCGTCGGCTGCTGGCTGGCGTGCGAGCTCGCGATCTTCCTCGAGAGCCTCGGGTTGCACCGCTACCGCGTCGACGTCCCGGACAACCGGGTGGCACGCCGGGTCCGCACGCAGGTCCTCATCATCCGGCGGCTCACCGTCGCCGTCCTCGTCATCATCGCCGTCGGCGCGATCCTGCTGACCTTCCCCGGGGTCGAGGCCGCCGGCGCCAGCGTCCTCGCGAGCGCCGGTCTCCTCTCGGTGATCGCCGGTCTCGCCGCCCAGTCCATGCTCGGCAACGTGTTCGCGGGCATGCAGCTCGCGTTCTCCGGGTCGATCCGGGTGGACGACGTCGTCGTGGTCGAGGGGCAGTGGGGCCGCATCGAGGAGATCACCCTCACCTACGTCGTCGTGCACCTGTGGGACGACCGCCGGTTCGTCCTGCCGTCGACGTACTTCACCAGCACCCCGTTCGAGAACTGGACGCGGACCAGCAGCGAACTGCTCGGCGCGGTCGAGTTCGACCTGGACTGGCGGGTCAGCCCCTCCGAGATGCGCCTGGAACTCGACCGGATCCTCGCCACGAGCACGATCTGGGACGGCCGCACCAAGGTGCTCCAGGTCACGGACGCCGTGGGCGGCTTCGTCCGGGTCCGCATCCTCGTGACCGCGCCGGACGCGGGCGGTCTGTTCGACCTGCGCTGCTACGTCCGGGAGGAGATGGTCGAGTGGATGCAGCGGCAGCACCCGGAGGCGCTCCCGCTGCAGCGCATGCAGCTCACCGAGACGACCACCACACCGAGGGCCCGGCGCGGGCCGCGGAGCGAGAACGACTCGCAGCTGTTCGGCGAGGGCGACGAGCGCTCCGCCCTCTTCACCGGCCCGATCCGGACCTCGGGCATCCGCCCCGACGAGGTCCCGCCGGACAGCGAGGACCAGCACCGGTAGGCGCCGCGGCCGCGGAGCCGCCACCACGACGGACGGGAGGCCCGGTACCAGCTGGTACCGGGCCTCCCGTCCGTCGTGGTGGTCGCGTCGCGACCGCCGGCACGACTAGCGCTGCTTGGACTTCACCGCGCGGTCGTCCTCGACGACCGTGCCCACGGCCACGATCGTCGTCGCGAGCCAGGCCACCCAGGTGAGGGCGAGCCGCCAGTCGCGCGGACCGCGCCTGGACGTCTGCAGCACGCTGTAGCCGCTGATGAGCGAGCCCCACACCGCACCACTGAACATGAACTTCCGCACGGGTTCCTCCTGTCGTCGTCCTGGCCACGTTACCGGGCGCTACATTGGAGCGCCGCCGGGCGCACAGGGACTCCGGCTCACCACCGAGGAGTCACATCGTGCGCCAAGCAGTCATCGGAGCCGTCCTGCTCGCCGTCGGCGCGGTGTGCGTCGCCCTCGGCCTGCTCCCGGTGCCGGAACTCGGCGCCCTCGCCGCCCGCGTCCTGCCCGTCCTCGGGTTCGTCCTGGGCCTGACCGTCGTCTCCGAACTCGCCGCGGACGCCGGGGTGTTCGACCGCCTGGCCGACGTCGCCGCCCGGATCGGTGGCGGTCGGACCATCGGACTGTGGGGCGCCGTCGTCGTGCTCGCCGTGGTCTGCACCGTCTTCCTGTCGATCGACACCACCGCGGTGCTGCTCACCCCGATCGTCATCACGCTCGCCCGCCGGGTGGGTCTGCCGCCGATGCCGTTCGCCCTGACCACGGTCTGGCTGGCGAACACCGCGTCCCTGCTGCTGCCGGTGTCGAACCTCACCAACCTGCTCGCCGTCGACCGGATCGGGCTGGACGGTCCGTTGCCGTTCGCCGGCCTGATGGTCTGGGCGGCGCTCGCCGGGGTCGTGGTGCCCTGCGCGGTGCTGCTCGTGGTGTTCCGCCGCTCGCTGTCCGGCCGGTACACGTCGGTCGGCCTGCGGAAGGCCGCCGACCCGGTGTTCTTCTGGGCGGCCTCCGCGGTGCTCGTCGCCCTCGTCGTCGCCCTGACCGCGGGGGTCGAGGTCTGGGTGGCCGCCGTCGTCGCCGCCGTCCTGCTCGTCGTCGTCGCGGCCTTCCGGGCGCCGCCCGGACTCAGGCCCTCCCGGGTGCCGTGGTCGACGCTCGTCTTCGCCGCCGGGCTCTTCGTCGTCGTCGAGACCCTGCACGCGACCGGCGTCTCCGACCCCGTCGTGCACGCCCTGGCCGGCGGCACGGGCAGCGGCTCCCTGCTGCTCCTCGGCGGCGCGGGCGCGGTCGCGGCGAACGCGATCGACAACCTGCCCGCGTACCTCGTGCTCGAGCCGGCGGCAGGGCACGAGGCCCTGCGGTACGCGGCCCTGCTCGTCGGCGTGAACGCGGGCTGCCTCGTCACACCGTGGGCCTCGCTCGCGACGCTGCTCTGGCACGCGCGGCTCACCGCCGAGGGCATCCACCTGTCGTGGGGGCGCTACCTCGCGCTCGGGTGCGTGGTGGCACCGCTCACGGTCGTGGCGGGTGTGTTCGCGCTGGCGATCTGAGCGCGGTGGCCCGTCCACGGTTGTGCGCGCGGGTGCGGCGTCCCGCGTCAGAGCCAGTCGCGGTGCTTGAACGACCGGTAGAGCAGCAGTGACGACGCGACGGTGAGCGCGATCGAGGCCCACAGCCCGCTCCACTCGCCCTCGCCGGGGAACTGCACGTTCTGCCCGAAGAAGCTCGTGATGCCGGTCGGGATCGCGATGATCGCCGCCCAGCTCGTCACCTTCTTCATCACCGTGTTCTGCCGGTTGGACGCCAGGTTGAGGTTCGTGTCGAGGACGCTCGAGACCGCGTCCCGCTGCTGATCGACGGAGTCGGCGATCGACACCAGGTGGTCCTCGACGTCCCGGAAGTACGGACGGACGCCGTCGATGATCGTCTCGGCGTCCCCGTGCAGCAGCGAGCCGACACTGTCCCGTGTCGGGACGACGAGTCGGCGGAGCACCCCGAGTGCCTTGCGCAGACGGAACGACCGGCGCTGGATCTGCTGCTCGCGCGGGTCGCCGTTCTCGAAGAGGTCGTCCTCGAGCGCGTCGATGTCCCGCTCGATCGTCTCGAGGACGCTCGTGGCGTGGTCGACCACGGTGTCGAGCAGACCCCACAGCAGCCACGGGACGCCGTGGTCGGCGAGGTCGCTGTTCGCGTCCCACCGGCGCTGCACCGCGGCGGTGTCGAAGTCGGGGCCGTGGATGGTGACGAGGGCGTGGTGCGTGACGAACGCCTTCACCTCGTGGGTGACGAGCTCGCCGTCCTTCCCCGGAGCATGTGCGTCGTAGACCACCAGGAACAGGCCGTCCCGGTACCGGTCGAGCTTCGGGCGCTGCCCACTCTCCACGGCGTCCTCCACCGCGAGGGCGTGGATGCCGAGTTCCTCCTGGACCTGTTCGAGATCCGACGCCTGCGGGTCCGTGAAGTCCACCCAGACGAAGGCGCCGTCGCGGGCGACGAGGTCCGAGACCTGCTCGACCGGGAAGTCCCGCTCCGCCGACGAACCGTCCTGCCAGCAACGCGTGCTCACCATGGCGCTGAGCCTAGTGTCGCTGCGCTGCGTGGCGGACGCGCCCCCGGGCCTCCCGGCCGAGCGCGGGTGAACGTCCCCTCAGCCGGGCCACCCGTGCGCTGGTAGTTTCGGTGCCGACGCCCCGGCAGGCCGCCGGGCAGGAACGGAGCACCCGCCACCCATGCCCGCAGACCGCACCGACACCACGCGCTACGCCTTCGTCGTCGCCTCCAACCGCCTCCCCGTGGACCGCGTCGTCGAAGACGACGGCACCGAGGGTTGGCGGCACTCGCCGGGCGGTCTCGTCACCGCACTCGAGCCGGTGATGCGCGCGAACGACGGCGCCTGGGTCGGCTGGGTCGGGCAGCCGGACGTCACGGTCGAGCCGTTCGACAACGAGGGCATCCACATCGTGCCGGTGCCGCTCAGCGCGGACGACGTGCAGGAGTACTACGAGGGCTTCAGCAACGACACGCTGTGGCCGCTCTACCATGACGTGATCGAGCACCCGAGCTACCACCGCGACTGGTGGAACGCGTACAAGCGCGTGAACCAGCGCTTCGCGGAGCAGATCGCCGAGATCACCGAGCAGGACGGCATCGTCTGGGTGCAGGACTACCAGCTGCAACTCGTGCCGGCGTTGCTCCGTGCACTCCGCCCGGACCTGACCATCGGCTTCTTCAACCACATCCCGTTCCCGCCGGTCGGCATCTACGCGCAGCTGCCGTGGCGTGCCCAGATCCTGGACGGCCTGCTCGGAGCCGACGTGATCGGGTTCCAGCGGCAGGACGACGCCAGCGACTTCCTCCGCGCGGTGCGGCACATCAAGGGCTACACGACGAAGGGGTCGACGGTGGACGTCCCCGTCGACGACCCGAAGGCACCGCGCAGCCGCAAGGGCATCACGGTCCGGCACGTCGAGGCCCGGCACTTCCCGATCTCGATCGACGCCGAGAGCTTCGAGGAGATCGCCCGACGACCGGAGGTGCAGCAGCGCGCGAAGGAGATCCGCGACGGACTCGGCAACCCGAAGACCGTCCTGCTCGGCGTGGACCGACTCGACTACACCAAGGGCATCCGACACCGCATCAAGGCGTTCGGCGAACTGGTCGAGGACGGGCGCCTCGCCGTCGAGGACGCCGCGCTCATCCAGGTCGCGAGCCCGAGCCGCGAGCGCGTCGACACCTACCGGATGCTCCGCGACGAGATCGAGCTGAGCGTCGGTCGGATCAACGGCGACCTCGGCGTCATCGGTCACCAGCCGATCTCCTACCTGCACCACGGCTACCCGCGCGAGGAGATGGTCGCGCTGTACCTGGCCGCCGACATCATGCTCGTCACGGCGCTGCGCGACGGCATGAACCTGGTCGCGAAGGAGTACGTCGCGTCCCGCCACGACAACGACGGCGTCCTGATCCTGTCCGAGTTCGCCGGTGCCGCCGACGAGCTCAAGCAGGCCGTGATCGTCAACCCGCACGACATCGGGGCGCTGAAGGACTCGATCCAGCGAGCGATCGAGATGCCCCGCCGTGAGCGCTCGACCCGGATGCGTGCTCTCCGCAAGCGCGTGAAGGACAACGACGTGGCCCGGTGGTCGCGCTCGTTCCTCGAGGCGCTCGACCGGCACGCTCCGAAGGGCGCTCAGATCGACCCGGAGTCGGTCGAACAGGGCGAGCCGCACCGCGAGGCCCAGACCGACGGGACGTCGATCTTCGACCAGGACGCGCAGAAGGCCCGCGCCGCCGAGGACACCCGGGAGGACCGTGATGCGTGACGAGCCCACGAGCACTGACCAGACCACGGACGGCGGTCTCGAGCAGGCCCTCGGGACGCTCGCGGCTGCGCCGCGACTGCTCGTGGCACTCGACTTCGACGGCACGCTCGCACCGTTCGCCGACGACCCGGCCGACGTCGGTGCCCTGCCCGGCAGCTGGGCCGCCGTGCTCACCCTGCAGCGGGCACGGGACACCGAGGTCGTGCTCGTCTCCGGACGGCCGCTCGGCAGCCTCGCGGCGGTGACCCACGCCCCGGACGGCATGGCGCTCGTCGGCTCGCACGGCGTCGAGTGGCGGGTCGACGGCCACGACGAGGACGCCCTCACTGCGGACGAGTCCGCCCGGGTGGCCCGCATCGGTGCGGCGCTCGACGAGGTCGGCGCACGGCACCCGGGCGTCGTCATCGAGCACAAGCCGGCCGGTCACGGCGTGCACACACGACGGGTGAGCGCGGACGAGGCCGCTGTGGCGAACGCGGACGCCAGCCGCGCGGCCCACGACGCGGACCCCGACGTCCTGGAGCGCGGTGGCAAGGACATCGTCGAGTTCGCGGTCCGGCACGTCACCAAGGGCGACGCGATCGAGCGCCTGCGGGAGCTCCGTGGCGCGGACGCGGTCTTCTTCGCCGGCGACGACGTGACCGACGAGGACGGCTTCCGCGCGCTCCACGACGGGGACGTCGGCGTGAAGGTGGGGGAGGGCGACACGCTCGCCGGACACCGCGTCGCCGACCCTGCTGGACTGACCGACGTCCTGAAGCAGCTGGCACGCCTCCGGGCCACGCGCTGAACCGGGGCCGGGAGCGCACGCACCAGAGCCGCCCGGCCAGGGGCAACACCATGCGCACGCATGGTGTTGCGCCATTGGTATCCCAAACGGTCCTAGACTCTGGACATGCCTGACATCGACGTGAAGCCGCGTAGCCGGGTCGTCACCGACGGGATCGAAGCAACCACTTCGCGTGGCATGCTGCGGGCCGTCGGGATGGGCGACGAGGACTGGGAGAAGCCGCAGATCGGCATCGCCTCGTCGTGGAACGAGATCACCCCCTGCAACCTGTCCCTCGACCGCCTCGCGCAGGGCGCCAAGGAAGGCGTCCACGGCGGCGGCGGGTACCCGCTGCAGTTCGGCACCATCTCGGTGTCCGACGGCATCTCGATGGGCCACGAGGGCATGCACTTCTCGCTCGTCTCGCGTGAGGTCATCGCGGACAGCGTCGAGACCGTCGTGAGCGCCGAGCGCCTCGACGGCACCGTGCTGCTCGCCGGCTGCGACAAGTCGCTGCCCGGCATGCTGATGGCCGCCGCGCGCCTGGACCTGTCGAGCGTGTTCCTCTACGCGGGTTCGGTCATGCCGGGCTACGTCAAGCAGGCCGACGGCACGATGAAGGAAGTCACGATCATCGACTCCTTCGAAGGCGTCGGCGCATGCAAGGCCGGCACCATGAGCGAGGAAGAGCTCAAGAAGATCGAGTGTGCGATCGTCCCGGGCGAGGGCGCCTGCGGCGGGATGTACACCGCCAACACGATGGCGAGCCTGGCCGAGGCGCTCGGCATGTCGCTGCCGGGCTCCGCTGCGCCGCCGAGCGCCGACCGCCGCCGCGACTACTACGCGCACCGCTCCGGTGAAGCCGTCGTCAACCTGCTCCGCAAGGGCATCACCGCCCGCGACATCCTGACGCGCGAGGCGTTCGAGAACGCCATCACCGTGCTCATGGCCCTCGGCGGGTCGACGAACGCGGTGCTGCACCTGCTCGCGATCGCGCACGAGGCCGAGGTCGAGCTCACCCTCGACGACTTCAACCGGATCGGTGCCGCGGTGCCGCACCTGGCCGACATGAAACCGTTCGGCAAGTACGTCATGGTGGACGTCGACCGGAACGGCGGCATCCCCGTGATCATGAAGGCGCTGCTCGACGCGGGCCTGCTGCACGGCGACTGCATGACGGTGACCGGCAAGACCGTCGCCGAGAACCTCGCCGAGATCGACCCGCCGGAGCTCGACGGCGAGGTCTTCCGGAAGATCGACAACCCCATCCACGCCACCGGCGGCCTGACGATCCTGCAGGGCTCGTTCGCGCCGGAGGGCGCAGTCGTGAAGACCGCCGGGTTCGACGCCGACGTGTTCGAGGGGCCGGCGCGGGTGTTCGACCGCGAGCGCGCCGCCATGGACGCCCTCACCGAGGGGACGATCCAGAAGGGCGACGTGGTGGTCATCCGCTACGAGGGCCCGAAGGGCGGACCGGGCATGCGCGAGATGCTCGCCATCACCGCGGCCATCAAGGGCGCGGGGCTGGGCAAGGATGTACTACTCTTGACGGACGGTCGATTCTCAGGCGGCACAACCGGCCTCTGCATCGGCCACATCGCACCGGAAGCCGTGGACGCAGGTCCAGTGGCGTTCGTGCGCGATGGCGACCGCATCCGTGTCGACATCCCCGCTCGCTCGCTCGACCTACTGGTCGACCCGGGCGAGTTGGAAGCCCGCCGTGACGGCTGGGCTCCGTTGCCCCCGCGCTACACCCGCGGAGTCCTCGCGAAGTACGCCAAGCTCGTCCAGTCCGCTGCCACCGGCGCGGTCACGGGCTGACGTCGACACCCCGCAAAATCGCCATCCCTCCAGGCAAGGAACCGTTCATGCCCACGGAAGCCACACCGCTGTCCGCTGCCGGAGCACGTCGTTCGCCGGAGGTCCTGACCGGCTCGGGAGCCGTCCTGCGGACGCTCGAGCACCTCGGGATCACCGACGTCTTCGGCCTCCCCGGCGGCGCGATCATCCCGTTCTACGACGAGCTCATGGCGTCGACGACGATCCGTCACATCCTGGTCCGGCACGAGCAGGGCGCCGGTCACGCCGCCGAGGGCTACGCGTCCTCGTCCGGCAAGGTCGGCGTCGCCATCGCCACCTCCGGCCCCGGCGCGACGAACCTCGTCACCGCCATCGCCGACGCCTACATGGACTCGGTGCCGTTCATCGCCATCACCGGCCAGGTGTTCTCGACGCTGATGGGCACCGACGCCTTCCAGGAGGCCGACATCGTCGGCATCACGATGCCGATCACGAAGCATTCGTTCCTGGTCACCAAGCCCGAGGACGTCCCCGCGACGCTCGCGGCGGCGCACCTGATCGCGACGACGGGCCGGCCCGGCCCGGTGCTCGTCGACATCACCAAGGACGCCCAGCAGAAGTCGGCGCCGTACATCTGGCCACCGAAGCTCGACCTCCCCGGGTACCGCCCGGTCACGAAGGCGCACGGCAAGCAGATCACCGCCGCGGCCCAGCTGCTCGCCGAGTCGAACCGCCCCGTGCTCTACGTCGGTGGCGGCGTGATCCGGTCCGGCGCGTCCGCGGAGCTCCTGGCGTTCGCCGAGGCCACCGGCGCCCCGGTCGTGACGACGCTGATGGCTCGAGGCGCCTTCCCCGACTCGCACGCGCAGCACCTCGGCATGCCGGGCATGCACGGCACGGTGCCGGCGGTGCTCGGGCTGCAGGAGAGCGACCTGATCATCGCGCTCGGCGCCCGCTTCGACGACCGTGTCACGGGCAAGGTCGACGACTTCGCTCCGCACGCCAAGGTCGTGCACGTGGACATCGACCCGGCCGAGATCTCGAAGATCCGGTACGCCGACGTCCCGATCGTCGGTGACGCGAAAGAGGTCCTCGTCGACCTCGTGGCGGCGTGGGCCGACGTGCCGGTCGACCAACGAGCCTCCACCGCGGACTGGTGGGCGCACCTCAACCAGCTGCTCGAGGACTTCCCGCTCGGCTACACCGAGCCGACCGACGGACTGCTCGCACCGCAGGCGATCATCAAGCGCATCGGTGAGATGACCGGGCCCGAGGGTGTCTTCGCCTCCGGTGTCGGTCAGCACCAGATGTGGTCCGCGCAGTTCATCCAGTACGAGCGCCCGAACGCATGGCTGAACTCCGGCGGCGCTGGCACGATGGGCTACTCGGTCCCGGCGGCCATGGGTGCCAAGGTCGCCCAGCCCGACCGGGTGGTGTGGGCGATCGACGGCGACGGCTGCTTCCAGATGACGAACCAGGAACTCGCGACCTGCGTCATCAACGACATCCCGATCAAGGTCGCGATCATCAACAACTCCTCGCTCGGCATGGTGCGGCAGTGGCAGACGCTGTTCTACGACGGGCGCCACTCGTTCACGGACCTGCAGACCGGCCACGGCACCCGTCGGATCCCGGACTTCGTGAAGCTCGCGGACGCGTACGGGGCGCTCGGGATCCGGGTCGAGAAGGCCGAGGACGTCGACGCGGCCATCCAGCTCGCGCTCGACACCAACGACCGCCCGGTGGTCATCGACTTCGTGGTCAGCCGCGACTCGATGGTCTGGCCGATGGTCCCGCAGGGGATCGGCAACTCGTCCATCCAGTACGCCCGCGACCTCGCCCCGACGTGGGACGACGAGGACGCTGACATGACGGGGGAGCCCGCATGAGCCACGTCCTGTCCCTCCTCGTCGAGGACAAGCCGGGTCTGCTGACCCGCGTCGCCGGCCTGTTCGCCCGGCGCGGTTTCAACATCGAGTCCCTCGCCGTCGGCAACACCGAGGTGGACGGCCTCAGCCGCATCACCGTCGTGGTGGACGTCGAGGACCTCCCGCTCGAGCAGGTGACGAAGCAGCTCAACAAGCTCGTCAACGTCATCAAGATCGTGGAGCTCGACTTCCCCCAGTCGGTGCAGCGCGAACACATGCTCGTCAAGGTGCGGGTCGACAACCAGACCCGGTCCGCGGTGCTCGACGCCGTGACGCTCTTCCGGGCGCAGGTCGTCGACGTCGCCACCGACTCGCTCGTCGTCGAGGTGACCGGTGACCCCGGCAAGATCCAGGCGATCCTGCGCGTCCTCGAGCCCTACGGCATCAAGGAGCTGGCCCGCGCCGGACTCCTCGGCATGGGCCGCGGACCGAAGAGCATCACCGACCGGGTGCGCTGAGCACCGGTCGCCCCAGACACCCCAACCAAGGAGACCACGCACCGTGACTGACATCGTGTACGACGCCGACGCCGACCTGAGCCTCATCCAGGGCAAGAAGGTCGCCGTCATCGGCTACGGCTCGCAGGGCCACGCCCACGCACTCAACCTCCGCGACTCCGGCGTCGAGGTGAAGATCGGCCTCAAGGAGGGCTCGAAGAGCCGCCAGAAGGCCGAAGAGGCCGGCTTCGAGGTCCACACGCCCGCCGACGCCACCGCCTGGGCCGACGTCGTCGTCATCCTCGCGCCGGACCAGGTCCAGCGCATCGTCTACAAGGACGACATCGCCCCGAACCTCAAGCAGGGCGCGACCCTCGTCTTCGGCCACGGCTTCAACATCCGCTACGGCTACATCGAGGCCCCCGAGGGCGTCGACGTGTCGCTCGTCGCGCCGAAGGGCCCGGGCCACACGGTGCGTCGCGAGTACGAGGCCGGCCGCGGCGTCCCCGTGATCGTCGCGGTCGAGGTCGACGCCTCGGGCAGCGCCTGGGACCTCGCCTGGTCCTACTCGAAGGCCATCGGCGGCCTGCGCTCCGGCGGCATCAAGACGACCTTCACCGAGGAGACCGAGACCGACCTGTTCGGCGAGCAGGCCGTCCTCTGCGGTGGCACCTCGCAGCTGATCCAGTACGGCTTCGAGACCCTGGTCGAGGCCGGGTACCAGCCGCAGATCGCCTACTTCGAGGTCCTGCACGAGCTCAAGCTGATCGTCGACCTGATCTGGGAGGGCGGCCTCACCAAGCAGCGCTGGTCGATCTCCGACACGGCCGAGTTCGGTGACTACGTCTCCGGCCCGCGCGTCATCTCGCCCGAGGTCAAGGAGAACATGAAGGCGGTGCTCGCCGACATCCAGGACGGCACCTTCGCGAAGCGCTTCATCGAGGACCAGGACGCCGGCGCGCCGGAGTTCACGGCCCTCCGCGAGAAGGGCGAGGGCCACCCGGTCGAGGCGACCGGCCGCGAGCTCCGCAAGCTCTTCGCGTGGAAGCAGGCCGACTCGGACTACGTCGACGGTTCGGCCGCGCGGTAGTCTGCCCGAGACAAGCTCGACCCGCGAGGCGGCGGTGCACTGCACCGCCGCCTCTCGATGTGACCCGGACACCATGCAGCAGCTCCTCCAGTACCCCGACGTCTCCCGAGGACGTCAGCGCAGCGCCGTGACGCGCTCCGTCGCCGTCCCCTCCGTCCTCTCCACACCCTGGCAGGCACGGTCCGTCGAGCATGGGATGATCGTTCGATGGCGGTGACGAGACGAGCGGTCCACATCGGCGCCGGCAAGATCGGGCGCGGGTTCGTGGGCCAGTTCCTCGTGGCGAGCGGCTACGACCTCACCTTCGTCGACGTCGACGAGCGTGTGGTCTCCGCCCTCAACGAAGCCGGCCGGTTCGTGGTGCACGAGGTCGGTGAGATGCCCGTCGAGCACCTGGTCCACGGGTTCCGTGCGCTGAACAGCAAGACCGACCGTGACCGCGTCGTGCAGGCGATCGCCGACGCCGACGTCGTCACGACGGCCGTCGGCGCGCGCACCCTGCCCCTCGTGGCGCCGCTCATCGCGGAGGGGCTGGCCGCACGCCCGATCGACCGCGGCGACGTCACGATCGTGGCCTGCGAGAACGCCTTCAACGCCACCGACTCGCTGCACGCCAGCATCCGACGCGCGCCGATCCTCGAGGACCGCGACATCGCCGCCGTCTTCGCCAACTGCGCGATCGACCGCATCGTCCCCGACCAGTCCGGGGTGCTCGGACAGTCCGGCGGCCTCGACGTCGTCCTCGAACCGTTCTACGAGTGGGTCATCGAGCGCACGCCGTTCGCCGGGACCGGCTCCGAGCCTCCCGTCATCGACGGCGTGACCTGGGTCGACGACCTGCAGCCGTTCGTGGAGCGGAAGCTCTACACCGTCAACACGGCGCACGGAGCCGCCGCGTACCACGGCTGGGTCCGCGGCATCGGGCTCATCCGGGAGGCCCTGCAGGACCCCGACGTGCGGGCTGAGGTCGACGGGGTGCTCGCGGAGACGACCGCGCTGCTCGTCGCGAAGCACGGCTTCGACCCGGCGGACCACGCCCGCTACGTCGCGGCGAACCTGACCCGCATCGCGAACCCGCTCCTGCCCGACACCACCCGTCGTGTCGGTCGCAACCCGCTCCGCAAGCTCGGTCGTCGTGAGCGCTTCATCGGCCCGGCCGCGCAGCTCGCCGAGCGCGGCCTGCCCGTCGACCACCTCATCGGTGCGGTCCGCGTCGCGCTGGAGTTCGACGACCAGGACGACCCCGAGTCGATCGAGCTGCACGCCCTGCTCCGCTCCGGTGCCACCGCGCACGCCCTGACCGAGATCCTGACCGGACTCATGGAGGGCCATCCGCTGTTCCCGGCCGTCCGCGACGTCGTCGCCGGTGTCCTCGAGACCCAGCCCGCGCAGGCATGAGCGGCGACCCTCGTAGGATCGACGGCATGACCGAGGCGCGCGAACCCGACGACGACGCCGCCCTGTCGTGGGATGACGCCGAGGACGCGACGCACGTCGACGCCGCGCGCAACCCGATCGCCGTCAAGGAACGGGACTCCCGTGATCCCGACGCGCCGGAGACGTCCGGGGCGCTCATCGGGTTCGGTGTCTTCGGCGGGCTGTACCTGCTCTACACCGTCGCGTGGCTGCTCACGGCCTCGACCAGCTACCTGTCGACGACCGACGCGGTGCTGTCCGGCTTCGTCACGCTGCTCCGTTTCCTGGCCATCGTCGCGCCGGCGCTCTGGTTCGCCGTGGTGATCTGGGTCGCCCGCACCCGCAGCACGCGCACGCGGTTGCTCTGGATGCTGCTCGGCGCCGTCGTCCTGTTCCCGTGGCCGTTCCTGATGACGCGGAGCTTCGGGTGAGCGCCGTCGAGCGCCCCGCTGGCGGGTCCCGCACCCCAGGAGCACTGGTCGGACGGATCGTCGTCTGGGTGTTCTTCGCGGCGCTGTTCGCCTACATGACCGCGCAGAGCGTCGGCAACTTCGTGGTGATCACCGACAAGCTGCAGAAGTTCAACGAGTTCGTCGGGTCCGCCGGTGGAGCGTCCCTGCAGCGATCCGTGCCGTGGGTGTGGCTGGTCCTCGACGTCCTCATCCCGCCACTCGCGTACGCGGTCGGCGTGTGGGTGACCCGACGGTCGACGGCGGTCATGACCGTCGCGGTGCTCGTCGTCGCCTTCGCCGCCGCGGGGGCGCTGTGGCTCACGCTGCAGCTCTACGTGCCGAGCCTCGTCGAGCTCTGACCCGCTCCCGGCGTCGTAACCGGGTCCGGCCGTCGGTAGGGTGGTGGTACACCACCCGTCTCGTGTGAGGAACCGCAGTCGTGTCGAAGCCGGTCGTCTTGATCGCCGAAGAACTCTCGCCCGCCACCGTCGACGCCCTCG
The DNA here is from genome assembly GCF_003234145.1 of Curtobacterium sp. MCPF17_011. Lineage (NCBI taxonomy): Bacteria > Bacillati > Actinomycetota > Actinomycetes > Micrococcales > Microbacteriaceae > Curtobacterium > Curtobacterium sp. MCPF17_011. The sequence goes on from NZ_QKSK01000018.1 coordinate 27,825, forward strand.
GGCCCGACTTCGAGATCAGGAACGTGGACGGTACCGACCGTCCAGCGCTGCTCGCGGCGTTGTCCGACGCGCACGCGATCCTGGTGCGCTCCGCGACCAAGGTCGACGCCGAGGCGATCGCCGCGGCCCCGGAGCTCAAGGTCATCGCCCGTGCCGGCGTCGGCCTCGACAACGTCGACATCAAGGCGGCGACGACCGCCGGCGTGATGGTCGTCAACGCGCCGACGTCCAACATCATCTCCGCGGCCGAGCTGACGGTCGGGCACATCCTGTCGCTCGCCCGCCACATCCCGGCAGCGCACGCGTCGCTGGCTGCCGGTGCCTGGAAGCGGTCGTCGTACACCGGTGTCGAGCTCTACGAGAAGACGGTCGGCATCATCGGCCTCGGCCGCATCGGTGCCCTGATCACCCAGCGTCTGCAGGCGTTCGGCGTCTCGGTCATCGCGTACGACCCCTACGTGACCTCGGCCCGCGCCCAGCAGCTCGGCGTCGAACTCGTCTCGCTCGAGGACCTGCTCCGGCGCGCGGACTTCACCACGATCCACATGCCGAAGACACCCGAGACGGTGGGCATGATCTCCGACGAGCAGTTCGCGCTGATGAAGCCGACCGCCTTCGTCGTGAACGTCGCCCGCGGCGGGCTCATCGACGAGGACGCGCTGCACCGGGCGCTGACGTCGAACACCATCGCCGGCGCCGGTCTCGACGTGTTCGTGTCCGAGCCGCCGAAGGACTCGGCGCTCGTGTCCCTGCCGAACGTCGTCGTGACCCCGCACCTCGGTGCCTCCACCGACGAAGCGCAGGAGAAGGCCGGTGTCGCCGTCGCCAAGTCGGTCCGCCTCGCGCTCGGCGGCGAGCTCGTCCCCGACGCGGTCAACGTCGCCGGTGGTGTCATCGACCCGTACGTCCGCCCGGGCATCCCGCTGGTCGAGAAGCTCGGCCAGGTCTTCACGGCCATGGCGACCTCGCCCGTGACGAGCATCGACGTCGAGGTGCACGGCGAGCTCGCCGCGTACGACGTCAGCGTGCTGAAGCTCGCGGCGCTGAAGGGCGTGTTCACCGACGTCGTCAGCGATCAGGTGTCCTACGTCAACGCGCCGCTCATCGCCGAGCAGCGCGGTGTCACCGTCCGGCTCATCACCGACGCGGACAGCCCCGAGTACCGCAACCTCCTCACGATCCGCGGTGCCCAGTCGGACGGCCCGGCGATCAGCGTCTCGGGCACCCTCACCGGCCCGAAGCAGGTCGAGAAGCTCGTCGAGATCAACGGGTACGACGTCGAGGTCGCCCTCGACAAGCACCACGTCGTGATGGCGTACACGGACCGTCCGGGCATCGTCGCGGTCTACGGCAAGGAGTTCGGTGAGGCGGGGATCAACATCGCCGCGATGCAGATCGCCCGTCAGTCCGCCGGCGGTGAGGCGCTCAGCGTGCTGACCGTCGACTCGCCGGTGCCGGACGACGTCCTCGAGCACGTCCGCTCGACGATCGACGCAGCCTCGCTGCGTGAGATCGACATCACGCTCTAGGAGACCCTCATGTCGCAGACGCTCAGGTTGGCCGTCATCCGTGGCGACGGCATCGGCCCGGAGGTCGTGGACGAAGCACTGAAGGTCCTGCACGCGGTGACCGACGGTGACCTCGACGTGCAGGAGACCCCGTTCTCGCTGGGAGCCGAGCGCTTCCTGGCGACCGGGGACATCCTCACCGACGACGACCTGGCGGCGCTGGCGGGACATGACGCGATCCTGCTCGGCGCCGTCGGCGGTGACCCTCGTGACCCGCGCCTCGCCGGGGGCATCATCGAGCGCGGCCTGCTGCTGAAGCTGCGGTTCGCGTTCGACCACTACGTCAACCTGCGGCCGACCAAGGTGCACGCGGCGGTCGGTTCGCCCCTCGCCGACCCGGGCGAGGTGGACTTCGTCGTCGTCCGCGAGGGAACCGAGGGCCCGTACGTCGGCAACGGCGGCGCCATCCGGGTCGCCACCCCGCACGAGATCGCCACCGAGGTCTCGCTCAACACCGCGCACGGTGTCGAACGGGTCGTGCGGTACGCCTTCGACCTCGCGATGCGGCGCCCGCGGAAGCACCTGACCCTGGTGCACAAGAGCAACGTCCTGGTGCACGCCGGCTCGCTCTGGCAGCGGACCGTCGCCGCGGTCGGTGCCGAGTACCCGGAGGTGGCGGTCGACTACCAGCACGTGGACGCGGTCACCATCCACATGGTGCGCGAGCCCTCCCGGTTCGACGTCATCGTCACCGACAACCTCTTCGGCGACATCATCACCGACCTCGCCGGCGCCATCAGCGGTGGCATCGGCCTCGCGGCCTCCGGCAACCTCAACCCCGACGGCACCTTCCCCAGCATGTTCGAGCCGGTCCACGGGTCCGCACCGGACATCGCCGGCCAGCAGTCCGCCGACCCCACCGCCGCGGTCCTCTCGGTCGCCCTGCTGCTCGACCACGTCGGCCGGGCGGACCTGGCGGGCGCGGTGACCCGCGCGGTGGAGGCCGACCTCGCCAGCCGGGGCACCACCCGACGGTCCACGGCCCAGATCGGCGACGCCATCGCCGGAGCCGCGGCAGCCGCACGCACCACCACGGCCTGACAGGAGCCACCCGCATGAGCGACAGCACCACCGAGACCACCGACACCGACTTCGCCCTCGACTTCTCGACGACCCCGTCCCCGGAGCGCCGTGCCGCCGCCGAGCGCGAGGAGATCCTCGCCGACCCCGGGTTCGGCAAGCACTTCACGGACCACATGGCCTCGGTGGAGTGGACGATCGACGACGGCTGGCACGACGCCTCGGTCCACGCGTACGGACCGCTCTCCCTGGATCCGAGTGCGAGTGTCCTGCACTACGCGCAGGAGATCTTCGAGGGCATGAAGGCCTACCGGCACGCCGACGGTTCCATCTGGGCGTTCCGTCCGGACGCGAACGCCCGTCGGTTCGCCCGCTCCGCCCGTCGGCTCGCGCTGCCGGAGCTGCCCGAATCGGTGTTCGTCGAGTCGATCCGCCGGCTCGTCGCGGCGGACCAGGACTGGGTGCCGTCCGCTCCGGAGACGAGCCTGTACCTCCGCCCCTTCATGATCGCGACCGAGTCGTTCCTCGGTGTCCGTGCTGCGAACGAGGTGCAGTACCACTGCATCGCGAGTCCGGCGGGCCCGTACTTCACGTCCGGCCCGAAGCCGGTGTCGATCTGGCTCTCGACGCAGTACGCCCGCGCCGCCCGGGGCGGCACCGGAGCCGCGAAGACCGGTGGCAACTACGCGGCGTCGTTGCTGCCGCAGCAGGAGGCGTACGAACACGGTTGCCAGCAGGTGATGTTCCTGGACTCCGAGAAGGGCGAGTACCTGGAGGAGCTCGGCGGCATGAACGTCGTCCTGGTGCGCTCCGACGGCACGCTCGTCACGCCGGACTCGGACTCGATCCTCGAGGGCATCACCCGGGACTCGATCCTGCAGCTCGCACTCGACCGCGGCCTCAGCGTGGAACGTCGTGCGGTGTCCCTCGCGGAGTGGCGGGACGGTGTCGCCGACGGCACCATCACCGAGGCCTTCGCCTGTGGGACCGCGGCCGTCGTCACACCGATCGCGGAGCTGCGAGGTGAGGGGTTCACCATCGGTTCGCCGACGTCGGGCGCCGGCGAACTGACGATGTCCCTGCGCGAGGAACTCACCGACATCCAGTACGGCCGCCGCCCCGACCCGCACGGCTGGATGGTCCGGCTCACGGACCCGACGCCGAGCGCTGAGTAGGGTCGACCCGTGAAGATCGCACGGTTCAGCACCGAGGGGGAGGACCCCCGCTACGGCATCCTCGACGAGCGCGCACTGGTGGTGCTCGCCGGCGACCCGATGTACCAGGGCTTCGAGACGACGGGGGAGCGGGTGTCCCTGAAGGACGCGAAGCTGCTCGCCCCCGTCATCCCGCGGTCGAAGGTGATCGGGGTCGGCCTCAACTACGCCGAGCACGTCTCGGAGATGGAGGAGCACACCGCGGACGACCCGGTCGTGTTCCTCAAGCCGAACACCTCGGTGATCGGCCCCGAGGACCCGATCCGTCTGCCAGCCGACATCGGCCGCGTCGACCACGAGGGCGAACTGGCCATCGTGATCGGCTCCCTCGCCAAGAACGTGGCGAAGGAGGACTTCGCGAGCGTGATCCTCGGGTACACGATCGCGAACGACGTGACCGCGCGTGACCTGCAGGCTCGCGACGGTCAGTGGGCACGAGCGAAGGGGTTCGACACGTTCTGCCCGCTCGGCCCGGTCATCGAGACGGAGATCGACCCGTCCGACATCCGGCTCGAGACGCGCGTCGACGGCGACCTCCGCCAGGCAGCCTCGACGAACGAGATGATCCACGACATCCCGACGCTCATCGAGTTCATCTCGTCGATCTGGACGTTGCTGCCCGGCGACGTCATCCTCACCGGGACCCCCGCCGGCGTCGGGCAGATCCGGGACGGCGAGGTGGTGGAAGTTACGATCTCCGGCATCGGTTCGCTCCGCAACCCGGTCATCGCCCGGCACTGAGCGCCCCGCACCGCTCTGGAGGCCCGACACCGTCATGGTGTCGGGCTTCCGTCCGTCTCGGGGCCGGCCTGGTGACGTCGGTACGCGGCATGGTCCGATGGCACGACACGCCCGGGATCGGACCTGGTTGGCAGGCCCTCGGACCGTGTGTAAAGTAATCACTCGTTGCCGCTGAGGCGGAACGGAACGGCCGAGACGGTCACCGGGTGAACAGCCCGGAGATGCAGTCCGGACGGGGTCCGCCTCCAGCAACCACCCCCATCGATCCGGTGTCGACTTCGTGTCGGTCATCCGGTGGGTTCGAGAACGACAGCCTCTCTGGCGTGACATCGTGTTGGTGTTGTGTGGGGAGTGCGTCTGGTCCTTGAGAACTCAACAGCGTGCACATTGTCAATGCCAATTTTATTGACCTCGTGCTCGATCGGTTTCGGCTGGTCGGGTCATGA